>NZ_JBXEQE010000024.1:0-111989 GCF_056858335.1 Agaribacillus sp. DX54
GGGACATCGGCTTTAGTAAAAGGCGAAAAATATCAGCCAGACAATGAAAAGTACAGGCAGCAATACAGGAATGGAGTATCGGATGATATAACCGAAAAATGAGGGCATTTTAATACCTATTTGTTCAGCGATTGATTTTACCATGAAATTAGGGCCATTGCCGATATAAGTCATCGCACCAAAAAAAACCGCTGAGACAGCAATAGCCTTAAGGTAAAGGATAGATTGTGGAAGACCCCCATTCGCAAAATCAATGACATCTGACATCACTGAAATCTCCCTTCCCTTGGCAGCCATGGCGGCGGTCAGGAAATTGATATAGGTAGGGGCGTTGTCTAAAAGTCCGGAAAGAAAACCGGTTCCCCAATACAAAGTGTTATGGGTTATCAACTTTGACCCTTCTTCAGAAGATGCAAAATTTCCCACCAACTCAATGGCAGGCATCATGGTAGCAAATATGCCTATGAACAGAAAGGCAACTTCTTTGATTGGTTCAAAGCTGAAATCGTTATCACTGATTGCCTTTTTGCTGGCAAGCCTGTAAGAGCCATAAGCCACCATCAACCAGATTGTCTCTTTGATATAAGATATCTTTGCACCTTCATAGTGGATACTTGGCACCCAGTCAAAAATATTGGGGTCAAAAAATACCGCCACTATCACCAGTCCCAGCCAGAGAAAATTCTTGCTTCCTTCAACAGTCACCTTGCCGGAAAAAGTAACCGGCTCTTCTTCGGGATCTTCCGGAGTGTCCTTGTTTCGCTTATCGAAAAGATAAAAGACCGTGCATAGTAAAGTACATGCGAAAGCCCAGGGCAGCAGATTATGGATCATGGTCCATTCAAAAGGTATCCCTTTTAAAAAGCCCAAAAACAAAGGAGGATCACCGATCGGGGTCAGGGAACCGCCGATGTTGCTGACTATGAAGATAAAAAATATAATGTGATACGACCGGATACGATTCCTGTTCAAACGAACAAATGGCCGGATCAGTAACATGGAAGCCCCCGTAGTTCCGATGATGTTGGATATAACAGCCCCAACCGAAAGCAACCCCAAATTCGTCCTGGGAGTGGCTTTTTTATCAATATGGATAGAAATACCTCCGGAAGCTATGTAAAGGGCAGATAATAATGAAATAAACGGAACATATTCAATCAGCGCATGAATGGGACCATGGGTATTATGAAGTGCGAAAACATAATATAAAACCACAATAGCAGCCAGAAAAACAGCTATTTTAGGGTAGTTTTTATGCCAGAAATGCTCATAAAACAGCGGCCCTGTTGCGATCATTAGCAATAATAATACAAAAGGAATCACAGTCCAGCCCGGTGCATAGTGATGTTCATCTTCAGTATTGGTTTCGGGATCCTCCTTCATAGATGGAATTTCAGCCTCCGGAATGTTGTTTGCCGCAATCGGGTTAGTATTCCGGTTAACTGAAAGAGCGTTTTTTGGGGGGATGGCAGTTGGGGAGTCTAAAGCGTAGCTTAACGAATAATTTGAAAACAGCAGCAGTATCAGGGACAAAAAAAACGGGATTAAGAACTTATTCATTAAGAGGTTAGGTTAATAAGATTAGGTATTACTAAAATATAATCTAATGCCTTTAAAAGCAAACAAGCCAGAAATACTCGGCAGGATTTATTCAAAAATTCACATTTGTCTAATAATTAGTGTCAGATTAATTGATTTAAAGCAATTTCAAAAGAAGTTTTGGCAATATGCACTGGTTTTGGGTTGATGTTGTAGGTTTTTTGTAAAGCATTCCTGATGGTGGCAGAGGTATCGGCAAAAATTGCCTCATCAGTTAGCTCAATAGATTCACTCATCAAGTAGGCAAATACCCTGGCCATACCACAATTGGCTATAAAATCCGGGATAACGGAAACACAGGCATCGGCCTTTTCCCCCGTAGGTCCGAAAAAAATTTCCGGATCATTGAAAGGTACATTGGCTCCGCAGGAGATTACTTCAAGATGGTTGTCAATCATACGTTGCAATTGATCATTTGATACCAACCTCGAGGCCGCTGCGGGGATAAATATTTCAGCACCCAGATCCCAGAACTTCTCATTCATTTCATCAAAGCCGGTAAGCCCGTCAGTTTTTAACGTATTACCATTACGGTTTACATGTAGTTGTTTAATTTCCTCCAGTCCCAGTCCCTGTTGCGAAATGATTCCACCCGATTTGTCAATAATCCCGACAATTTTAACCCCAAATTTGGCCAGGTAACTGGCGGCGGCCGATCCAACGTTACCCCAGCCCTGAATGAGGGCCCTTTTATCTGAGATTTCGCCACCCCATAAATCATAATAGTGTCTTACTGCTTCAGCCACCCCAAAGCCTGTGATCATATCCGCAATGGTGAATTTTTTGGAAACCGAAGGTGTGTAGTTTGGATCCTCCATCACCTTGGAAACCCCTTGCCTCAACTGCCCTAGTTTCCTTATTTTTTGTGGTTCTGTAGCTTTAAAATGTCCGTTTACCACACCCTCCTGCGGATGCCACAGCCCGTAGTTTTCAGTAATGGGAATGACTTCATTTATTTCATCCACATTCAGGTCACCGCCGGTGCCATAGTATTTCTTTAAAAGCGGGATCACGGCTTGATACCATCTTCTCAGCACAGCCTCTTTTCTGGCATCATTGGGATCAAAATCAATACCCGATTTTGCCCCTCCGATCGGTGGGCCTGATACGGTAAACTTTACCTCCATCGTCTTAGCCAGGGATTCAACCTCCCGTTTGTCTAATCCTTTTCTCATTCTGGTTCCCCCACCTGCCGCTCCGCCTCTTAATGAGTTAATTACTACCCAGCCCCTGGCCTCTGTCTGTGAATCGTGCCATTCGAACACAATTTCCGGCTTTTTATTCTCAAATTTTGCCAACAATTCCTTCATAGGCTCACCATATATTAGCTCGCAAAGCTACGAAATTAATTGATGATGCCTGAAAAATATTTTAGTTGAAAGGTAAAAAGAATCTAAGTAAAAGACACCAATAACCCCCATATTACGCTATACCAAGCCCTTGAGACAACTTTTATTCGGTATAAGGCATTAAATACAGTGTAAACTTTATCTATTTTTATTACTTTTGTCATCTTCTAAAGAACTGAATAAGGACAAGTGGATGAACTTTGCCATTGACTTGGGTAACACTTCCGCAAAATGTGGAATTTTTGAAGGCGATGAGTTGGTGGAGAAATTAGAAGGTCTGGGCATTGAGCAGCTCATCGATATGGTTAATCATCGCCTGCCTGCAAATGTCATCCTTTCTTCTGTTAATCAGGAAGTTGGTGCTATTGCCGACAAGATCACAAAGGAAGTTAACTGCTTGATAATGAGTCATAAAACTCCTGTACCGGTAAAAAATCATTACCAGACCAAAGACACTTTGGGACTGGACCGTTTGGCGGGGGTAGTTGGTGCTAATAACCTTTTTCCTGATAAAAACAATTTAGTGGTAGATGCAGGAACTTGTATTACGTATGATCTGGTTAATAAGGAAGGGGAATATGAAGGAGGGGCTATTTCTCCCGGTATTCATCTGAGATTCAGATCAATACACGAATTTACGGCGCGCCTCCCCATGGTTGAGGCAGAAGAGGAGGTTCCCTGGCTTGGTAAAACTACAAAATTGTCAATTTTAAGCGGTGTTTTGCACGGAACAATGGCAGAAATTACTCAAATGATTCGGATGTATGCCAGTAAATTTGCAGATTTACGAATTATTGTCTGCGGTGGAGACTCACAGTTGCTGAAAAGAAATCTTTCTGTTCATGTGACTTTTATCCCTGATTTGGTATTAATAGGTTTAAATAGAATTTTAGGCTATAATGTTAAAGGCTTGTAGAGGGTTTTTTCTTGGTTTGACATTATTTCTATCAAGTGGCAATATTGTGCTTGGCCAGATAAATATTTCCCCTTACACGGTTAACGGTTTGGGTGATATCAATTCTGCGGCCTTTACTACCAATTTGGGAATGGGAGGTATTGGTGTGAGCAATGGTCAGAGTTGGTACCTTAATAATCTCAATCCCGCATTATTGACAAAAAACGTCTTTACCGTACTGGAAGCGGGTATGGTGTATGAATCAAGACGCCTGGAAAATGACAGTGGTTTATCCCAAAACAACTCAGGAGGAGGATTGGGCTATTTTGCAATGGCCTTTCCGGTAATCAGTAACCGGTGGACATCCGGTTTGGGTATCATGCCTCTGACCACAGTTAACTACAATATTCTATCGGAAGGTACGGTGATAGGAAATGATGAAATACCGCTTACCTTTAATTATACGGGAGAAGGAGGCCTCACACAAGCCTATTTTTCCAATGGGTTTAAAATCGCTAAAAACCTGTCCATAGGAGTAAAGGCTTCCATTCTGTTCGGCTCCATTGTGAACGAGACCCTGGCCGTGCCCGGGGATCAGGATTTTCCCATAGGTTTGCTTACCTCTGTGGTTGATAAAACCAGCATTCATGGCTTTACATTGTCATCCGGTCTGGCTTACAGCCTGGAAATTAAAGATAAGAGGTTTTTAAATATCGGATTCACTTACGATATTGAGTCAGATCTAAGGGCAAAAAAGTTGAAGACAGGAGAATTAAGACGTTTGGTAGGTAACAGTCAGGTTTCGGTTGACACCTTGATAGACGATTCGAGAGGCGATATTCGTTTGCCTTCAAGGCTTGGGTTTGGGCTTTCTTATGAAATACTTTATAAATTAACAGTCGGTGCCGATTTGCATATGAATAACTGGTCTGACTTTCAGGATTTTGAACAAAGAAATGCATCATTGGTTGACAATTATGGCATTAACTTAGGGGCTGAGTTTACGCCCGATATTACCTCAGTTGAAAGCTATTTGAAACGGGTAACTTACCGCTTAGGCTTTGATTATCAAAAAACACCATTTGAGGTTTCAGACCAACAACTGGACGACTTTGGTATAAATTTTGGGGTTTCTTTCCCTGTCAAGGGACTGTCAACCATGAATCTGGCCTTTAAATATGGCCAAAGAGGAACCACTGATGACGGTTTAATTCAGGAGAATTATGTTAGGGTTTATTTTGGTATTAGTTTTAATGACCGTTGGTTCCAAAGAAGAGTATTGAACTAATTAGAAAATACAAAGTTATGAAGATGAGAATTATTTTTAGTTTAGTTGTAACCCTCATTACAACTGGCATCGTTACCGCGCAAAATGGAGGAAGCGCCTGGAAATGGCCATCGGATCCCGAAATGGAATCCCAGGCAAAAGCTAAAAATGCGCTCTATAATGATAGTAGAAAAATGGGAAATTTCAAAGAGGCGGTGCCGCATTTAACCTGGCTTTTGAAAAATGCCCCTGACTTGAATCCCTCTATCTATATCAACGGCGCCAAGATTTATGAGGCTTTGGTAGACCTTGAAAAGGATGAAGCGGGCAAAAAAAAATATCAGGACTCGGCCCTGATTATGTACGATCTTAGAATCAAATATTTTGGAAAGGAAGGATATGTTTTAAACAGAAAAGCCGCCAAAGCCTACAAATACCACAAAGGAGACAAATCCAGGTATTCGGAATTGCTGGATTTGTTTGATAAAGTATTTGAACTAAACGGTGCAAAAGTGCTCGATAACAATACCATTGGCTATTTTGATATTGTAAGGAGGAAAAAACTTACCGGGGGTGATATTAGTGAAGAAGAGATACTGGAAATCTATGAAAGAGTCAATGCGGTCATAGACGAAAAAATGAAAGCAAAGAAAAACGTAGCAAGGTTAAATCAATACAAAAGCACTATTGATGGGATGTTGGCAGCTATTGTAAAAATTGATTGCGACTTTATAGAAAATAAGCTGGGACCCAAATTTGAAGCTGATCCCGATGACCTGAAATTGGCAAAAAGTATTGTCGGGCATGCCCTTAATTCGAAGTGTACGAAACTTCCGGTTGCTATTAAGGCTGCGGAAACTGTTTATGAAAGAGAGCCTGAATACGGTGTAGCACTGCTTATAGCCTTTAAAAGCCGGGAAAATAAAGACTATGACAATGCGATAAAATATTTTAATGAAGCGATTAACCTGACTGAAGATAATGCTAAAAAAGCCGACGCCTATATTGAAATCGGAAATTTGTACCGGGTAAAAGGCAACAAAATCTCTGCCCGGGAACAATACCGCAAGGCTGCCGGGGCAGACCCCAGTAAAAAAGAAGCATATACTTACATAGGCGATCTGTACTTTGGAAGTTTTGAGGATTGCGCTAAAAAGGAGAGCAGGGTTGAGGATCGTGCCGTGTTTATGGCTGCCTATAAAATGTATAAGCTGGCAGGTAACTCCTCGAGGATGGCCAAGGCCAAGGAGCAGTTTCCATCGGCAGAAGATATTTTTACTGAGAATAAGGAAGTTGGTTCTTCAATGGATGTCGGTTGTTGGATCAACGAAAAGGTCGTAATAGACAAAAGATAACATTCAATCTTTGACAAAGGCGGTCCTGAAATAATCAGACCGCCTTTTTTTGTATCTGTTCGTATGTCAAACCTGTTTAGATTGCTACTGTATTGCTTTGTCTTGTGGGGCATTGCCGCCTGTAGTGGAAACGACGCCATCGATGAAGAAGATGAATATGATGGCCCTATTGTTGAGTCACACAATGTAGTCACAATGGTCAGTGATTCTGCGGTCATAAAGCTCAGGATTAAAGGCGCCAGACAATTGACTTTTCAAAATGGTGATTTGGAGTATCCTGAAGGTGTTTATATAGAGTTTTATGATGAATATTCCAAAATCACCTCCACCATTACCGCTAACAGAGGATATTATACAAAGTCTGAAAACCTCTATAAAGTAGAAGAAGATGTGGAGGTAGTTAACTTTCAAACCGGCGAAAAACTTAATTCTGAGGAGTTATTCTGGAATCCAAGAACAGAAAAAGTTCATACTGAGAAATTTGTCAACATTACCACACAAACCAAAATAATTAAAGGAGTAGGCCTTACAGCCAATCAGGATTTTTCGTCCTACCAAATTGGAAAGATCACCGGCGAAATCTATCTGGAGGATGAGTTTTAATATTTTTTATTAAATTCAAAAGTTTGCCCTTAATTTTGTGAAAATTATTATGTTTCTGTCTCGTTTATGAAGTTAACTGACATAATTCTTCTGTCATTATCGGTTGTATTAACCATCATTGGTGTGCATCAATCTATGAATTTTGGAATTCAAAACTCCTATTTTATTTTTATGTTCACCATAGCACTTCTGTTGTATTATTTTTATAGGAAAAAGCAACACGAAGAAATGGAAGATGACGAACCCCCTGGAACCGGAAAGGGGAAAAACAAAAATGGCTAAAACCTCCAAACCCACTGAATGGAAACTTACTATATTATAATCATTATTACGGCCTTGATTTTTTCCGGAATATTCTCAGGCGTTGAAATCGCATTTGTCTCGGCAGACAAGCTATACATCGAACTGAAAAGCAAGCAAGGCGTAGGCTCGGCCAGGATATTGTCAAACTTTATGAATAATTCCTCCCGGTTTATCGCAACAACCCTGGTCGGCAATACCATAGCTCTGGTGATTTATGGTATTTACATGGCCAAACTATTGGAACCGGTCATTGCATCCTATCTGCCACACTATATCAGTTCAGATATTCTGGTACCCCTGATTCAGACCCTACTGGCCACTATTATTGTGTTAGTTACCGCTGAGTTTACGCCCAAGAGCCTGTTTCTGTTGAATCCCAACAGGATGTTAAAGTTTTTTGCCCCTCTCCTTAAGTTGATTTACTGGATATTGTTTCCTTTGGTTTGGGTCATGATCAATGTGTCAAAATTTATTATAGAGAAAATACTTAGACTGGAATACTCCGAAGACAAACCGGTATTTGGCCTGATTGATCTGAACAATTACATTAAAAATGTACTAAACTCGGCAACGCATGAAGATGAGGTAGACGTAAATGCCAAAATTTTCACTAATGCCCTTGAATTTAAAACAGTAAGAGTACGTGAATGCATGATTCCGAGAACTGAAATCGCGGCGGTGGAAATTGAGGATTCCATAGAAGATTTGAGATCCGCTTTTGTAGCGTCCGGCCACTCGAAAATTTTGGTATACAAGGAATCCATAGATGATATCATCGGGTATTGTCATTCACTCAAATTGTTTACTAAACCGGATTCAATCAGCAAAATTCTATCACCCATACCCATTGTTCCGGAAACGATGATGGCCAATGAACTGATGATCCAGCTCATCACTGAACATAAAAGCCTGGCACTGGTGGTGGATGAATTCGGGGGCACTTCCGGAATTGTAAGCATAGAGGATATCATAGAAGAAATATTCGGGGAGATCAAAGATGAACACGATGCTGAGGATTTGGTAGAACAGAAAATAGACCATCAGACTTACCTGCTAAGCGCCAGGCATGAAATAGATTATCTCAACGACACTTATCAATGGAATATACCCGAAGGTGACTATGACACTTTGGGGGGATATATCTTGTCCGAAACAGAAAACATTCCCGACGTAAGCGAGATTATTGACCTGGAAGCTTTTACGTTTAAAATAGTTTCCAAAAAGGATACCCACATAGAAACCGTAAAAATCTTTATCAAGTCTTCCGCTGAAGAGAATTGATTACCTAAAATTTTGAATTTAACCGTTTTACTAGTTATTTTTGCCGTCCTTTAATTATAAAATCAATGTAATGGCATTAATCAACACGTTAAGGAATAAGATGGGAAAGTTTGTGGTTGCAGCTGTGGCAATCGCGATTTTATCCTTCGTTTTGGCCGATCTTCTGGGACCTAATTCTGCACTTTTGGGAGGAAACAATAATACCATAGGAGAAGTGGCGGGTCAGGAAATAGACGCAAAGGAGTATAGCCAAAGGGTAGAGATGTTAAAGGCAAGATATGGCAATCCCGGAGAAAGCCAGATGGCTTTTGTCAGAAATGCAGCGTGGGATGCCATTATCTCTGACATAGCTTTTAACCCGGAATTCAATGCCCTTGGCCTGATGGTTACCAATGATGAACTCGTTGATATGGTCCAAGGAAGAAACATTGACCCGGGTATCAGGCAACAGTTTACTAATCCTGAGACCGGCGAATTTAATGTCGATCAGGTGGTAGCCACCTTGCAGAGCATTGCAAACCTGCCACCTAGCCAAAGGGCACAGTGGGAAAGCTACGAACGCGACCTGAAGCTTGGAAGACTAAGGGTGAAGTATGACAATCTGCTGGGCCTTTCGACCCATGTTACCACCGAGGAGGCGAAGACATTATACGAGGCCCAAACGGCAGTGGCCGAAGTTAAATATTTGTATATTCCGTTTTATACCGTTTCGGATTCTTTGGTTCAGGTAACGGAGTCACAGTTAAGTGATTATTTGCAGGAACACGCAGAGGAATTTACAGTGGAAGAGAGCAAGTCTTTAAGCTACGTGAACTTTGAAATTAAGCCTTCACATGATGATACTATTGCGTTTAACGAGACCATGGCGGCTTTGAAAGACGAATTCCAGCAGGCGAAGGATGACTCCATTTTTGCTAAAATCAACACCGATGGTAATGTATTTTTTAACAGGTATACCGTAGGTCAATTGCCGGAACTTTTGAAATTGGATGTGGAAGGGTTGGCCGAAGGTCAGGTCAGGGGACCTTTCTATGAAATTGGAAGATACAAGTTTTACAAGATTTCGGAGGTTTTGGAAGATACCGTTTTCTCAGCAAAAGCCAGGCATATCTTGTTTACATGGAATGATGACTCGAATGAAGAAAAGGCAAAGATTAAAAAAGAAGCTCAGGGAGTGTTAAGGGAAATCAGAAACGGTGCTGATTTTGCAGAGAAGGCCAGAGAATTCGGAAAAGATGGAACGGCTTCAAGAGGTGGTGATCTTGGCTGGGGCACAGAGGGCAGCACCTGGGTTCCCAAGTTCGAAGAGGCTGTATTTGCAAGGACACAGCCCGGTTTGGTAAACAGGTTGGTAGAGACGGAGTTTGGCTATCACATTATAGAAGTTACTGAGCCAAAAACCAACGAGGCTTTTAAAGTCGCCACCATTGAACGAGAAATGTATGCCAGTGAAGAAACAAGGGAAAGGGTTTACAGAAAAGCAGACTTGTTTGCGTTTGATTCGGGAAACTATGACGAGTTTATAGCTAACGCTGAAAATGACACTTTAACAGTTTTATCTGCACAAGGGATCGATAAAAACGCGAGAAACATTAATAATTTGTCAGGGGCCAGGGACCTTGTGCGATGGATGTTTAATGATGCCAGTGTTGGAGAAGTTTCAAAAACATTTGAACTGGATGAAAGCTACGTGGTAGCAGTATTAACCGGAGAAGTAGAAAAGGGAACCGCAGACCTGGAAGATGTAAGAAATGAGGTGAACATAAAGGTGAAGAACCTATTAAAAGCAGATCAGATTATCAATACGTTAGATGGGTTAAGCGGGAGCCTCGATGAAATCGCTGAGAGTTATGGGTCAGATGCCAATGTCTACACCAACAGTGATCTGAAATTCAGCAGCAACTCGTTACCTTCTATTGGCTTTTCCCCCAAAGTGGTAGGTAAGGCCTTTTCATTAAATCCTGGAGAAAGGTCAGCACCATTTTCAACGGACAATGGGGTGGTGATAATAGAGCTGGTTAATTTTACAGAAGCACCCGAAATTGCGGATTATACTACCTATAAAACACAAAAAATACAAACAGAACAATCCCGTGTATCAATCAATGTGTTAGAGGCCGTTAAGAACTTTGCCGCTATAGAAGATTACCGGTATAAATTTTACTAGGAATCAATTTTTTGCAATAAAAGTATTTAGTTCATCCCACTTGGGAAAAATTCATTACATGCCTGAAAAGAAAGACGATAGTGCTTTTAAAAAACAGTTGGATGACCATTACCGGTGGCCTTCGAAATATCTGTTTAAATTCATCGTTCCCAGTGGGAAAGAAGGGGAATTCGAAGACATTTTTCCGGGAGAGGAGCTCAAATTCCGTTCCTCGAAAGGGGGGAAGTACATAAGTATCTCTGCAGATGTTGTTATGAATTCCAGTGATGAAGTGATGGATATCTACCGTAAAGCATATAAAATTGATGGGGTGATCTCTTTATGAAGCGCTACTTGCCAAGATTTTCATTGACAAATTGCTTGATTTCTGCCCTAACCTCCTCCTTTTCGATGCCATCGTATGGTGCAGTAACAATCGCTTTTAACAGATCGTTAACAATATGTGGCTCGAAACCCAGCTTTTTAGCGTATTCTGTGGTAATTTCTAACTCAATATCTTCTACCTTTCCATCCAGATAAATCATATAAACCAGATCATATACCCATTCGATGGCCTCGATCTTGTCTTTTGGCTTAGTGAACCGAATCGACATCGGGTTAGCAATAACATCGTAAATCTCTTTTTTACTGAAATCAAGTTGAACGCCCCATTTAAATATTCCATCGATAAAATCTTCCTTAGCCGATTCCATGTGAATAAAATGCGCCAATAAATTATAGTAGCTTTTACGGATGGAATGTAATTCATCCCTATCTAATGAAAGGCTCATAATACGTGGAGTTATGCCAGTGATTACCGTAATTTAATCGATTGGCAGTTAATAACACCTTCAGTTATAGACAAAATGTTACATGCAATCAATATTCAAAAGTTTAGCACTAAAATTGCTACCTTTGATGTTGATAAGAATTGACCTATGATAAAAGTATTATCTGTTTTTCTACCGATCCTTGTTTTCACAAGCTGCAATTCCGGTAAAGAGTCCCAAAAAATGGATCAGGAAGAAGATCTGCATGATGTTCAGGCCCCCGTTATACAAGACCGGCAGGCACCTTCATTTGAGGCCTTGGTCGAACAATATGAGGATCCCGGCAGAGTGGACTGGCAAAATCCGGATTTGGTCATAGATAAACTAGGGAACCTGAATGAAAAGGTAATTGCCGATATAGGGGCAGGATCCGGTTATTTTACATTTCGTTTAATCAATCAGGCTGAAAAGGTGCTGGCAATTGATATTGAGGAGCAGTTCCTGGAGTTTATTGAAGAAAGAAAATCCGGTCTTAATGACGAGATTGCCAGGAAAGTTGAAACAAGATTGGTACCACCAAATGACCCCAGCCTGGAGGAAAAAGAGGTTGATATTGCCTTGCTTGTGAATACCTATCTCAATATCGAAGAAAGAACAGACTACCTGACAAAATTACGCCGGGGATTAAAGAAAGACGGTAAAGTGGTTATTGTTGATTTTAAGACCGGGGATATCCCCACAGGACCTCCTGATGTATTAAAAGTAACTACCACTGACGCTGAATCGGAATTAAAACAGGCTGGATTTGAACAGATCAGTGTAGATACCGTTAGCCTTACATATCAATACATTATCATAGCACAATAAACTTTTCAATTATGTGGCAAGAGGAAGATAACAAACTGAAAAAAAATTTTAGCTTCAAAGACTTTACAGAAGCTTTTGGTTTTATGACCAAGGTGGCTATTATAGCCGAAAAAATGGATCATCACCCCTTTTGGTCCAATGTGTACAACCAGGTTTCGATTGAACTGTCAACGCATGATGCCGGTGATATAGTAACTGAAAAAGATCATAAACTGGCCGCAGCCATTGATGAGTTGGTATCTTAAGATCTGCGTGGTCAGTCCGGTATGACAGTATCATCATCTGCGGCGCTTTTTGTGGTACCTACGCCAATAGGAAACATGGAAGATATTACTTACAGGGCTGTTCATATCCTGAAATCCGTGGATATAATCCTGGCTGAAGATACCCGAAAATCGGGGGTATTGTTAAAGCACTTAAATATCCGGAAGCCTTTGCATAGCTATCATACTTTTAATGAACAAAAGGTGGTACCGGCCATTGTGGAGCGCCTTGAGAAAGGGGAAAAGATGGCCTTAATTTCAGATGCCGGCACCCCTGGTATTTCTGATCCGGGATATTTGCTGGTGAGGGCCTGTCTGGACAGGGATATCATCGTTGAATGCCTGCCGGGCTCCACTGCTTTTGTGCCGGCCCTGGTTAAATCCGGATTACCTGCCGATAGTTTTGTTTTTGAAGGATTTTTGCCCCATAAAAAGGGCAGAAACAAAAAACTCGAACAGCTAAGGCTTGAGCCCAGAACAATGATTTTCTACGAGTCTCCTCACCGGTTGATGAAAACACTTCGTCAATTTGAGGAAGTTTTTGGCAAGGGCCGGCAAGCTTCTGTTTCCCGGGAACTGACTAAAGTGTATGAAGAAACCTTAAACGGGACACTGGGAGAACTTGTGGAGACTTTTGAAAACAAAAAAAATAAGGGTGAGTATGTTTTGGTTATCGCAGGACATCGCCGGAACAAGCAATCAGACTGATAATTTAATTCACGAAATGTGCTTGTTGAATTGTTTTAAGCATTTCAATTGTCATAGGTTTATTAACAAAATCTTCCACTTCCTCATATGATTTGGCTTTGATCATGTCCTGCTCTATGATCGATGTGGTAAAAATAATCACCTTGCAGTCATAGGTGTAGGTTTTATCAAACTGCTTATACATATCCAGAAAATCCCATCCATTTAAAACCGGCATCTCAATATCCAACAGAATAAGATCCGGAAACTTTTCCCCTCGGTCGATCAGGCCTTTCAAATGATTAATACCTTTCATTGAGGTATTAAAAAACACTATTTCTCCCTTTATTCCACTAAGCCTTAAAAGGTTTTGCAGGATAAACAGGTTAATGTCCTCATCGTCAATAAGCAGAATGCTTTTCATCATATTATCAACTTCTCGTTTTTAAAGCTTATCTAAGATACAAAAAAACCACAAGTTTGTTTTGTTATTCAGGAATTTTTTATGTATGAGATAATTTTTTAATCTCCTAAAACTATTTGGAAGTTAATTTGTTGTACAGATAATACTTCATAGGTTTTAGGTTTAAGTTGAAAATCGCTCATTGTCACCCAAGGCTTTAGGGCGATTTTCGTTTTTACACCCCTACAATTTATTAAAAATGCCAAGGAAAATTGGAATGCAATTTTTATCATTGCATAATTCTGTTTGATCGATTTTTAAAACATAGTATAGTGTCTGGTAATAATAAATGCTGTCAGGGAAATTGTTGGACATGGTTCAAGCGATCAAAAACAAAAAAATATGCCTGATCTCGAACAAGTTTTAGCCGAATTAAAAATCCTGGTATCTGAAGTAGGTAGTTTTATTCAAACAGAAAGCAGCGCTTTTGACAAAAGTGCAATTCAGCTCAAGGGGCTTAATGATCTGGTTTCTTATGTGGACAAAACAGCCGAGAGCATGTTGGTCGAGGGGCTGTCGAATTTACTGCCGGAAGCAGGTTTTATCACCGAAGAAGGTACGGCCACCCACGAGGAGGAATCTTACAAGTGGATTATTGATCCCTTGGATGGTACCACCAACTTTGTACATGGTTTGCCGGTCTATGGCATCAGTGTTGCATTGATCCATCAAAAAGAGATCGTACTGGGGCTCGTATACGAGTTAAACCGTACAGAATGCTTTTATGCCTTGTCCCATAGCCCTGCTTATTGTAATGATCAGATTATTAAGGTCTCCGAAACCAGTGACCTGGGTGGATCATTGCTGGCAACAGGTTTTCCCTATCACAACTTTCAAAGCCTCGGGAAGTATTTGTCAATGCTGGATAGCTTTATGCAAAGGACACATGGATTAAGAAGGCTTGGAAGTGCGGCTGTTGACCTTGCTTATGTAGCCTGTGGCAGATTTGAAGGGTTTTTTGAATACAATCTGAACCCATGGGATGTGGCTGCAGGGGCTTTCATAGTGCAGCGGGCCGGCGGGATAGTGACCGATTTTAAGGGAGAAGATAATTTTATCTTCGGGGGTGAAATTGTCGCGGGGAATAGCATTCATGCGCAAATGCTAAAAGTAATTCAACAGCATTGGTAACCAGCAATATGTTCATGAGTCTGATTAAACATATGGTTTTTCTGGCTTGTCTGCTTGTTTTTCAAGGCTCCCAGGCACAGTTTATTACTTTATCTCCTCAGGCAAAGGTGAGTCTTCTGACACCTGAACCAGGTCAGGAAGCTATCTCTACCATTTACGGCCACAGTGCTATCAGGATTAATGATCCGCCAAACGATCTGGATGTTGCCTTCGACTATGGAATATTCGACTTTGATGACCCCAATTTTACCTTAAATTTTACAAAAGGGTATCTAAGATATATGGTTGGTTCCAGGGAATTTGACCGGTTCACCAACCAGTATATTTACTTTGGTCGTACCATTCACGAGCAATTGCTTGACCTCAACCAGCAAGAGAAGCAGGCCACTTTTGAATTTTTGGCCAACAATGCCCTGCCTGAAAACAGGTATTATTTCTATGATTACTTCTACGACAATTGCGCCACCCGTATCAGGGATGTTTTCAAGCATGTTTTAGGTGACAAATTAGTCTTTGACGAAACCTACGTAACCCCCGATGACAGCTTCAGGGATATGGTTGACTCGCTTTCAGTCTATCAGCCATGGGGTGACTTCGGTATAGATATTTGTCTGGGTCTTCCTATGGATAAAAAGATGTCTCCCCTGGAGTACATGTTTCTACCCGGTTACGTGTATAAGGCTTTTAACCAGGCCAGGATCAGGCGAGATAGCGGATATGTACCTTTGGTAAAACAACAAAGTGTATATTTTCAAGGTACTCCACAGACGCTGGATGTGGGTGTTTTCACACCAAAATTTGTTTTTTGGTCGATATTTTTTCTTTTGGCAATGATCACCTTTCTGGGGTTCAGGAAGGATAAGGTTAGGTATTGGATTGATATAGGCCTGTTTTCCCTTAGTGGCTTTCTAGGCATATTTTTGTTGTTTCTCTGGTTTGGAACGGATCACAAGGCGGCTGCCAACAACCTCAATTTGCTATGGGCTATTCCCTTTCACTTTCCTGCGGTGTTACTTCTAATTCCCCGGAAAAAGCCTGCTTATCTGGGGAAATATTTTTTCGTGGTTTCAATTTTAATGGTGTTGTTGTTGATTTTATGGCCCCTGATTCCACAAGGCTACAATGCCGCCTTTTTTCCAATTATTGCCACGCTTGGCCTTCGGGCTGGCTATCTTTTTTATCACCTCAGGAAATAGCCAATGGGCCTTCATCTATCATCTATCTGTGTCTCTCCATTACCTCTTCCAATGTCCAGCCTCATTTTTCCCAAGGGCAACCGGTTAAGCCCAAATCCTGGTGCCTTCGGTACAGTTTTTACACATTTCGATCTCGCTGCGGGATTTAAGCAGGGTTGCGCGGAATTGCCGGTAGGGTTTACCATGCCACAACTCCTTGAAGCTTTGTTGTGTAACATTGCCCATTTTATGCCGGGCATCTTTATCGAAACAGCATGGTACCACCTTCCCATCCCACGTGATTACGCTGGAGTGCCACATTTTCCAGCAGTGATTCAGTAATTTGTTTTTGATAACATACGTGCCGTCTTTTTGTTTTTTGTACCTGGAATAACGCTCGATGGTCGGTATTAGGGATGAGCCGTTTTTGTAGTCGTAAATCTGGGCAGTTTTAAAACCTACTTCATTGACACCCAGGTCTTTGGCCAATTTCTTGACCTCTTGAATCTGGTGCTCGTTGGGTTTTACCACTAAAAATTGAAAAATTACGTGTGGGGTAGTCGATTTAAGTGCCTTTTTCCATTTGACTACATTTCGCGTACCTGCCAGCACTTTTTCCAGTTTTCCTCCTATCCGGTATGATTGATACGTCACCTGCGTTGTGCCGTCGATTGAGACTATTAATCTGTCCAGGCCTGATTCTACCGTTTTTTTCGCCATATAATCATTTAGAAAATGGCCGTTGGTGGAGGTAGCTGTATAAATTCCCTTTTGGGAGGCATATTGTACCAAATCCAAAAACCGGGGATGGAGATAAGGCTCTCCCTGAAAATAGAATAACAAGTAGGTCAGGGTGTCTTTTAGCTCATCAATTGTTTTTTTGAATAATTCATCTGTGAGCATGCCTGTGGGGCGTGTAAAAGACCTTAATCCGCTGGGACATTCAGGACAGCGTAAATTACAGGATGTAGTCGGTTCAAATGAAATACTGATCGGTAACCCCCAGTGCACAGGTTTACGGGTTATCCTGGAATAAAGATAACTGGCAACTACTTTTTGAGCGTTCACCAGTTTTTTTAGATTCCATCTGGCAAGATAGTTTATACCGTCTCTGATATTGTTATTCAAATCTTACTTACTTTATTTTCATAATATCAAATATATTAAACAAAGCTATTAACTTCCAGACTCAGCTTTTAATCTTCTTGTTGCCTTTTAAAACCATTGGTAAACTCAACTTTACGTTTCGCTACCCTGTATAGCCTACGGTCAGGTGGCTTAACCTGAATAGCCTATTGCCCCGGGTTATCTTTATCTCTGTTTATGACCCATTTCATCCTATAATATCAGGTATTAAAAGAATACCATGACGAGAACATGTATTTCAAGAATAAAATTTTTACCTTCAACAGATATAATAATGATACGGTGATCAATACTTGATCATTCATTATCGCATTGATTTTTCAAAAATAAAAAAGCGTTTTAATATGGACCAGAACATCAAAGATCAGCTAGCTCGTGAAATTGAGAATCTGAAAAACCGGTTGACAGGAGATATGTTCACTGATATGGATATCAAAGACAAAATCCACAACCTTGAAATGAAGTTAAAAGGCGTAAAACCTATGGACTTCAGTATTGATTGTGTCGGGTGTGGGAGCTAAGAAAACCATTATACCAGCTAATAAATCGCTGCCTGAAGGTGCGATTTGTTGGCTTGTTTTGCCAAAGGAGCTAGGCTTTTTTTGCTTTCATCCCGTATCCTATACCCACTCTCCCTAAAAATGCACTGATGACTTTTACCAGCTCTAAATATAATTCTTTATCTGTTCTGCCAAAATAATAAGTCAAAAAGACAAACAATCCTGTAACTATCATGAGTATGGAGATTCTCATTCCCATATTCCAAAGATTAGCTTTGTAATTTTTATCGCTATCATCTTTGGTTAAATCAAGTATCTTATCAATATGTTTTTTAGTAATTTTACTGGCAATAGAGGGTGTAAAGGGACCTGGATATTTTTGCATTGTCAATCCAAACTCCAAGACCTCTCTTAGCTCTAATGGCAGATCCTCCAAAAATCTGAATTCTTCACTTTTCAGTTGATTTTCTTCAATATCAAATTTTGCTTTTTCTGCTAACTGTTTACTGTGTGACATGTCGGGAAGAACTAAACAAAGAGCGAATGCTGTTAATGATTTTTTTATTAACTCTGGCTTCAATCTCTTTTTCAATGAAATTTTGGCAGACTACTGCCACCAAAAGTTTAAATTTTTCATCGTCAATTAATCCCTGGTTTTTTACTTTTGAGAAGTATTTAATCAAATATTTCAGATGGACTAAATTTTTCTCATGATTACTTTTTTCGCAAACTTCAGTACCTCCTAAAAGGCTTTTTAACTTGATCTTATCTTTCAGAATAGTACACATGGCCTATCAATTTTTCATCAAAAAAAGGCATTTTCATAGAGAATCAAACAATAAATGTTAATTTCTATTAAATTTTTTGTATGAATAACTATGACGTGAAAAATATCAAAAACTAAATAAGCCTATATTGAACCACAATTCACTGATTTTAAGTCGCTTTTACATTAAAAACTGTAACCATTATTTTCAATCAAATGATCAGCTATTCTTCGTCTTGCCTCTTTTAGGTTCATAGCATCAATTTTGGTAAACCTTTTTAATCCCATTAACATTACGCGTAATTCATCCCCTTCAGCGAAACCATAAATGGCTTCTTTTCCGGCTGTCTGGGCAACGTTGACGGCATAGTGTAAATAAGTTTTAGCCATATCGATCTGCCTTCCGCATGCTTCTTCGCCCTTCATGTCGACCAGTTTTTCCGTTCTTAAGATGGCTGATTCTGATGCATAAATTTCGATTAATATATCGGCAAGGTTCATCAGGATTTCCTGCTCATGACTTAGCTTTTCCATCAGCTTTTGAGCCGCTGCCCCGGCTACCATTAACCCGGCTTTTTTCAGGTTGTTCAATACCCTTTTCTCAGCATCAAACAAGTGGCTGTTATCCGGAGTACTAAAATCGGGAATAGATGTTAACTCTTTTTGTACAGTCATGGCTGGTCCCATTAAATCAAGCTCACCCTTCATGGCCCTTTTCAGTATCATATCAATCATCAACATACGGTTGATTTCATTGGTTCCCTCGTAAATCCTGGTGATTCTTGCGTCACGGTAGGCCCTGGCCATGGGTGCATCTTCAGAGAAGCCCATGCCGCCATAGATTTGTACGCCTTCATCGGCGCAGTAAGCCAGCACTTCTGACCCATGTACCTTGCTGATAGAGCACTCAATGGCGAATTGTGCAATGCCTTTCAGTTTTGCCTCATTCTCTTCCATGCCTTCTGCAATCAGGGAAGAGATTTTGTCGTCAATATTTTGACCGGCCCGGTAATTTAGTGACTCGGTAACATAGGTTTTAATAGCCATGGTGGCCAACTTATGTTTAATGGCACCAAACCGGGCAATAGATATACCAAATTGTTTTCTTTCAATGGCATAACGGGTACTCAGGTCAATGACCTCTTTCATGCCACCAATACCACCTGCGCCTAGTTTTATCCTGCCAATATTCAGGATGTTTACTGCGATTTTAAAACCGTTTTCCCTTTCTGAAAGTAAATTTTCAACGGGAACTTTCACATCGTTGAAAAAGACCTGCCTGGTGGATGACCCCTTGATACCGAGTTTAACCTCTTCATCGTTCATAGTGATTCCTTCCCGGGTTCTTTCCACAATAAAGGCAGAAAGCCGGGCATCTTCATCGATTTTCGCAAACACGATCAGACAATCGGCGTAACCCGCGTTGGAGATCCACATTTTCTGACCATTGAGAATAAAGTGTTTACCATCATCGGAAAGCACAGCTTTGCTCTTGCCTGAGTTGGCGTCCGAACCCGCATCCGGTTCTGTTAAACAATAACAGCCTACCCATTCACCGGAGGCCAGTTTTGGCAGATACTTTTGCTTTTGTTCTTCAGTGCCATAATATAATATGGGCAGGGTGCCGATTCCTGTATGGGCGCCGTAAGTTGTGGAAAAAGAGCCGGCAGAACCTAATATATCGGCAATCAAAAGGGAAGTGTTGAAGTTCATGCCCAAACCACCATAAGACTCAGGGATTGAAATGCCTAAAAGGCCGAGTTCCCCGGCCTTTTTCAGTAAATGCTGACCCAGTTCATATTCCCCTTTCTCCAATCTTTCCAATACTGGTTTCACTTCATGGTCAATGAAATCCTGTGTGGCCTGTGCCATCATTTTTTGCTCCTCAGAGAATTCTTCCGGAATGAATATTTCACTGGCCTCCGATTCCCTGATTAAAAATTCCCCTCCTTTTATAGCTTCTTTTTTTTCTACTGCGTCCATTTTTTTAAAATTTTTGACTGTACTTTTCAGTCGTTTATAGTTATGATAATTTTATGTATTGTTGTCAGTTCAATAACTCGTAAATGCCGGCAACTCCTTGTCCACCCCCGACACAGGCTGTAACCATACCGTATTTTTGTTTCTTTCTTCTCATCTCATTAAACAGTTGAATGGACAACTTGGCTCCGGAGCATCCCAGTGGATGTCCAAGGGAAATAGCACCGCCATTGGGGTTGAGTTTATCAATATCCATATCCAGTTCCCGGATTACTGCCAGCGATTGGGTGGCAAATGCTTCGTTGAGTTCAATTTGTTCTATGTCTTTTAGCTTCAGGCCGGCCATTTTCAAAGCTTTTGGAACTGCTGCCACCGGACCTATTCCCATAATCCGCGGATCTACACCAGCGGTGGTATATGATATCATTTTGGCGATGGGCTTGAGATTTAGCTCATTAACCAGTTTTTCTGACATTACCATGACAAATGCAGCACCATCGGAGGTTTGTGAAGAATTACCGGCAGTGACCTTCCCTCCTGCGGCAAAAGCTGGTTTGAGCTTTGCCAGTGCTTCAAGACTTGTGTCTTCCCTTGGTCCTTCGTCTGTGTCTACTACAAACTCCCGGGACTGCTTTTTACCATGCTGGTCCACATAAATTTCCCGGACAGTTATGGGTACAATTTCATCCTTAAATTTTCCCTTTTTGATAGCTTTAATGGCTTTTTGGTGGGAATTGTAAGAAAACTCATCAGCGTCTTCCCTGGAAATGTTAAAATCTTTGGCTACTTGCTCCGCGGTTATACCCATGCTGAGATAATATTCAGGGTGGTCTTTGGCAATTTTCCAGTTCAGGGCGGTTTTGTAACCCATAACCGGCACCAATGACATCGATTCCGTGCCACCGGCAATGATGCAATCGGCCATTCCTGCATGTATTCTTGCCGAAGCAATATTGATGGCTTCCAGCCCTGATCCGCAATAACGATTAATAATCATGCCCGGAACTTCCAGAGGTAAAGAGAGCAGAGAGATCATACGGCCCATTTGCATACCCTGCTCAGCCTCCGGCACAGCGTTACCAACGATGAGATCATCAACCCGTACAGGGTCAAAACCTTCGATTGAGCCTACCAGGTGTTTGATAACATCGGCAGCCAAATCGTCGGGTCTTGTAAATCTGAATCCGCCTCTTTTGGCTTTTCCAACGGCGGTTCTGAATCCTGCTACAATATATGCATCCATAATATTAGTTTTTTGTTCTTATTAATTAAGTAATCTGGTCTCGGTTTAGTTTCTTAAAGGTTTGCCTTTAAACAAAATGCTTTGAATTCTTTCCAGTGTTTTCTTTTCTCCGGTAAGACTCAAAAAAGCTTCCCGTTCAAGATCCAGTAAGTATTGTTCCGACACGTTTGTAGGATATGAAAGATCACCCCCATTCATTATCCATGACAACTTCTGTGCAATTTTGACGTCATGCTCAGAAATATAGTTTCCAAATTTCATGCCATGAATACCTGCTTCAAACAAAGCCAGCCCTGTTTTGCCTTGTACCTTAATATCTTTCCTGGGAAGAGGGGTCGTGTAACCTGCTTCATCTAATTCTATGACTGTCTTTTTTGCATCTGTTATAAGCCTGGAGCGGTTTAACGTAATTTGATCCTCAGATCTCATGTAGCCCAATTCCCTGATTTCGTGTGCTGAAGTGGCCACCTTGGCGGTGGCAATATTCATGAAGTAGGCCTGCAGTTGGTTTAACTCAGGATCGCCGGGAATATTGGCGTCTGATGCCCTTAGTACCATTTCTTTGGTTCCACCACCTGCGGGAATTAATCCGACTCCAACTTCTACCAGGCCCATGTATGTCTCGGCGTGGGCCTGAATACGGTCGGCATGTACCGACAATTCACACCCGCCCCCGAGGGCCAACCCGGAAGTGGCAACTACCACAGGTACAGAAGAGAATCTTGCCTTGCGCATGGTATTTTGAAACTGGGCGATCATCATGTTGATCTCATCCCACTCCTGTTCGCAGGCAAACATGAACAACATAGCCAGATTGGCCCCTGCGGAGAAGTTTTGTCCTTCGTTGCCCACAACCAGTCCTCTGAAATCCTTTTCAGCAATGTTATAGGCTGTGTTCAGTCCTTCTATCACTTCGGGTCCCATGGAATTCATTTTGGTGTGGAACTCTAAATTCACTACACCGTCCCCTATATCAAAGATAGTGGCGCCTTTATTGCTCCATACCACATTGTTTTTACGAAGATTATCAAGCAGGATCAAGCCTTCGGTTCCGGGCACTACTTTATAGGCACCGGTGGAAATGTCATAATATTGTTTTTCCCCGTTTTCGCTACTGAAAAAAGAGGTTATGCCTTTTTCCAGCATATCATATACCCACTGATTCGGTTTAAACCCTTCTGCTTCCATCTTCTTGACCGTTTCCGGAACCCCCAGCAGATCCCATGAAGCAAACGGCCCCAGTTCCCATCCAAAACCAGCACTGACGGCCTGGTCGATTTTGTACAACTCATCGGCCACTTCAGGAATACGAAAAGAACAGTATTTGAATAAGTCATAAAAAGTGGAACGGTAGAATTTCCCGGCTTTATCGTCGAAATTGACCAGCGTTGTTATCCTTTGCTTTAAATCCTCGATATCCTTTACAGCTTCCAGGGCCTTGAACTTTGCCTTGGTTCTGGAGCCATATTCAAGTTTCTTTAGGTCTAACTCCAGAATTTCGGTTTTCCCTTCGGCATTTTTTGTTTTTTTGAAATATCCCTGCCGGGTTTTGTCACCCCACCACTTTCTGTCATGCAACGCTTTTACAATATTCGGCAATTTGTAAGTATCCCTTCCCTCGTCTTCCGGAAGGCCTTCATAGAGGTTGCCGGCAACTTTAACCGTGGTATCCAAACCGACCACATCCATAGTTCTGAATGTGGCGGATTTCGGCCTTCCCAGGACCGGACCGGTTAACCGGTCTACTTCACCAACGGTCAACGCCATTTTTTCGATGGTGTGCATAGCCGACATAATGCCATAAATACCAATTCTGTTGGCTATAAAAGCCGGGGTGTCTTTACATAATACCGTAGTTTTTCCCAGGAACAAATCGCCATAATCCATCAAAAAGTCTACCACTGCGGGGTCGGTCTTCTTGGTAGGGATGATTTCCAAAAGCCTCAGGTACCGGGGTGGATTGAAGAAATGGGTTCCACAAAAGTGTTTTTTGAAATCGTCGCTCCGGTCTTCCAACATCAGGTTGATGGGTATCCCCGAAGTATTTGAAGTAATCAGGGTACCTCGCTTACGATACTTTTCAACCTGCTTGAAGACTTCCTTTTTTATTTTTAGATTTTCTACCACCACTTCCATAGTCCAGTCACAGCCTGCAATATCTTTCATGTGGTCATCGAAGTTTCCTAAAGTAATCCTGTTGGCGAAATCTTTATTGTAAAGGGCGGCTGGTTTGGATTTAACTGTATTAGTATAAGATTCATTGACGATCCGGTTTCTTACCTGTGGATCTTTCAGGGAAAGTCCTTTGGCTTTTTCGACATCATTCAACTCCTTGGGAACGATGTCCAATAACAGCACTTCCACTCCGATGTTAGCGAAATGGCAGGCGATCCTTGAACCCATAATGCCCGAGCCTAATACAGCAACCTTTTTGATGCTTCTTTTCATTGTATGGAAAAATGTTTTGATTAGTTAATGTAAATTTCTTTTTTTTTGTTTTCCTGTGGATTTTCTTTGTTCATGTCTTCGATTACTTTGCTGATGTCGCCAATCACACCGAAAAATGTTTTCAGTTTTTTTTCAGGAATGTATGCTCTTACCTTGTTGTTGAAAAGCTTAACAGTCCTGGCAGATATTTCCCGTTTTTTCTTGCCTTCCTCGGTTAGAAAAATCCTGACAGAACGCTTATCTACCGGATCCTGCATTTTGTAAATCAGGTTTTTTTCTTCCATGGTTTTCAACATTCTGGTTAAACTCCTGGACTCCAAACCCAATAATGGTGCAATTTTAGTGGCAGGAGTACCCTCTTCAAAATCTATATTCAATAAGACAAACCCAATAGAAGTAGTGATATCATGTTTGCTTGCCTCCTGGTTATACATTCTGGAAATAGCATGCCACATGATTTTGATATTGTAGTCTATAGTTTCCTCTCTTTTCATTAATTTTCCATTTTATCCTGATTTGACGATAAAATTTCATATCAATTTTCTTTTGCTGCTACTTTACTTATTGGGTAAACAAATTTAGTAAAAATTGTTATGCATGCATAACAAGTTGCGAAAAAATATTGCCTGCAACGGAAAATATTTTTCTGCCACAAAAGAGCCACTTCTGCCTGTCAATAAAATCAATATCATCGAACGCTGCAAATTGTCCGGATAGTTACACTTAAATTTTGTAATTTCATTTGATTTACACCTTAAAAAGTATGTATGATCACTTCGTGGGGTTTTTATTCCTAACCCTGAGTATCAATTCAATACCACAGGTAAACGGTTGGGCCCAACAAAAGAAAGTATTTCTCAAAACTGTTCCCGGGGAGATCACTGTTATGGCGGGAGAAACGATTCGAGTCGAAGTAAACGCCGTGGATGAATTGTGCAACGGCTTGGATGCAGACATGGCGTTTTTTAATGAAAATTTGATAACTTAGGCAACATGTCGGAAAAAGTAAAATGGGGAATTTTAAGTACCGCTAACATTGGTGTAAAAAAAGTGATCCCGGCCATGCAGGCCGGAGAGTTCTCGGAAATTGTTGCCATTGCATCGAGGGACGGGGAAAAAGTAAAGCAGGTGGCCCGGGAGCTGGGGATACCCAGGGCTTATGGTTCATATCAGGAATTACTGGCTGATGCGTCTGTTGATGCTATTTACAATCCGTTACCTAATCACCTTCATATGCCTGTAACCGTTCAATGTATGAATGCCGGCAAACATGTGCTCTGTGAAAAGCCTGTTGCCATCGATACCAGCGAGGTACGTGAATTGATAAAAGTCCGGGACCGGCAAAAAGTAAAGGTGGGTGAGGCATTTATGGTTCGAACCCATCCGCAATGGGTCACTACCCGCCAATTGATTGCACAAGGTGAAATAGGTGACTTGAAATCAATCCACGGTTTTTTCAGTTATTTTAATAATGACCCCCGGAACATTAGAAACATCCCGGAGTTTGGAGGCGGTGCTTTGTATGATATTGGTTGTTATCCTGTTCACACGTCAAGATTCATTTTCGGGGAGGAGCCCCAAAGGGTGGCTTCTTTGATAGATTATGACCCTGATCTGAAGGTAGACCGGTTGGTTTCCGTTCTGATGGACTTTCCTTCCGGGCAGGCCACTTTTACGGCAGCAACACAAATTCAGCGCTACCAGACCATGCAGTTTTTTGGGACGAAGAAAATGATCGAAATTGAAATACCCTTTAATGCCCCCGACGATCGACCCTGCAGGATATTGATTGATGATGGGGACATTTCAACCCAAGCCACTCAGGTGATTACCATAGAAGCCTGTAATCAGTATGCTTTGCAGGGGGATGCGTTTTCGCAGGCAATTTTGCAGGATACGGAAGTTCCGGTGCCACTTGAAGATTCTTTGCATAACATGGCAGTGATCGAAGCAATTTTCAGAGCGGGTGGGTCGGGGCGTTGGGAAAAACTTGGGTAAATAAAAATGAAAATGGAAAGGGGGTAGGGTGGTTACATGATTGGTGGAATGGCATTAAATAGTTGAAGGGGAACGCAATTCTTTAAAGTTTAAATTAAATGTCATGGAATCTAAGACTAGACACACCTGGAAAAACACCATCGAAAAGTTTTATGTCACGCCAGTTAAATACTTTCTTCCTGAGTCTTTACAGGACATAGTGCAGATAATTCATGAGGCAGAAGATAAGGGAATGCGGGTAAAAGCGATTGGGTCAGGCCATTCATATTCAGACATTGCTCTTTCTGACGGCTATCTGGTGGATATGTGCAGGCTTAATCAAGTGCTTAATCTTAATAAACAGGTGCTCAAAGAAAGTTGCCGTCTGGATAACCTGATAGAAATTGAGTCTGGAATCAGCATACAAAAGTTGAACAGGGATTTGGATGACCTTAATCTGGCTGTTTTGAACATGGGAGGTATTGACAACCAAACCATCTCAGGAGCCATAGCCACCGGCACACACGGTACGGGCATCGGTCTGCCGGGAATATCGGGAATGGTAAAATCTATGGTCATAGTCATCACCGGTGGCAAAGTGCTTCGCATAGAACCGAAAGATGGCATTACTGACCCAACCAACTATCACCATGAATTTATAGAGTTAGTTCAGGACGATGACAAATTTTATAGTGTGCTGGTTAGTCTTGGCTGCTTAGGCATAATTTACTCCTACATTCTGGAGGTTGAAGATATGTACTGGCTGGAAGAGAATAAGACATGCCATCCATGGGAGGAAATTAAACCGGCGATCGCCGACGGTTCCCTTTTCAAAGGAACAAGGGGAGTGCAGGTGCAGATAAACCCTTATAAGCTATCCGAAAAGGAGGACCGTACATGTATGGTCATGAAGCACACATTGGTAGAAAAGCCTAAAAAGAGAAGCCTTGGTCAGGCCACCAGAAATCTGTTAAGTGGCTATTTGGCCAATATTCCGGTGGCTTACTATATCACGCTGTTTAATGTGGTTTTCAGGCCGAACCGTATTCCTAATTTGCTCGAAACCGCTTTAAATAGCCAGCATGACAAATCCTATATTCACAGGGCACACAAGGTACTGTACCAGGGTGTGGAGTTTATCAAGATAAGGGCATATGGTTGTGAATTTGCTTTTGATTTGATAGAAAACCGGTATTTAGATGCCATTGAAGCGTTGTTCATCCTCGTGGAAAAGATGAAAGAAGAAGGCCGGCTATACCAGTCAGCGCCGCTGGGCCTGCGCTTTGTTAAAAGATCGAAAGCCTATTTAACTATGGAATATGAACGTGATGTCATGTACATAGATGCACCTTTCATGACCAAAACCAAGGGGGCGGATTTGATGCTGGATCACTTTCAGGACCTGTTTCTGTCATACGGTGGTATTCTACATTGGGGTAAAATCAATAACTGCCTGATAGGCAGGCCTGAACTGGTACGGCAAATGTATCCGAAATTTAAAAGCTGGCAAAAAGTCTTTTTTGAGTTTAATGCCAGTGGTATTTTCAGTAATCGGTTTTCAGATAGATTGATGTTTGATGAGGTGGAATTGCCCCTTCCGCTTAATACCACCGGTACAATAACCTGACAAAGGGCCATTCCCAGCCAGGTTGGTGGCATCAGTGAGCGATTCATAGATTTTGGGAAACTGGCTTATTGGCTTTCTGAAAAAATCAGTAACTTAATGATTATTCAAAATTTAATATTGAAGATGTACAAATATCTTGAACATTCTTCGTTAATTTGTGCTAATTAAAGTGTTACTGTACAAAATTACCCGGTGAATGAAATGAGGTATTCTCCCTAAGATTCCGGAAATTGTAATTTTCAGCATTCTAAAAATAGTTACATTTGAAAATAAGGTTACCTTTTTTCCATCAATCCATTAAGTATACTTAGATGAGTGAAAACGACGTCATTGCGAGGATAAAAACAGGAGATGAACGTGAGTTGGGAACCATATATGAAAAGTATCGTCAAGAATTTATTTCCTGGATAATCCGGACCTATAGTTGTAACATAGAGGAAGCAAAAGAGGTCTATCAGTTAGCGATCATGATATTTTATGAGAATATCATCAATGGAAGATTGACAACAATGACCAGTAGTATAAAGTCTTATTTATTTGCCATTGGAAAAAATAAGATGCTGGAACAAAAAAAGTTCGCCACCAGATTTACTCATAATATGGATGGAACCATGGATTTAATGAATGAAGATCAGCCAACAGAAGATGTGGAGAAGCAGGAGACCACGCTGAAACTAGTGGAGCACTGCATGCACCTTTTGGGTGAGCCTTGCCGGGGTTTATTGGAAATGTATTACTATCACAAAAAGTCGATGACTGATATTGCAAAAAGCCTGGGTTATAAAAATACGGATACTGCCAAGAACCAAAAGTATAAATGCATGAAAAGGCTAAAAAAGATTTTTGAAGAAAGGACAATGAATACCGTATAAGAAACATGAACGAATTGGAAAAAGACATAGCGTTATTGGAGCGGTATATCGAGAATGATCTCGGTATTGAGGAAAGGGAGATAGTGGAACAAAGGCTGGCCAGTGAAGATGACTTCAAAAAGCTACTCGATCAGGTCCGGATTTTGATTGGTGGCATACAATATGCTGCTAGAAACAAGATGATGCAGCAATTGAAAGACCTGGAACAGAAGCTGCCCGAAGTCAATTGGCAGGAACATGTCGATGATGATCAGGAGGAAGAAAAGGCGGTGCCGATGCGGAACAGAAGGTATTGGTTGATGGCAGCGGCAAGTGTGGTCATATTGGCAGTAAGCAGTATTTTCCTTTTCAATCACAGATCCGCTCCTGGTGATATTTACCAGGCATATTTTGAAACATACGATAATGTGATGAGCGCCACCACCAGGGGTAAATCAACCGTGCAAACCAGTTTTGAGCAGGCGATGCAGATTTATGATCAGGGTAATTATTCACTGGCTATAAAAATGTTCAATGAATTACCTGGGGTTGAAAAGGATTCCGGCGTTTACTTGTATCTGGGCAATTCGTATCTGGTCGAAGAGCAACCTGATAAGGCCATAGAGGCTTTTGAAAAGGCCCTGGAAAATCCTGGAAATTTTGAGAATCAGCTTCAATGGTACCGGGGCCTTGGATATTTGCAGGCCGGGAATATTGAAAAATCCATAGAAGTTTTTACTATCGTAAAAAACAGCGATTACTCTAAAAGCAAGCAGGCCAAAGAGATATTAAAAAAAATAAGCAAATGATTTATTGTTAACCTTAAATAAACACTACTTACTATGTTAGACCAAGATAAAAACTTTGTCGATCCTGAGGATGAGGTGGAAGAAGCAACTATGGGTTATGATACTGAAGATGATGAACCCCGAGATGATGAGCCGCAGCCAAAGGATGAAAATTAGATTGGAAAGCTATCAAGTAAGAAGGTTAGTCAGTTATTGGCTAACCTGTTTTTTTTTATAACCATAATGTTTATCTTAACATAATCAAACACAATTTTATTTAATAGTTACACCAAATTTTTTCAACCTAAAATTAAAAACATGCGAAAAATAATCTTACTCCTCGTCATAGTAATGTTTTCATTTGCGGCTTGCAATGAAGACTCTCTGGAAGATATCAATCCAAAATCTGACTCATCTAACCTTGAAGTGCAATCAACTGAAGATGATGAACCCCGAGATGATGAGCCGCCGCCAAAGGATGAAGATTAAACTAGAAAACTTTCAAGTGAGCAGGTTAGTCAGTTACTGGCTAACCTTTTTTTGGATTAATACTCGGATAATTGTGTCTTTTGATCCTTTCAATGCACTGCTGAAGAAGCGCTCAAAAATTTTTTTATACTTAAGCCAACAAGTAAAACAACCAAAAATCCTATTATCCAATACAAATAGTTACGAGGCGCAATGACTTTTGATTGCCTGATGGGCACAAAAGCCGCCCAATAAAAAGGGTGGGCCGTAAGTTCGTCAGCTTTATCCAGATAACTTAATTTGGAATACCTCAGGGAGGTATTGATTTCAAGTCCTTCATTTAAGTTCTTATAAAAATCCTTCATCATACGTGCGGTAATCTGGTCATTAACTTTCCAAAGACTCATTACGATGGAGGGGCAGCCTGCATAGGCAAAGGCCCTGGCCATACTGAAGACACCTTCGCCCTTTTTGTAATTTCCCAACCCTGTTTCACACGCACTTAACACCACCATGTCGGCACCCAAATTTAAATTATATAATTCATGAGGGTATAATATGCCATCCTCTGATTCATGAGATTGATCCCTGAAATATAATTTGGCATCGATACTATCCCCTTTGCTAGCTGATCCGTGTATTGCAAGATGTAAGATGTCAAATCCAGGCGCCAGGTTTTTAAATTGCGCTTCCGTCGCCTCCTCCCCCTTGAGAAATCTGCCATTTATTAATGACTTTATCGCTTCGATTTCTTTGGCACTTCCCTGAATATGAACCAAACTTTCTCCCTCGTTCATGATAGTCGATCGCATTGTATTGTCAGAGTAGCTAAATGCTAATAGCTTTAAAGCCCTCTTTTTTTCTTTTACATTTTTGTTTAACAATAACTCTGTGGAATAGACATAGCCGATCGTCCAGTCATAAAGCAGGTAATCAGCGGTTTTGAAATTTGGTTTTTTCAGACCATCGTTTTTTGTAATGAGGGTTTCAAAAGGTAGATAAGCTAGCGGACCATCGGGGATAATAATCAAATTGCCCGGTTTGTCCATGGGCTTATTCAGGACAGAGGATAACAATTTATCAAATAACCAGGAAGAAAGATTTATGGTAGAATCAACCAGGTTGACCTGTGGATTTGACACTAATTTTAAATAATTATTGAACTTATTCATAAAAACCGAATCCCTTGACACTTTTTTAAATTGAACCGATTGACGGGTGATGGATAACATGTAAATGGCTGAATCACCCCAAAAATATTCAACCAGTGATTTATCATCGATCAAGGATTGAACGGTGGCAATAGAGTAATTTTTATGTTTGTATTTAATGTTAAAATATTGTGGGAAATTAGTGGATAAAAAAGTGGTTAAGGAATCCCTTTTTGTACTTAAACCAAAGAGTTTTTGATTAATCAAATTGATTTTTTGTGAATCAGGATAAGGTTTTTCTTTTTCATTTTTTAAAGCACTATTGAGGTTAGCAGTTTCCGTTTTCAGATTTCTTTCCAAAATTTTCACTTCTTCCGAAACCCCGGCTCGATTCAAAGTTTCTATGTTTTCCAGATTTTCCAATAACAGCCGGGATTTGCTTTTCTCCATAAAATTGAAGGCATATTGATAATAAATCTCCTCTTGCGTCATATAATATAAATCATAGGCACACTCCAGGGAGTGCTCATAAATGGATTTGTAGTCATTGGCTAGATATAATTTGGAATTTTCTATGCCAAAATTTCCTCTTTCAATAGTGATCAGGCTGTCAGCCAATAAAAATGAATCCATGGCACCCTTAAGCAATTTAGGATTCAAATCATTTTCAGTAGCCATTTTAGTTAAAATCTGCCCTTTGGATTTCAGTGCATCGATAAGATAAAAATTATATTCCATTTCCGCTAAAGAAGGGACAACCAAAGGGTCTTTTTGGTTAAAATTGTTCAAACCCGAAATCAAGGCGAGGTGGGCAGTGGTAAGCGCCGAATCCAACAAAGAAGTTTCACTGCTGAGCCTCTTGGCCAGAACTATCATGGATTTGGCTGTTCTGAAATGTTTTTTACCATAATATGACTTTGTCTCATCCACATATTTATGGATAAAATAAAATGCGGAATCAGGGTTTCCTAAATCTATATAGGCGATGCCCAGCTTATTATAGGTGTCCGCAAGTCCCGCCAGGTTCGCATTGCTTTGATAGGTGAGAAGTGCTTTATCATAATACTTGATGGCTGTGGAGGGGCGGTTTAATTGTCGGTATACTGTCCCTAGGTTATTATAGTAAAGAGCCAGACTGTTTACTGAACCAGGATCTTTTTGACCTGTAGTTGACCCAATTGCCTGATTGTAATAGTATATGGCATTTTCAAAATCTTTTATTTCATTGGAGATGTTTGCAAGCACGTTAAAACACCTTTTTCGTATGGCATGATTGCTACTGTCATATTTGTTAAGAAAGTCCAGGGTTTTATTGGCATAAATAAGGGCCTTTTCATGATCATTTTTTACTCTGTTAGTCACAGCGAGATTGTAATAACAATAAGAAAAGTTTTTTGCCACCGTATCTTTAGCGTTTTCTCTGATGACCAATTCTCTGGTGTAATACTTATCGGCATTGTAATACTCATTCAACCTCCAACGATACAAATTACCGAGCCTATGGTTTATATTGGCTAGTTTCAGGTGGTTATTATCATAGATGTTTTCCCTCGTAAGCAGGCATTTTGAATAGTGGGTTAAGGCACTATCCGCCTCATTTGAATAATAAAAGTAGTCCCCGAATTTCTCATGTAAGTCCGCGGCAATGCTGTTATTATTCCCATTATGCTTCACCCAGTAGCCCATTGCTTTTCGAAGTATCGGAGCTGTTTTCTTTCGGTCAACGGGATTATTGTAATTTTTTGCCAGCCTGATGGCTGTTTTGGCATAACCGATCCAGTTTTTTTCCTTTTCATACAATGAAAGTGCCGCAATGAAAAACTCCTCCGCTGCCCGGCGGCCTTGTTCTTTCTGCACGGAGAGCGCTTTGGTCAGATAAGGATGGCTGTAGTCATCAAAATTATCCATCACTACAGTGTCTTCTTTGATTGAAACTTTATCCTTATTTGAAATTTGATCGCCATGATCTCTGCATGCTAAAAAAACACCGGGAATGGCAAACAAGCAAAAAATATAGTATAATCCTACCCTGATATCACGGCAACTGTAACCCATTCTGAAAAGCTTTTACATTCTGAAGATAAAAATAGAAAGTTTGGGGTGAAGATGAAAATCAAGTATTTGGTGGCTTAATTGTTCGGTTTTTTTTATATTTGACCGCGGGTTGTGTAAGATGGGTTACCATTTGATGTTTTTTTAATTAAGGTAATTCAAGGATTTCGAATTTAATGAAATAACCGGAAAAGAACTATTAATCTAAATTTACCAATATGGCCAAAGGATTTATAAAAGACCCGAAGATGAATTCAAAGGAAAAACAGTATGGAATAATTATAGCCGAGGAACTTGATAAGTTTGGCAGATGTAAGGAGATTGTTTATTTAAAGAATAATGTTTCAAGAACCCTAACATTTGGAAGTCCGGTATTATTCAAAATAGATGAAAATGCCAAGGTGATTACAGGCCAAAATGGCTCTAAGGCTACAATAGAGTTAGCAACAGATGTTGTTTTAAACGAAAAGGAAATCGACGAACATCCCATTACCAAAAACCTGAATATCTTTGCGAAGGTACTTTTAAAGCTGGATCCAAAAGAATTGAACAAATTGACCAAAGAAACGGACGAGAAGGATATTGAGAGAACACTCAAAAAAGCCGTTGACAGGTTACTTTGCTCACCCTGAATACACCGGTTGTTCGCTTTTCTTTTTGGGAAAAAAAGGAAGCGTCATCATCGACATTAGCATCGAAAGTTGTTACAACAGGCACAAGGGCTATTTAAACGCTTTGTTTTTTGCCATGTACCATAATATTAAGGTGATCACACTAATCAGGAAGAAATACCCCAATACTTCGGCACTTGCATTTTGGTTCTGAAAAATTGGGGTACTCATATCTCCAAATGGTACAAAAGCTGCCCAGGCTGAAGGATGGGCGGTAAGCTCCTCAGATTCATTAATAAAGGTTATCTTAGCTTTCCTGAGCGCTTTATCAACCGTTGCTCCATCAACCAAATACTTGTAAAAGCTTCCCATTATATCAGCAGTTGCGTTATCCTTTGCTTTCCAATAGCTCATAATAATTGCTTCACATCCCGCATAGGCAAAACTCCTTGCCATGCTAAAAATTCCCTCTCCTTTAAACTGTTGTCCTAATCCTGTTTCACAGGCGCTCAGAACTACGAGTTTAGCGTCAATATTCAGGTTTAATACCTCATAGGAATGCAATACCCCGTCATTGGTGGAGTCAAGTTCATTCTTGAATAATAGCCTGTTACTTAATTTACTTTCATCGTCAGCCCTTCCGTGTACCGCCAAATGCAAAATGTCAAATTGGGAAGCCGTTGATTTAAAAGTGGATTCAGTGGCATACTGTCCTTTGTAAAAGGTGCCTTTTACAAACTTTGAGATAGTATTTATTTCCTTAGATGAACCAATTATTTCATCCCGATTTTTTGGTTTGTGGAATTCATTGGAGTAGCTAAAGGCCAGTATTTTTGGCTTGGAAATAGCTTGTTGCTTAGTCTTGGTTTTAAACAATAAATTAGCTGAATAGGCATAGCTGAACTGATGGTCTTTGATGAGGTAACTTAAATTTTTGTAATCGACTTTATTGTAATCTGCAACGGGTTTAATAATGGACTCAAAGGGTAAAACCGAAAGCCTGCCATGTGGAATAATAACCAGGTTTTTATTCAATGAATCCTTGGTCAATATTGGCTTCATTAATAATTCGTAAAGTTGCGAAGCACTTTGGCAAAAGCGTCTATAGTTTTCTAAACTGGTTATATCGGGTGAACTTGAAATTTGTTCTAAATAAGTGGTTATGGCGTTTTCTAATAGTTGGGATTTTTCTAATCTTTGAAATTTTATTATTTTATTCGAGATATTTAAGATATAGATATTTTTTTTCCCATAGTAAAACTCAATAATTTCAACGCCTCTGTTCTTCAGCGCTTTTTGAATATCTTTGATTGACAATGTTATACTGTCAAATTTGATATCGTAGTATCTTGGATATTCGTCTTTAAGCTTTTTATACAGTTTTTCTTGCTTAACTGCGGTGCTGAAAACCTTATTTTGTAACCTATCGACTTGTTGTTGATTCAAATTTTCGTCTTGTAGTAATTCGTCTAAATTTTGTTTGAAAAATGCCATTTCAACTTTTAGGTTTTTTTCCAGGGCTAAAAGAGAATCCGGAACTCCAAATTGCTGATTTTTTTTATTTTTTATTAATGATTCAAAAAGCAACATGTATTTTGTTTTTTCGATCAATTGGAATGCCGTATTTTGAAATTCAGGCTTGCCGGTTAGTTGATACAATAGAAATGCGCAATCGATTCCATTTTCCATTTGATCCTGAAAGTGATTTTCAATCAACACCAACCGGGAATCTTCAGTAATATCATTGTTTCTTTTTCGATCAATTATTTTATTAGCCAGTAAATAAGTTTTTAAAGAGGCTTCAAGATATTTGATATTATGGCTTTCATGATAACACCGCTTGAACAAAAGGGCTTTGCTGCTTATTACATGAACGAATCTAAACCCATGTACCTGTGAAGAAAATTTCGGATTGACGAAAACATCATTTTCATTAAAATTTTCGACTATGCTAATCAGGGCATTTTGATAGTGTTGCAGCGCCATCTCCAGATGTCCCTTATCAGCATACATATCACCTAAAAATTCATAAATTAACCCGGTTCGGGCATTTTTTGTGCCAAACTGTTTTAGTTTTATTTCTAAACTTTTATTGAAGTATATCAATGCGGAGTCATACAGTTTTAGTTGTGTGTAAACCAATCCCAAACTCGTAAAGTTATCAGCAATTTCATCCAAATCATCAGGGAAATACAGTTCATTTATATGAAGGCTCTGAGTGAAATATGATTTGGCTAATCCAAGCTCTTTTTGTTGTAAAAAGATTGTTCCTAATCCATTGTAATAAATGGGCAAATCATGGTTGTTTTCGCCAAATTTGGCTTTTGAAATTTCAATGGCTTTTTGGTAATGTAACTCCGCATTTTTGTAGTCATTTTTGTCATTATAGATATTGGCTAAAACATTATGACATAACCCAATCCGTTGCTTGTTTTCTATTGGATTCATCATCGCTATTTTTAATGCCTTTAATCCGTAATTAATGGCACTTTCAGTATCATCATTTAACCTTTTAACTCTTGCCATGGAATAATAACCACGGATTAGATCTACATTGGCACTATCCAGTAGTTGGCTTTTAATGTCTACCGATCTTTCATAAAAGTTTTCGGCATTGTTATAATCCGAAAGCTGGTAAAAATAAACATCACCAAGCGCTTTTAAACTTTCAGCAACTAACAGATTATTGTTGCCAAGTTGTTTAACCCTGTTGTTCAAGGCTTTTTGATGAAAGGATATCGATTGGTAAGGCTCATTTGTTTCCTCAAAATACTTTCCAAACCAATATTGAATTTCCGAAAATGATAAGCTTGTGGATTCCAGATACTTTTTTCCCAATTCCCATGTATTTTCTAAGTTTATCAACAGGCTGTCATAATAAGAGATGTCATAATAGCTCCTGTCAGCGTAATAAGAAGAAACCCTGTTCTTCGCAGAAATCAAGCCCTCCCAATTCCCGTCTTTCTCAAACAATGAAACCGCCGCCTCGTAATAAGGTATGGCATTTGTGAAACCCTCCTTATTCCTGATTTCGTCAGCTTTTATAAGATATGGATGGGTGTATACTTCACCCATTGGCTTAGCTGCCAATGTTTCCAGTGAATCGGACTGACTACCCATGGCATTTGCTTCCACAGATTTCTGATCGGAACTGCCGGAATCACAGCGTTCCAGGCCAATGGAAAGCAGGACAATTCCGAATAGCCAACTAGCTATGTTGGGGGCAGGTTGGGGAATCATGAAAGGTGTTTTTGATCAGGTATAAATTTACGCATATGACCCGGAAGATGGAAATGGCATGAGACGAATCTGTCTTATTTATCGATAAACACAACATCGAACTAAACCTATCAAGGTGAATGCCACAACCATTCACGGGCGGTTGAGATTTACCCGGATGATGGTAATATGATTTTTGCTTTATGAAAGTCGATTTGAAAAAATACCAGGTTGCCGGCCCGATAATTATGGTTGGCCGGCGCTTTGATAAAAAGTAAATGAGGTTGGAATTTCGGGGTACCGGCTGATACGGTCAAAAGGCAATGATCTCCCATATAATCAGAAGCAACGAGCCGGGCGGCCAAACCACATTCACTTTGCTTGACAAGATTCACATTTTCAGGGCGAAAAATGATTTTGAGTTGGTCTTCTGTCCACTTGTCTGGTAAATTTAGATGCTCACCGGCTTCGGAGTGCCAGCCGGACTCGGTTTTATGGAGATGTAAAGTGTTGATTTTACCAAAGAACCTGGCGACATTTTCATCAGACGGATTAGTATATATTTCGACAGGATTGCCTGTTTGTAGTATTCGGCCATGATGCATGAGAGCTATCTTGTCGGCTGCCAGCAATGCATCAGTGGTATCGTGTGTAACAAAAATTGTTGTGGCTGATGCCTGCTTTAATATTTTTTTAATCTCTTCACGAACCTGGTTTTTTAGCACACTGTCAAGATTACTAAAAGGCTCATCGAGAAGGATAACTTCAGGCTTCGGAGCCAATGCACGAGCCAGTGCCACTCGTTGTTGTTGCCCTCCTGAAAGTTGATGTGGAAAACGATTTTCTATGCCACATAGATTTACCAGGGTTAAAACCTCCTCGACTTTTGCAGCTTTTTCCTGCCTGCTTATGCCCCTCAGCCCAAAAGACACATTGTCAAAAATACTCAGATGAGGGAACAGCGCCAGGTTTTGAAAAACCAAACCCACCTTTCTGTTTTCGGGTTTGACAAATGTCCGGGTGTCTGATACCACCTGATTTCCTATCAGGATTGCACCCTTGTCAGGATGTTCCAATCCGGCGATTAATCTTAGCAGCGTGGTTTTACCGCTGCCACTTTCGCCCAGGAGGGCCAGGGTTTTACCGGCTTCCACCTGCAAAGAGATATCCGAAACTACCGGCCCATCCCTTTTAAAATATGTTTTGGATAAATGCTCAATCTGCAATGCTTTCATAAAATGAATTTCCGGAGATTAATTTACTTAAGATAATAATGGGGATGATACCGGTAAGCACAATAATGAGGGCTGCATTGGCCGATTCGGCCACCATTTCATCGCTGGCCAGCTCAAAGGCCCTGGTAGCCAGGGTATGGAAGTTGAATGGTCTCAGTATCAGGGTTAGCGGTAGCTCCTTCAATACATCAACGAAAACCAACAAAGCACCACTGACAAGCGCACCTTTCATTAAGGGGACATTGATTTTTACCAGGCACCTGAAAGGACTGAAGCCCAGCGTTCTGCCTGCTTCAGTAAGCTGCCACCCAATTTTTTTGAATCCTTCTTCGGCCGGATTGAATGCAACCACCAAAAAACGTACAAGATAAGCAAAAATCAATATAAACAATGTACCTGATATGATCAGTCCTGTAGAGTTGCCGGTAACTCTTTCAAGAAAATTGGTCAAATACCTGTCCAGGGCCAGAATTGGAATCATAACCCCGACCGCGATGACAGCACCCGGAATAGCATAACCCATGTTAGCTACCCTGGCCGCGGCATCGGAAAAATAACTGCGAGTCAGTTTGACAGCGTAAACAAGGATCAGGGCCACCAAAACACATAGAAACGCTGCAACCGCCGCAACAGAGAAGCTGTTGACAATCATTTGCCAGAATTCCTGACCCAAAACTTCTTCAAAAGTTTTATTTGCCCAAAAGCCTAACTGTAATACAGGTATGATAAATCCAAACAAAAGGGGAATCAAACAAATAATAAATGTAGCAATACGCTTTATCCCCTTCAATTGAAATCGGGCGAGGGCCCTAAAGCTGTTGGAGATTTGTTCATACTTTCTTTGTCCCCGTTGTATTTGTTCCAGCCCCAGGAGAAACAAGACGAAACCCATTAACAAAGCTGATAAAAAAATAGCCGACTGTATGTCTTCAAGAGAAAACCAGGCCCTGAAAATACCGGTAGTAAAGGTAGGTACGCCAAAGTATTTAACGGCGCCGTAGTCATTGAGTACCTCCATGACGACCAGGCTTACCCCGGCGAATATGGCCGGACGTGCAAGTGGCAGGGCCAATTTGTAAAATACCTGCCATGGAGTACTGCCCAGTATACGGCCGGATTCGATCATCGACCTGGATTGATTGATGAATGAGGCTCTTACCGTGGCAAAAACATAAGGGTATAAAACGAACGATAATAAAATAATGACTCCGTAGATGTTCATAATATCAAAAGCAAATACCTCATCAGGAAACCATTGGCGAAAGATAATCTGTACGGGGCCGGCATAATCGAATATACCGGCATAGGTATAGGCAATAATGTAGGAAGGAATAGCGAGAGGTAATATCAATGCCCACTCAAAAAACTTTCTTCCTGTAAAATCGCAGGTACTTACCAACCAAGCTGTTGACACCCCCAGTAATGTGGTCAACAGTCCTGTTCCAAGAACCAGAACCAGTGAGTTAGCCACATAATCAGGCAACAGGTTTTTTTGGATATGACCCCAGGCTTGTCCGGGCCCTTTAAAAAGGCCAAAGAATATAGAAAGCAGCGGAATGGCAATAACAAGGACAATAACTATCAGGTAAACTGTCCACGAATTAAAAGTAACTTTTCGTGAGGCCCGATATTTGTTTAATGCCAAAATCTATTTGAATCATTTGTCAAAAATCGCCGGATTCTATTTCCAGCCGACTTCATCAAAAATTATAACCGCATCCCTGTTATTTTCACCCAAAACAGAAAGGTTAACGGAATCAGACTTAAATGTTCCCCAGGAGTCTAAAAGCGATGCAAATTTAATTCCGGGCTTAACCGGATATTCAAAGTTAGCGCCTGCAAAAACTGATTGAGCTTTTTCATCTGATAAATATTCTATAAACTTTATGGCGTTTGCCTCGTTGGGAGCGTGATTGGCAACAGCAGCACCACTCACATTAATGTGTGTGCCACGGCCGTCCTGATTCGGGAAGAACACCTGTACGGCTTCGCCAGCATTTACCTCTTCTTCCACTTTTGAATCCAGCAGTTTTCCTATGTAGTAAGAATTGACCACAGCAACATCTCCAATGCCAGAAGCGATAGCCTTTACCTGGTCCCGATCGCTGCCTTTAGGTTCCCTGGCCAGGTTATTAACAACAGCTTCAGCCCATTTTTTGGCCTCATCCCTCCCGTTTGCGGCAATGAGCGAAGCCAGTAATGACTGATTATAAATATTGCCTGAGGAACGGATCAATAACTTTCCATTCCATTTTTCGTCCGCCAGAGATTCATAGGTAGTAAGGGCAGTGGGGTCAACGCGGTCAGGTGCGTATACAATAACCCTGGCCCGGTAGGTAAGACCGAACCAGTAACCTTCCGGATCCCGGAATTTGCCAGGTATATTATTTTCCAGTAGGCCGGATTTAATACTTTTAATGAGGCCCTTTTCTTTGGCTCTGTGCAACCTGCCTGCATCAACCGTAATTAACACATCCGCCGGGGATTTTTCACCTTCCATCTCCATTTTCTGTATCAGTTCATCCGCACTGGCGTTTACAACATTCACCTTTATGCCCGTTTCAGTAGTAAAATCAGCAAAAAGTTGCTTGTCTACCTCGTAGTGCCGGTGGGTGTAGACGTTTACTACTTGTTCATCCGTGTTTTCGTTTTGGGTACCTGCCTTTTTAATATCACAGGAATATATCATAACAATGGTGATGGCTATCAAAAAAATAGTTAATTGATTTTTAAACATGGTCTATTTGTTGATTTTGAATTATAAAAATAGAAAGTATTTAGAATAAATCTAAATAATTAAAGGTGAATAAGTTATTTTGTTTTTAATATGGAGGATAAGGGCTAGACCAGCGAAGTTCTTTCGTAGTTGCAAAGGTCAAGCAACAAGTCAACAATTCCTGTTTTGTCTTTTAATTTAAACCCCAGGTAATTGAAGGTTAGGACCTCACCATTGCTGGAATTAAATTGTATATTGCCTTTAATCTGGTTGTTTTGCAGAGAGTTGATCAGGATTTTGTAGATGATTAAATCTTTACCGTCGCTGTAGCAGCAGTCAAGCTTCCAGGTTAGATCCCGGTGCTGCTCTATCAGGTAGTTTAAAAGGTTTACTATGGTAGATTTTTTAATCATAATTACAACCGGAAATTTACGAATAAATTTGCTAACACTAACGATCTTTCACCTTTGAATTGTCGTTTACAACTACTGGTTACTTAATTAACGTAAAATATTTGTTGGTTGTTCCCTGAAAGTTAGCTTTGGGATAATTTACCAGGTTTTTTTGATAAAATTATAGCTATGACCTTAATACAGTTAGAGTATATTGTTGCTGTCGATACCTACCGGCATTTTGCCAAGGCTGCTGAAAAATGTTTCATTACTCAGCCTACCCTCAGTATGCAAATTCAGAAACTGGAAGACTCGTTGGGTGTAATAATTTTCGATCGTAGTAAACACCCGGTGATACCCACCGAAATAGGCCAGACAATCATCAAACAAGCAAGGGTGGTTTTAAATGAGTCAAAAAAAATACAAGAGATCATTGACGATGAAAAACACGAGCTGGTTGGCGAAATCAGGCTTGGGGTGATCCCTACATTATCACCTTATCTTTTACCCCTTTTTATCAACACTTTCGTTGAAAAATATCCCAAGGTGAATGTCCTTGTAGAGGAATTTTTGACCTCACAAATTATTAAGCGGTTAAAAAATGACCTGCTGGACATAGGCCTTGTGGTGACTCCGCTTAAAGAACAGGGTATCTTGGAGAAACCCCTGTTTTATGAGGAATTTTATGCGTATGTATCAAGTTTGCATCCTTTATCCGGGCAGGAGGTTTTAACGACTCATGATATTGATGTCAATGATTTATGGTTATTAAACGAGGGGCACTGTTTCAGGGAGCAGGCGCTCAACTTATGCGGGGCCTATCAGGAAAAACCAAAAAATGAACATTTCAGGTACGAAAGCGGCTCCCTGGAGGCGCTCAGGAAAATCGTTGATCAAAGACGGGGGCTTACTTTGCTGCCGGAATTGGCCGTTTATGATTTATCTGTCAACAACAAAAAAAAACTGAGACCCTTCGTGGCACCGGCACCGGTCAGGGAGGTGAGTCTCATCATGCATCGCAGTTTTCTGAAGCGAAAAATTGTCGAAGCCTTATTTAAGGAGATCATCGATTCCTTGCCTCCGGAAATGGCCGGAAGAAAACAGAAGAATGTCATAAACTGGCGTTGAATGGGCTGATTTATATATAAAAAGTGTTCAATATTGATCAATAAATGTCATATATACGAACATATTTTGCTTATTATTAACAATAATACAACATAAATATCTCTTTTACAGCAAGTTATACTTAATGGTATATTAATTGACGGAAAAAAGTCAAAGTTGGCAGTATGCTTAAAAATTATATCCTTATTGTTCTCAGAAATATTGAAAGATATAAGATGTATAGCTTTATCAATATTTTCGGGCTGTCATTAGGTCTGACATTCAGCGTATTGCTTTTACTTTATATCAATTACGAGTTTAGCTACGACCGGTATCATCATCAGGCCCGGCAAATCTACCGGATAGCCGCAGATGCGGTGATTAAGGATGATTATTTCAGCATCGCCACCACACCCGCACCGCTGGGGCCTGTATTAAAACGGGAATTTAACGAGGTGATCGAGTTCACGCGCGTCGTGGATTTGAAAAGGGAAATGGTGGCAGTAGATGATAACCAGTTTTTTGAAAATGATTTTTACTATGCCGATCCCGGCATTTTTAAAATGTTTGATTTTAACCTGCTTCATGGGGATCCATATACATGCCTGAATGAGGAGCATGCTATAGTCATTTCCAAAACCCTGGCTGAGAAATACTTTGGTACGGTTGAAGCGCTTGGGAAGAAAATCTATTTCGGTGGCAACCGACAACCATTAAAGGTAACAGGAGTGCTGGAAGATATCCGCCCTAACTCGCATTTTGTTCCGGCCGCCTTTATTTCTTACCGGAATATACCGAGGGAAAGAACTACGAATTGGGTGAATTTCAGCGAATACACATATGTTCTTCTGCCAAAAAATTATCCACCGGACCAATTTTTGCCCAGGCTTAAGGAGGTTTACAACCGATATATGAAAGAAATATTTTATCAATTTAACGCTTCGGCGTCATTTTTTCTTCAGCCACTCACTGATATTCACTTGTATTCCAAACTGCAGGCCGAAGTAAGGCCTGGTGGTGAAATATCTTACATCTACATTTTTTCAGCCATTGCCCTGTTTATGATCATCATTGCCAGCATCAATTACATGAACCTGGCAACTGCGGGATCTGTAAAGAGGGCCAAGGAAGTTGGGCTGAGAAAACTGGTGGGTTCTTACAAAACTCAATTGATGAAGCAATTCATTGTCGAGTCGGTTATATTTACCACATTATCCATGATAGTAAGCTTAATTAGCATTAAATATCTCGTCGGACCATTTGCTGCTATCTCGGGTAAAGCGATCGATTTATCAGTACTTACTTCACCAGGTATCATGATGGCACTGCTGGGAATTATTTTGCTGGTCGGGTTAATGGCCGGAAGTTACCCGGCTTTTTATTTATCAAGACTTAACGCGATCGAGGTATTGAAAGGAAAACTCTATGGAAACCTGGGCAACCTGTCTCTAAGAAAAATGCTGGTTATCACCCAGTTTGGGCTCTCCAGTATCATGTTGATATGCACTTGGGTGGTGTATGATCAGTTAAACTATCTGAGTGACAAGGATTTGGGTTTTGATGAACGGAATCTGGTCAGGATCCCTTTACATAGTGAATCGCTGAAGTCAAAGTGCAACCAACTGTCCACCTTTTGGGCGTCTCATGAAAACATTGAATTTGTTGCGTCCGGTGAATGCACACCCGGGACAGGGGACTTTATTCAATCAGCATTTTACGTTGAGTCGAATCATGGTAGAATGCAGGAGCGGTTATTGCTTAATTTTAACGTCGATGAGCAATATCTGCCGAGCCTCGGAATTCAGTTACTGGAAGGCAGGAATTTTTCAAGGCAATCGCCTGCCGATTCGTTAGATGCGGTGATCGTAAACCAGACATTGGTTAATAAAATGGGTTGGCAAAAGCCTGTAGGTATGAGGGTCGACATAGTGGTAAACGAAGATTATAAAATTAAAAATGCAAAGGTCATTGGAGTAATCAGGGATTTCCACATGCGCTCACTTCATGAAAAAATTGAGCCCATGGTTTTGACCTATAAAGCACACAATCAATTTATGTTGATAAAAATCAAAGATAAGGAAATTAAGAGTACACTTAACTTTATGCACGAAGTATGGGATAAACATATCACCGAAGCACCCTTTGATTATAGTTTTGTCGACGATGATTTAAGAAAATACTACATTGAGGATGAGAGAAAAGGGAAAATATTTGCAGTATTTTCGGGTATTACCATTCTTATCGCCTGTTTAGGGTTATTTGGGTTGGCGTCCTTTACAGCCTCTCAGCGGAAACGGGAGATTAGTATCAGAAAGGTTAACGGAGCGACCTTTTCGGATATCATTTTTTTGGTGGCCAAAGATTATTTGGTACTTATAGGCATTTCCATTGTGCTGGCCTGGCCTTTTGCCTATTATTTTGTTATCAACTGGTTACAAAACTTTGCTTATAGCGTAAGTGTAAAGCCGGCAACTTTCGTTTTAACCGCAATTGTTACCATCATTATCACGATCCTCACCATAAGTTTCCATGCTACCAAAGCCGCGTGTACCAATCCGGTCAAGCCTCTTAAAGTGGAATAATCCGGGAACAACAAGGGATATTTTAATTGACCCCTGGTTGTGTATTTGCATATATTATTGTTATCTTTTAGTCTGTTAACTGCCTAGTATGAGAAAGATATTAAAGCGCCTACTTTTTATTATCTTTTTATTCATTGGCCCTGGTTCCCTGTGTTTTTCACAAACAACTACGCGTCAGGTGTTTGGGTTTAATATTGACAATGGTAAAAAGAAAACAGAGTTTAAATTTGAAAATTACAACAATCTCATCATTGTTTCCATGCTCCTCAATGACGTGCTGCCGGTGAAGTTTATTCTTGATACCGGCGTAAGAACGTCGATTTTAACGGAGCGGTCACTGAGCGATTTTTTGTCTATTAACTATGATCGGAAAATTCCGCTGGTGGGGACAGACGGGTCAAAAGTAATTGACGCCTATGTTGCCAACAACGTAACGTTGCAGTTACCCGGAGCTACCAGCAAAGGTCAGGGTATGCTGGTATTGGCTGAAGATTATCTGCAACTAAAAAACTATCTGGGGGTGGAGGTTCATGGTATTTTAGGATACGAATTATTTAGCAGATTCGTAGTAAAAATAAACTACGATAAGACCACCATTACACTTTATGATCCGGAGCAATATAAGCCCAAAAGAAACCTTAAGATCCTACCTATCAGTATCGAGGACTCGAAACCCTTTTTATCAGGTGATGTGATGATGTTGAATGGAAAGAGCTTGACTGCGAAGCTAATGATGGATACGGGGGCAAGTCATTCGATTCTTTTGCAGACCGGCATGCATGCGTCTTTAGAAATCCCTGAAAAAAGGATTTTTACCACGCTGGGCAGGGGTTTGGGTGGTAACATCGAAGGTTATATCGGCCGGGTTAAAAAGGTACACATCAGTGAGTATCAATTTCAGCAGGTGATAGGTTCTTTTCCGGCTTCTGAAATGCTGGTCAACCTGTACAAGCCTAACAACAGGCAAGGAACCATTGGCGGGGGGTTGCTTTCCAAATTTGTGGTTACAGTCGACTATTTTAATGAGCGGGTTTATCTGAAAAAAGGAAAAGGTTTTAAAAAAGGATTTGAATACAACATGAGCGGTATCGAAGTAAAAGCCATAGGTACTGACCTGGATACGTTTATCATAAACGAGCTTACAGCCGATTCACCCGCTGAAAAGGCGGGATTAATGCCAGGGGACATTATTCTTAACATCAATGGTCATAGCTCTTCAAATGTTAAACTGAATGACATCAATGCGTTTTTCCGATCTAAAGCAGGCCGGAAGATCAATCTCGTCGTTTTACGGGAAGGATTGAAAATAAAGAAAAGCTTTAGATTGGAAAAGGTAATCTGAAATCAATAACCCGGGTTATTGATGGGCAGATTGAAAGAGGCTAGATAATCGCCTTTTATTCTTTTTATATTTAATATATAAATACCGCTGAGTTTTCCTCGACCTGATTACATTGACGATGGCTTTAGACAGGCTTTCACCGGATAACCCGTCTTTGAGCAGGAAATCACTCAACCCGGGTATATTAATCTGATTTTTATAAGAACTTTTTAACAAAGTAATAGGAATATGCCTGGTTTTGTTGTTGCTGTTGATTTTATTGGAAAAATCTGCCAGGCTCTTTTTATCTATGGTATCATCAACCAAAATACAACCGGGTTTAAACTTCAAAATCCTCATGAGACTGTCCCGGGTTGAAAAACAAAAATCTGCGATAAATTTTCTCCCCTTCAGATTCTTGAGTTGGTTCTTGATGCGGGATAGTTCTACGGGATTGTTTCCTATGATGAGTACATTGATGGTATTGGTGATATATTTATCCATGTTCCTGAGGCCTTTCTACTGCTATTTCCTGCTACGTTAGGTTTGACTGTGATTAGATACAATATTATACAAAAGGTTTACTAGATAACGTTTAATTACCCGAAGTGTTCCACAAAAGTGTCTTTTTTTCGAAATATTTCGACCAATGCTAAAAATGTAAAATTAAAACCTGGCAAAACGTCGATCGGGGGTTTTATCACTTTGATAAAGTCAACGTAAACCACCGGGGTATCAGGAAGCCCGGGGCTTTGTTTTCTTTAACGAAATCAGGTTTCCCAATACAATCAAAATGGTGCCGGAAACAGAATAAGGAGTCCATTGAAATCCCTCAAAATAGTTGGAAATAAACAGGGCTATGATGGGGGTGAGCAGGATCACGTAGGCTGCCTTGTCAGGACCTATATTTCCTATCAATTTCAAATAGGCACCGAAAGCAACCATGGACCCCATGATCGCCAGATACATCAGGGAAAGCAGATAAGTCCATGAGCTGTCGAAGATAAAACTGCTTCCGGACAATATGGCAACAGCCAGCAGGGCCAGTGAGCCGTAAATCATTCCAAACATGTTGGTTTGAATGATAGGTAATTTTTGTCTTTGATTGTAAGCCGATGTAATATTTCCCAGAGAAGCCAATGTTATACCCACCAAACAGTAAAGCAGGCCGACAAAATTGTCATTGGAAAGGTCGAGGGTGATAAATTCCTCTTTGAAAATAAGAACAATACCCCCTACCCCCAGGATTGCGCCGAACACAACCCTGTTCCTGACTTTATTTTTAAGAATAATGGCTGCAAAGAAGATGTTCAGAAAAATCAAAATGGAAAAAGCGGCAGCGACCAGCCCGCTTGTAAGATACTTTTCTGACAGGTAAACAAATAAATAGTTAAATCCAAAAAGAAAAAATCCCTGCAGGGCCATTAGCAGGTGGCTTCTTTTCGAGAATTTCAAATCCAGTTTAAAAACAACACAATAGACCAGCAATAACAAGCCGGCTATACCAAACCGGTAGCTTACAGACAGCAATGGGTCTGTAACACCAAGCTGAAATTTAATGATAAACCAAGTGCTTCCCCAAATTAAGGTGGGGATTATGAATAGAAGAAAATTACTGCTTTTCAATACGACTAAGTTAAATTAAAATAAAAATGACAATTAAAATTAAAAAAGTTAGCGGTGGCGTTCACCGGATATTTTCACTTTCATTGTCATTTTTATTTTAATTTTTATTGCCCGACTGGTAAAAAGAATGAAGCCCCGGGGAGACCAGGGCTTTCAATCAACCAAAACATAAAACTATCACTTTGGATTCAATATATTATCGATACGCTCCAAAGCGTCTACTAAGTGATAACGTGACATTCTATCAGAAGTTTTGGAAATAGTCGATTTTATTTGACTTTTCAGTGCACTTAATTCTGCCCGGACCAAGGGTCTGATATCTGATTGACTCACATCAACCCTTGTAAAGCCCACAAAAGCGCGAAATGAAGGTGAAACAGAATTTTGCTCCCGGGTCATCAGGTGTTCGAATCTTTCGATATAGGCACGCTGGAGATTTCGGCGATAGGTATCGATTTTTTTACCAGACTGCAATTCCGACCAGATACCCTTTCTCAAATCACCGAGCATTTCCAACGGGGTATAGGTTTCGTTGCCCAGCATGGTTTCAGCCTCAATTAGCCTGGCGATTCTTCCGGGGTCCAGTAAGTTGTTAAGTGTGGCAACCTGTAAACTTCTGATCCGGTCAATGGCACCGGCCGCTTGTATTTTTCTCAGCACATTTTCATCCAGCAACCATTGCGGAGTAGCAAATGTTTCCTTTTGTAAGTAGGCCATAGCTTTTTGTTGCTTACTTTTTTCAACCACAGTGTAAACTTCACCGGATTGATCGTAGGTCTTATGGTTTTCATAAACACCGCCGATGTTAGCCCTGACATGACCATTGTACCGGTTCCATTGTGCCAGTACCTGGTTATAGAGTTCATCCAGATCTTCATAGTTTTTGCCCTCTTCTGCGGTCCACTCGAGTAAATTAGGTACAATTCTTTGGAGGTTTGCAACACCATAGCTGCTGGCTTTCACGGCATCGTTGCCCAAATCTTCGGTTTGGGATCTGGGATCAATGGGATTGATAGTTTGCCTTCCATAAAAATAAAGCGGATCATCTTTTTTGTCAGTGATCCATTTGTTAAGTATGGCTTTTTCATCCTCACAGCTTTTTGCAGAAGGAATAGGTTTATATCCCCATTCTATCACATACTTATCATAGATGCCAATGTCGGGCATCAGTGAAACACCCTCATCTTCCGGCTGGGCGACGTAGTTAAACCTGGCATAATCCATGATTGACGGGGCCGTACCCATTTTTTTTGTAAATGTGGCAGACCTTAGTGAATCAACGGGATAGGCATAACTGGAGCCCATATTGTGTGGAAGGCCCAGGGTATGTCCCACTTCGTGAGCAGACACAAAGCGTATGAGTCTTCCCATGACCTCGTCTTTAAATTTTACACTTCTGGCCTCCGGATTAACAGCCGCTGTTTGAATGAAAAACCAGTTTCTCAACAGGTTCATGACATTGTGATACCATATAATATCAGATTCGATTATTTCTCCTGACCTTGGATCATGTACATGGGGGCCCTGAGCGTTCTGAATAGGGTTGGCCGTATACCTGATTACCGAATACCTGACATCTTCAGGGTTCCAGTCAGGATCTTCTTCCGGTGAAGGTGGATCTTTAGCTATGATAGCATTCTTGAAACCGGCTTTTTCAAAAGCTACATTCCAATCCTCGACGCCCTGCTTCAGATATTTTCTCCATTTTGCAGGCGTGGCCGGATCTATGTAGTAAACGATTGGCTTTTTAGGTGCTGTCAGCTCACCTCTTTTAAACGCTTCCATATCCTTAGGCTCTAATCTCCACCGGGTAATGTACCTTCTGGTCGTAGCTTTCTGCTCATCCAGGCCGTAATCTATCTGTGCGACAGAAAAGTATCCTACCCTTTCATCGTACATTCTGGGCATCATAGGCTCTTTGGGTAGTAGAATAAAGGATTGGTTCATCTCCATGGACAGGGAGTTGGTATTAGTATTGGAAGGCATTTTGGTAGCACTGAATGTGAGCACATGCCTGACCTCCACATTCAGGGGAAAACTTTTCATGCTGTTTATCAGACTCCTTTTTTTGTCCAGGCTTCTCACGCCGAATCGTTGACGCTGATTTGAGCTTAGCGGACTCAAAATCGGTATATCGGTGTTGAAAAGTTCATTTGTCTCTATGACATAAGCCGCAGAGTCCTCACTTAATGCCTTGATATCAAAGGCCATGATAATCGGTTCAAAATTATTGTTTCTTACGGACTCGTATATGGGCTTGTCTTCACTCGCCACACTATTGAAGGAAACAGATCTCAACAATAATTTCTTTTCATGTTTTTGCCACCTGAATACCTGCTGACCCCTGGCCTTCATGCCGGCGCCGCCAAAATTGAAATCGGCGATTGTTCCTGAGATCCTGCTTACAACCAGGATCTCACGCTGCAGCAGGCTATCGGCAATTTCAAAATAGTACTTGTCCTCTACTTTGTGTACTTTGAAGAGCCCGTCATCGGTTATGGCCTCCGCGGTGATTACTTCTTTATAGGGTTTAATACCGTTTTTCTTTTTGGATACTTTACCAGTCGCCGCTTCAGTCTGGCCTTTCCTGTTTTTTTTCTTTTTACTTTTTGTCTGAGAACTGGCATCGGGATTAAATCCAATTACCAATATAAAAAGTAGCAAAAGGCCCACTGAACGGGTGATTTGATTGTTTTTGTAAGGGTTATGCATTGCTCAATTATCGATAGTTTTCACAAAATGTACTAAATGGTAGTAAGAAATTTAGCTAAATTCATTTACTTAGGGTTACTCAATTATATCAGCGGTTTGTAAGTTATATTAATGGAATATTTCTTCCTACCACTTTTTGAGTTATTTCAAAATACTGCATGAAGGATGTTATAATCATTGGAGGCGGCTTGGCGGGTCTTGTAAATGCTATCTGCATGGCCAGGGCCGGATTGGATGTTTTGCTAATTGAAAAGCGCCAATATCCGTTTCATCGGGTCTGTGGTGAATATGTTTCCAATGAGGTGGTTCCGTTTCTGAGGGCTATAGATGCCTATCCGTCTTCATTTGACCCTCCTCAAATACAGCGTTTGGCCTTATCCTCGGTAACCGGCAGGAGGGTGGAAATACCTCTTGATCTCGGTGGATTTGGCATAAGCCGTTATAGCCTGGATCATCACCTATACGAAATGGGTAAAAAAGCCGGGGCAATTTTCCGTCTTAACACTACGGTCGACTATGTTTCTTACGAAGGTGATCATTTTCAGGTAAGGCTGGCAAAAGGATCGGAAGTTTTGAAATCCAGGATAGTGGTGGGGGCTTATGGAAAAAGATCGAAGTTAGATAAAATGCTGAACAGGTCTTTTGTTTCAGAAAGGTCACCCTATCTGGCTGTAAAGTATCATATAGCCTATGATATCCCGGATGATCTGATTGCTTTGCATAATTTTGATGGAGGATATTGTGGTGTAAGCCGTGTGGAGGGAAACAAGGTAAACTTATGTTACCTGAGTCATCGTAATCAACTGAAAAAGCACAAGCACATCAATACTTTAGAAAAAGAGGTCTTATGTAAGAATCCATTTCTGGCGACCATTTTCAACGAAGCTGATTTTTTGTTTGAAAAACCCCTGGTGATCAACGAGATTTCCTTTGCCCGGAAAAATGCTGTGGAAAATCATATCCTGATGACCGGTGATGCTGCGGGGCTGATAACACCTCTGTGTGGCAACGGCATGGCGATGGCCATTCATTCAGCGAAGGTCTTGTCAGATTTGGTGCTGCGCCATTTTAATGGGGAAATATCACGGAGGAACCTCGAACAGTTTTACCAGAAAAGATGGAGTCAACTGTTTGCCACCCGGCTATTGGTAGGCAGAAAATCCCAATTATTATTTGGAAGCGGACTTGCTTCCGAACTTGCAGTCTTTATCATGAAAAACTTCAGGCCCCTTGCCCTGGCTATCATAAAAAACACACACGGAAAACCATTTTAACAGACTTAATAACCCTCTTGCAAGGCACTGAAGATACCCGAAGATTTGATGAAAAAATAGATAAAAAATGCATTCATACACACGGCCGATATGGTGTTTAACCACATGGTGTGTTGATAGTCGGCTCTGGTCTTACTTACCAAAACCTTTGCATACCAATAAGTGAAATAGATGATTACAGGCATTAGGAACAGCATAAAATCGTAGCCGAATCGAATCGTGAAGTAAACCTTAAAATAATACAAAAAAGCCAAAGTGGCGAGTGAAAATATGATTCCTGTAAATACAAAGGTGCCGTTGATTCCTAATAATCTGCTCAGGGTAAAATCACCCCTTTTGGCGTCTTCCTCGTGCTGGTAAATTTGTGTCATAGGATAGGAGCCCCATAATATAGCAGATGAAAGCAAGCTGGCCATGATTGTTTTGGTGCTAAGAAGGTTGTCAAAATGAAAATCATTAAGCCCCGCATAAGCTGTTAAAAAGGAAAAGCTTCCCTGAAAGTAACCGGCGATAAACCAACTTAAAATAGGGTATTTTTTTATTCGCACCGAGGGATGACTGTAGGCCTTGGAAACCAGTCCGTAAACAAGCAGCATGACGACAAAATGAAAATTAATGATGGCCCCGAGCAGCAATGCCAGTAAGTCAAACAAAAGCGATGTCCAATACAATTGCCTGGTGACAGGAGGAGGGTTTTTTATGCCTCCAATACTTGTTTCATCCTTATCGAAATAACTGTTATACGCATTACTTGCCGGATACAAAAACAAATGCATGACCAGAAAAACAATTAAAATCCTGGTGGGGTCCGGATTAGGTGAAAGTGCCAGCGCAAACAAAAACACAGGCATAAGGAAAAATGAAAAGGGGATGCGCAAATGTAGAAAAGTTGATTTTTTAATCATTTAAATAAAATTGATTAGGAACAATTTATTAAAAATTTGCTTATAATTAATAACTGTTAAAACGGAAAAAATAACAATAACCATCAGATTTCAGATTTTACAAATATCAGGGAAGGACGGGAAAGTATAAATGGAGGTATGTATTTCTGCGATAGGAACCGCAAATCCGCCATATAGAATCGAACAGGCAAAAATTGCAGAATTTATGAGTACCGCTCATCAATTCGATACCAGGGAAAAACAGCGTTTATTAGCACTGTACAGGGCGACTGGCATTCAATACCGTTATGCGGTGATCCCGGATTACGGAAACCCTCCGGGCTCCTATGAATTTTATCCCAATAATGAAAACCTCGAACCCTTTCCAGCCACAAAGTTCAGAATGGAACTTTATCGAAAGGAGGCACTGCCTCTGGCCGTTGCAGCCTCCCGGGCATGTTTAGCCGGACCAACCTCTGTTACACCCCGGGAAGTTACTTATCTGATTACCGTTAGCTGTACAGGCATGTATGCCCCAGGTCTTGATATTGATCTGATCAATACCTTGGGTCTCGACCCTTCCATACAACGCTTTTGTATTAACTTCATGGGTTGCTACGCTGCCTTTAACGCAATCAAGCTGGGACATACTATATGCAGGGCCGACCCAAAAGCGAAAGTGTTGATTGTATGTGTTGAGCTTTGTAGTCTTCATTTTCAGAAAATGCCAAGTGAGGATAACCTGTTGGCCAATGCCTTATTTGGCGACGGTTCAGCAGCTATCATCATGGAAAATGACCCTGAGGCAGACGTGGCGCTGGCGGTTCAGTCATTTCGTAGTGACATCATGCCGCAGGGTGCCACTGATATGGCCTGGAGCATCGGGGATTTTGGGTTTGAAATGACGCTTTCAGCCTATGTGCCTGAAGTGATAAAGACCGGAATCAGGGCTTTAATCACCCAATTGAAAGAAAACCTCCGGGTACCTGTTGAAAATTTCGACAAATACGCTATACATCCGGGTGGAAAAAAAATATTGCAGGTTATAGAGAAGGAACTGGCTATTGAGAAGAAAGATAACTATTATGCCTATGAAATTTTGAAAGAATTCGGGAATATGTCAAGCCCTACCATACTTTATGTGTTGAAATTACTTTTTGATGATTTGACCTCTGAAGACCGGGGTAATCACGTACTGGGTCTGGCTTTCGGGCCCGGACTAACGTTGGAAAGTATGGTATTAAAAGTTGTAGGAAACTGATTGGAAAGCTGTGTCAATGTTTGATCAAAGGTCTGAGCAATTGGAAATTATGGACGATCTGGACTTTTCGGATGGAGTCATTTTCCAAACTTTAAAAGAACTAAAGTTCATTAACCACTGGCTGGGCGGCAATCAAGTGACGATCAAAGGTTTTCAAAAGCTAATGAAGCAATCTGACCTTCATACAACCGGGGATCATTTGTCGGTAGCCGATCTTGGGAGTGGTGGTGGTGATATGATGGTTCAGATTGCCAAATGGTCGCGAGGTAAAGGGCTAAATTTAAAGTTGACCGGGATCGATGCCAATCATGCCATTGTCGACTATGCCAGAGAAAACACAGGCGCCTTTTCAGAAATTCATCATCGCGCCCTGGATGTGTTTTCAGAAGCTTTTAAAAGCGAAACCTATGATATCATCACTTGCACCTTATTCGCCCATCATTTTACTGATGACCAACTCATTGACTTGTTTACACACTTGAAATCCCAGGTCAGGATTGGCATGGTCATCAATGATTTACATCGTCATTGGCTGGCTTATCACGCCATTAAAATACTTACCCGCCTGTTCTCTAAATCCTATATGGTAAAAAACGACGCACCTTTGTCTGTTGCCCGATCGTTTCGGAAACACGATTGGCACAAGATTTTCAGGCAAGCCGGAATTCAACACTACACCATCCGTTGGCATTGGGCTTTCCGTTGGCTTGTCATCGTACGAGGACAGCAACAATGCGAGCAACAGCAACAGTAGTAGCAACAGTGGCAGTAGTAGCAACGGTATGATTTAAGATCAAAATGTTTGCTAATCTACCCATTGTACCTTTTCCTGGATGGGTCTTCTTCTGCTTTTAGGCCAGGCTTTGGCGGGCATACCGAGATATAAAAACCCGAGTAATTTATCTGATGCTTCCAGGTCAAAAAAAGGTTTGGCTTCCTCCATATAGGTTACACCTCCCGTTCCCCAATAACAACCCACCCCATAGGCCGTCGCAGTCAGGTACATATTTTGTACAGCCATGGCTACAGAGGCGATCTCTTCTACCTCCGGAATACTTTTCTTTTCATCGCGGTGCATGCCAATTGAGATAATATGGGAACATAAAAGCGGCTTTTTAAGCAGCTTTTCATATTTACTTTCCTCAAAGTCACCATTTCCGCTGCTTTGCTCTTTGTACATATTTGCCTGAAACGCTGCCAACTTCGCGATCCCACTCTCTGTAAACACCTTAAACCGCCATGGCTCCGTAAACCGGTGTGTTGGTGCCCAGTTGGCATTTTCCAGCATTTTTTCTACAATAAACCTGGGTACCGGCTCACCGGAATAATGTACGGGAAAAATTGATCGCCGCTCCTGGATCAATTGATTAACTACTGATATATCAAACTGCATTTACTTCCTGTTTTTATTTTAATTTTGATTTTCATTTTTTATTCAGATCGATTCCTCCATAATAATTCATATCGATATTTTTATTGGTCTTCACATAATAAGTGATCTGGCCGGTATGATAGGAGAAATGCTCTGTTACATGTATAAGTATGGCCACACCTGTCTCCTCAAATCCCTGCACCCTTCTAACTTCAAGCAGATCCGCAGGTGACAGACTATCCAGTACGTCAGATACCTTTTGCATTAAACCTTCCATATCCTCCATCAGTTTATCAGCGGAGATGCCTCCTGTTTCACTAAATTCACGATCCCTTTCCCTGGTATCGGGCGCATTACCCAAGCCGCTCAACACCCATTGCGAAACATTTCCGCACAGATGCAGGACGAGGTTGCCAACACTGACCGTTTCCTTGTTGGGCCGCCTTCAGATGTCCTCTTGGGACAGCTTTGACAAACACTTTTTAATACGGGGAACCGATTCCTCGATAAGCCTTCTTTTTACTTCCACAACTATCAAATCTTTAAAATTTTCTGCGTAATTGTCCACTGTTTTAATCAGAATATGGTTGTAAAAAAATAGTGACCGATAAATAACTTAATTATTACTAATTTAGGTAAAATTAGTGATTGACTATGACAATTTTAACGAAGAATATACCAACCGCTGAAATCATCCGACAAGCACATGAAAGTATCGAACCTTTTATCCATCGCACCCCGATTATGACAAACCGGAGTATCAACGACATTTCGGGGGCGCGGATATATTTTAAATGTGAGAATTTTCAAAAGGTCGGGGCTTTTAAATTCAGGGGGGCCACTAACGCGGTACTTTCATTGAGTGATGAAGAAAAACAAAGAGGGGTAGCCACCCATTCTTCGGGAAACCATGCCCAGGGATTGGCACTGGCCGCAAGAATACAGGGAATACATGCCTATATCGTTATGCCGGAAAATGCGCCAACCGTGAAAAGAAAGGCAGTAGAAGCGTATGGCGCTAAAGTAATACCCTGTGCACCCACACTGAAATCCAGGGAAGATACTTTGCAAAAGGTCATTGAGCAAACGGGAGCGGTTACCATCCATCCATTCGATGACTACAGGATTATTGCCGGACAGGCGACCGCTGCTAAAGAATTGATTGAAGATGAAGGCGGTTTTGATATTATCATGGCCCCGGTTGGGGGTGGGGGCTTGCTGAGTGGCACAGCGTTGTCCTGTCTTTACTGGTCACCCAAAACCAAAGTCATTGCCGGAGAACCATCCGGCGCCGATGATGCCTATCGATCGATGAAGGCCGGAACCATTGTCCCTTGTGCCAATCCTGCGACTATTGCTGATGGGTTATTGACCACCCTGTCTGTGAAAACCTTTGGCATCATCAAAAATCACGTGAGCGAAATTATTACAGTAACGGATGAGGAAATTGTCCATGCAATGCGCACAATCTGGGAAAGAATGAAAATCATCATAGAACCTTCCTGCGCAGTTCCTTTTGCTGCCTTGTTAAAAAGGAAGGAGATTTTTGCCGGCAGAAAAACCGGGATTATTCTGACCGGCGGTAATGTTGATCTGAGCAAGCTGCCTTTCCGGTAAAGGTTAGCACTTACTTTTAGTTCCACCTGTTTTTACAATTCATCCGGGTGATCCAACGTTTCAGCCGGTCTTTTTTTTAACACAATTTTTTAAGCGCAGATTTGACCCAAACAAATAAGCGCTATGAAAGCACGGATATCTTTACGGTTCTTCACCTCGTTAAGTCCCTGTTTGATGGGCCAGGTGACTATAAAAAGATATTTGACTGACCGGAAAGGTCAGCCTGTTATCGGGGCGAATGTTTATCTGAAGGATGCCTGTGACGGGGCATCAACCGATGTTAATGGTTACTTTTCATTTGTTACAGATAAAAGAGGCACAAAGGGGTGGATATGGGGTGTTGGAAATTGTTGGCTGAATGTCGTAACTAATGGGCTTCGAGCCAGTTGTTACCGGTACCTATTTCTACTTCAAAAGGCACAGCGAGGTTGACCGCACTTTTCATCAGTTCCGGAATTTTTTCTTTCAGTAGTTTCAGTTCATCATTGGCTGCATCGAAGACCAATTCATCATGTACCTGCAAAATCATTTTGGATTTAAGATTTTCCTTTTGCAGCCAGTTGTGAATGTTGATCATGGCAATTTTGATAATATCTGCCGCGCTTCCCTGTATAGGTGCATTGATGGCATTTCTTTCGGCAAAACCCCTGACGGTCATATTCCGTGAGTTAATGTCACGCAGATATCTTCTTCTGCCTAAAATGGTTTCAGCATAACCCTTTTCACGTGCCTGGTCGATTGAGACATCCATGTATCGCTTGATAGCGGGGAATTCCTCAAAGTAGGCGTCGATAATTTCCTTTGCCTCGGTTCTTGAAATATTCAAATTTTGCGCGAGACCAAAAGCCGATATGCCATAAATAATCCCAAAGTTTACCTCTTTGGCTTTTCTCCTCATGCCCGACTCTACTTCCTCCAGCGGTACCTTAAAAACCTTACTGGCGGTTGTTGCGTGAATATCCCTGCCGTTTTTAAATGCTTCCATCATGCTTTCATCGCGCGCCAGGGCTGCTACAATACGAAGCTCGACCTGGGAGTAATCGGCAGAAACCAGCGTGTGGTTTTCATCCATAGGTACAAATGCCTTTCTTATTTCCCTTCCTTTGGCCGTACGGATAGGAATGTTTTGCAGGTTAGGATTATTGGAACTTAGCCTTCCGGTTGCTGCTACTGCCTGGCGGTAATCGGTGTGCACCCTCCCATCTTTGGGGATAACCATTTTTGGCAGCGCATCTACGTAGGTGGATTTTAGCTTCTGGTATTCCCGGAACTCCATGATTTTGCTGGCTATCTCATGCTCTTTGGCCAGTTTTGACAGTATGTCCTCTCCGGTTGCATATTGGCCGGTTTTGGTTTTTTTTGGTTTTTCGACCAGCTTTAATCGATCGAAAAGAATTTCACCGAGCTGTTTGGGACTGGCAATGTTGAAAGTGGTTCCGGCAATCTCATATATCTCCTGTTCAACTTTAGCACTGGCGTCTCTGAGTTCGACAGACATTTCTTCCAGCGCTTCAACGTCTATTTTCACACCACTATACTCCATCTCCGCCAATACATTGACTAATGGAATTTCCACCTCTTCAAATAGCTTTTTCAAGTTGTCGTTCAGATCTTTTTCAAGTACTTGTTTCAATTGAAGGGTGATGTCAGCATCTTCTCCAGCGTATTCCACCACCTTTTCAATTTCCACATCCCGCATATTTCCCTGCTTTCCACTTTTTTTCCCAATCAGGGAGGTAATGGAAACCGGCGAATAACTCAGATAATTTTCGGCCAGTACATCCATGTTATGACGGGTTTCGGGATCGATCAGGTAGTGGGCCAGCATGGTGTCAAAAAAGGGTCCTTCAACCTGGACATTGTAATTTTTGAGCACCTGAATATCGTACTTCAGATTCTGGCCGATTTTCAGGATTTTTTTATCCTCCAGGATCTCCCTGAATTCATCTACAATCCTTTGGGCTTCTATCTGATCTTCCGGTACGGGTACGTAGTAAGCCTCTTTTGGATGATAAGCGAAGGCTATGCCCACCAGTTCGGCTTCTACAGGTTCTATGCTGGTAGTTTCGGTATCGAAGCAATATTCCTCCTGCTTTTTCAGGTAACTGATTAGGCTTTTTCTTAATGCGGGTGTGTCAATCAGGTGGTAATCATGAATTACGGTGTATATGTTGTTTTTTTCAGGAGGGTCGTTGATTGCTATTTTTTCACCGGTATCGACAGTTTCAAACATGGCCATTTGTCCGCTTTCCTTCGCTTTGGTCTTCGGCTTTTCCTCCGCTTTGTTGAAAATTCTTTTTGATAAAGTGCGAAACTCCAATTCCTCAAAAAGCCCGGTCAATACATCCTCCTGCGGGCCGGTATAAACCAGGTCCTCTTCCACAAAATTGACAGGAACATCTTGCCTGATCGTGGCCAGTTCTTTGGACATGATTCCCTGCTGGCCAAAATTAACGACGTTTTCTTTTTGTTTTCCTTTTAAATCGTCGGCATTCGCTATCAGGTTTTCAACGGTTCCATAGGCTTTTAACAGTTTTATCGCCGTTTTGGCACCAATTCCGGGAATTCCAGGGATGTTATCCACCTTATCACCTTGTAAGCCGAGTAAATCCCTTACCTGATCGACTTCGTCAATTTCAAACTTCTTTTTCACCTCTTCAACACCCAGAATGTCGACACCATTGCCCATAAAGGCTGGTTTATAGAGATAAATGTTTTCCTCTACCAGTTGTGCGTAATCCTTGTCTGAGGTCATCATGTAAACTTCAAAACCCTGTTTGCCAGCCTTTTTAGCCAGTGTTCCAACGATGTCGTCCGCCTCGTACCCGTCCAGTTCCAGTATAGGGATACCAAATCCTTGAATGATCTTGCGGATGTAGGGGAGATTACTGACGATATCTTCCGGCACTTCCTCCCTTCCTGCTTTGTATTCGGCATATTGTTCATGCCTGAAAGTTGGGGCAAAAGTGTCGAATGCCACGCCTATGTGAGAGGGGTTTCTTTTTTGAATGACTTCTACCAGGGTATTGGTAAAACCTAAGGCGGCCCCGGTATTCTGACCTTTTGAATTGATTCTGGGCGTTTTGCTGAAAGCGAAATGAGCGCGGTATATAAGGGCCATAGCGTCCAGCAAAAAGAGCGTTTTATCAGGCTTGTTCATGCCTTAAAGTTAGAAAAGAAAATTCATATTATTTCTTGATTATTCTTTTAATAACGATGGCTTGATCCGTGACAATTTCCAACAAATACATGCCTTTGGCGTTGGTATTCATTTCCAGTGTCAACGGATTGCCCTGCCTTTTTATGTCATCGGCAGAAAGATATCGTACCGCTTTGCCATGGATGTCAGATAACCTGATACCCTCGATAGAGAAACCTGCTTTCTCGACTTCGACCCTGACGTTATTTTCAGTGGGGTTGGGAAATACAGCAATGGTTTGCGCGATTTCCTCTTCTATGCCCACAACCAACGTGGTCGCATTTACTTCTTCAGAGAATGAGGATTGCCCAAACTGGTTTTGTGCATAAACTCTGAAATAATAAGTGGTGTTCTCCGCAAGTCCCGTAACGATATAACTCCGGATGTTGGCAGCGGTTGTGTGTATGGCAACAAAGTTTTCATTATCTCCTTCTGACCGCTCGATAATATAGCCTTCTTCGGCAGCGGAGAGGTCAGACCAGGTAAGTCCTATCCGGGTTACCGAAAGCACAGTAGCCACAAGGTTCCGGGGAGCTACTGGCAAGGTGGCCGTTTCCACCTCGGGTGAATAGTCCGATACCCCAAATTCATTCACGGCTCTGATGCGATAAACATAATTGGTTTCTGGTATCAATCCTTCATCCGTAAAAGATCGGGAGTTGGCATTTAACGTGACAACTTCTTCAAAATTCGAATTATTGAATGTCGATCTTTCAAGCACAAAACTATCTTCATTATTCGAACCGTCTTCCCAGGTGAGTGTGATGGCATTTACCGATCTTGGCGAAGCCTGTAAATCAAAAGGTGGTTTGGGCCGGGACACACGTGTGCCTATCTCCAGGGCCCAAGCGTTCAGAATACCTCCATCTTCAGGCGCATTGTCTTCCACAATCAGCGTCCAGGTGCCCCTGGCATTTTCTCCATTAAAGTCGCTGAGTGGCTCAGCAGGGGTGTACGCCTCTCCGCTGGTAGGAGGGCAGTCAAAGATGGTATTTGGCGATTCATCATCCAGTGAAAGATCGAAATTGGCTTCAGAGGAACATATATTGGCAAAGAGCGTTACTTCCGTGCCAACGGGGCTTCTTAAAGTGAAACTTAAGTCATTAATAAAAGTATGTTCACCTTTTAAATTAATCACATTTAAATCTGAAATGATGAGGTCTTCCACGATTTGAATTTCCAGTATGGATGTCACTGTATTTGGATCGGCTTCTTCGATTATTTTAGGAACATCGGTACTTTCGAAAGAAAAATAGTTGATGGTAAGCGTAGTAAAACTAAAGGTTTCTGAGTATTCACCGGTTCCGCAACTGTTTGTACCTATTACCCGCCAATAGAAAGTTTTGTTACTTTCCAACGGCATCTTTAGCTGATAAGAGGGTTCGCTCAGGTCAAATACGCTGTCTATTATGTTGTTAAAATCCGGGTCAAGTGCCAGTTCAAAAGTATATTTTTCAATTTCGGGGTTATCGACCCAGCTCATAGATGGTACAAGTGCCACATCCACAGCACCGTTGCCCGGAGAGAGGGGCTCCGGTTTTATGAAAATGGTACTCTGAATACTTAAGTTGATTTCATTTTGGTTATTCTGGCTCCCGGCTGATGATGCTAATTCGATTGAATATTCGTCCGGAGCGGCCGCGCCGGTATTGGTAATGGTCAGGGTGGTTGAATTACCGGGGATGACAGGGTTGTCACTAAAGTTTGCTGCTACCCCGGCAGGAAGGTTGTTCACAGCGAAATTTACCGGATCGCTAAAACCAAGCACAGAGATGACTTCAACAGTAAATATGGCATCGGAGGGGATGCAGATCGATGAGGAAATGGGATCGACAACAACGGCGAAATCCGGTGCAGCGGGAGCTTCAATTGAGAAGTCCTGATTATTAATATCGAAGTAAATATTATTGGCCGCCTCAATCTTAATCCTTGCCTGATCCGTAGGGTTATCCGGGAATATCACAGTTTCAAAACCATCATTGTCTACGTTCTGAGCTAATATGAGAGGAAAGGTTAACCCGCCATCAGTGGATAAAAGGATATTCACTAGTTGTGTATTAATCGGAGGCAAATCGGTGTTAGCCACCTCCCAGGTGATGTTTTCAGGGAAGCCGGATTGGATGGTTTGGGGCTGGTTGAAATTGGTAATTTCAAATTTTGCGGGCACGTCTGCTACGTTGACTGTCATATTATCGTAGTTGACACCGCCGCCGCCACTCTTGTTGTCCCTCACTGTCAGCCTGAATTCCATACTCCTTTTGATCGCCGGGAGAATTTCGCCCAGTGTAGTGGTGTTGTTCAGGATGTCGGATAATTGCGGAAATGTCCTCGATGGTGCGTTCACCGGCGGGAAGGAACGGAACAGCGGACCGGTAGTGTTCGGATCATCCGGAGGACCAGCCGGCCCAAGGTCAAATTGTTCCCAGCAATAAGTCAATGGATCACCATCCGGATCACTTCCCGATCCTGTAAGGGTAAAGGGCGTGTTGACCGGAATGAAATAATCAGCACCTGCGTTTACGGTAGGTGGGGTATTGCCTGTTGAAGACGAGGACCCACAACTGTTGCCAATACCATTGGTTATGAATTCTGCAATCTGATCATAGCTGACAGTGTGGAAATAATCGTCGCTGTTGGTTTGAATATTGTGTGAATCACATATTCCTGCATATCCCATAATAGTAGTACCGCTACCCGGTTCATAAGAGGTGAGCGCACTTCTGTTAAAGGCGTTACAATTGCCGTCGGTGCCATTGAATGTGTGCGTTGCCCCAAACTGATGTCCGATTTCATGTGCCACGAAATCTACATCAAAAGGATCACCCTGCGGTGTGGGCCTGCCGGTAGTGCCCCGGGCCTTACTATTACTGCTACATACCCCATCTTCTGTTGCCAGTCCTCCGTTGCCCGTACTGAAAACATGGCCGATGTCATAATTCGCAGTGCCAATAACATTGTCCAGATTGGTTTGGTTTTCGTTCAATAGAAGCTCGCTGTTGCTGTTAGTATATGGATCAGTGAGAGAATCGGTATAAATAATCTGATCATTGTCGCCTATCAGGATCATGCGGATGGCCACTTCCCTTTCATATATCCCGTTAACGCGGTTAATCGAAGTGGTAATCGCGGCCAGGCCAAGCTCCACGCTTTCTCCATGAAAAGCCGTATATTCTCCGGTTGCCGCCACCGCCAGTCTATAAGTCCTTATTTCGCTACCCGATGCCCTGCTGCTGACAGTACGACTGGTTGCCTTTTTTTTCTCACCGGCCTTTTTTTCTTTGCCAAGTTGATGATCTGGTTCCTCAAAAAAACCGGAACCCTCCCGGATGTAATCCCTTTTATAGTAAGCCATGTATTTCGTAGTATTTCCGTCATAAGCAGGATCTACATAAATTACCCGGTCCTTCTTGATGATCATTGCATGAAACCCTTTTGGGGTAATATCAAAACGAATCGTAGCTGTCGGATCTGTTATCCCCTGTCCCGCATAAGTTTTGATCTGTGGAAATTTCTGTGCCAGTTCATCGGACATAATCGGTGACTCTGCCACTCTGTACTGTCCAAAAGTGCCATCGGGCAATGGAAGGCTGATGGTTGCCCCTGCCAGATGCAGGGCATCAGGCTTAACCTTTCCGATCAGGCCGACCTGTTTGGAAAAAGCGTCAAATTGGAGATTGAGCGCCCTGGCCGACCTGGTCCGAATCCGTAATTTCGCGCTGGATTGGGTGCTAGCAGATGAATGCTCAGACCAGTAATGTTTATCGATTGAAATATTTTGTGCAATGGCATTGGTTTGGAAGTAAAAAATGGTAATTACACTAAATATGCAAAGTCGTGAGTAAAAACTGCTTGTAGTGATCTTTCCCAGCTTATTCATATAACAATGTGGTGGTTAGGGGCTATGACTTAAATATCTCAATTTTTAACATAAATTTGCCTGGAAAGGCTTTGATTATTGGTTTTGGAATGGAAATAAAGCTTTGAATTCATTCATTTGCCTGGGTTTTGACTGGAGGTTCATAAAATTTTTTGTTGTTGCGATCCACATCGTTTTTATCATAGCACAAATAAATTTTGCTTTCATCATTTAACGGCCTGATAAAAAGCGTTTGTGAAGGAGCTGTAATCATGGCATAAAGACCGGCTGGGTTAACATCCAACCTCAAATGCGTTCTGCTATCTTCTTCTTTTTCTCCACTATAAGACCTGATATTTGGAAATTTTTTGGCAAGCTCCGGCGAAAAAACATTAGATTTTTTCACCACAAAGGTATAAAATTCGCCATTATTCCAGGGTAGTTGTAATCGTACGTGATCGCTATTTGTCTTTTCATATCGTAATTGATCAGGCACTTTCTCCGTTGGCTCCAGCGCCTTCAGGCGGGCTTTTGCCCTGTTAATATCGAGTGTCAGCGCCTGGTATTTCCGGGGTAGGTTTTGAACGTCAGGCCGGTTTGTAACGGCAGTTGAATCAATTAATCGCCAAATTTTATATTTATCCGTTGATCCGACCTGTTTTTTGGCCTTACCGGTGTTGTTTCCTGAAGAGCCGGAAATACAGCCTGTTAGCCCCACGAGAAGAAAAACAACTAATAGATATTTGCGCACAACAAGATTTGGTTATTTAAAATACCGCAGATCAACCCCGATAACAATAGCTATCACGATTTGTGTCGACTAAATTTACTGGAAATAATGGTTATTTTTCAGGAAATTCGGAAAAATAGTATAGTGTTTTTTTGAAACAAAATGAAAGATAACTTCCCGTAATTGTTCTATATTCTTCTTTTTGGTGGCAGAAATGAATACAGTCTCATGACTCCCCTTTCCCATAAATGTCGATGTCAACTCGGATTTCCCCTGATATTTATCGACTTTATTGAAAACCAGGATGGTAGGTTTTTCCGCGGCATTGATTTCCAGCAGGGTACTGTTGACAATATCGATTTGCTCTTCAAAAGATGGATGTGAAACGTCAACAACATGGATCAGCATATCAGCCTCCCTGATTTCATCGAGCGTGGATTTGAAACATTCTACCAACGCGTGGGGAAGTTTTCGAATGAATCCTACGGTGTCCGTAAGTAAAAATGGGATCTGATTGATCACTATTTTCCTGACCGTCGAATCAACTGTAGCAAAAAGCTTGTTTTCAGCAAAAACATCGGCTTTGGATAACAGTTGCATGATAGTCGACTTACCTACATTGGTATAACCGACCAAGGCCACACGTACCATTTTAGTCCTGGACTTTCGCTGGGTAGCACTTTGCTTATCAATTTTGTCCAGTTTTTTGCCAAGAAGGGCAATTTTGTCCCTGACAATCCTTCTATCGGTTTCCAGCTCTGTTTCTCCCGGCCCTTTCATGCCAATACCACCTTTTTGTTTGGAAAGGTGCGTCCACATGTTGGTAAGTCGTGGCAGCAGATATTGGTATTGTGCCAGTTCTACCTGGGTCTTGGCCTGCGCTGTTTTTGCCCTTAGCGAAAAGATATTGAGTATTAAAAGGCTTCTGTCAAGAATTTTTACCCCTAGCACCTTCTCCAGATTTCTTACCTGGGAAGGGCTTAAATCATCATCGAAGATGACCATATCCACCTCATTGGACTTTACACAGGCATTGATTTCTTCCAGCTTACCCTTACCGACAAAAGTTTTTACATCGGGCTTTTCAAACTTCTGGGTGAAAGTAGCCATGGTTTTGGCACCCGAAGTTTCGGCCAGAAAAGCCAGCTCGTCCAGATACTCCCTGGTCTGTTCGGCAGATTGCCGGTGATTGACCAAGGCTACCAGGACGGCAGTCTCCTGTTTCGGTATGGTTGAGTAAGTTTTTATCATTATCGAACTACAAAGTAAACGAAGATTTTTGGCTTTTGTAAATGTGTTGATATAATTATTACTTTTGAGGACTTATGAAGGTAGCGATTGTAATAAATACCTCGTGGAATATTTACAATTTTAGGCTGGGCCTGATCAGGGCGCTTATTGAAAATGGGCATAAGATAACAGCGGTGGCGCCGGAAGACGAATACAGCCGGTTATTGCTGGATAATGGTTGTGAATTTTTACCTGTGGCTATGGATAATCAGGGTGTTAATCCATTTAAAGATTTAAAGTTGATCTATGATTTGTGGCGTATTTACAGGCACATAAAACCAGACATCATTTTACAGTATACCATCAAGCCCAATATTTACGGATCCCTGGCTGCCGGCTTTTTAAGCATTCCCGTGATCAACAATGTCAGTGGCCTCGGCACCGTTTTTTTGAAAAATAATCTGCTTTCGGTTATATCCAAATTCCTTTACAGGGTGGCTTTTCGTTTTCCTGACAAAGTGTTTTTTCAAAATAAAGACGATGAGAAACTGTTTTTTAACCATAAACTGGTCAGGCGCGGAAGTACGGAGGTCATTCCCGGATCAGGGATTGACCTGCAGAAATTTGAGAAATCGCCGATGCCTTCCAGCGGGGAGTTTACCTTTTTGCTCATTTCCCGGATCATCCGTGACAAAGGTATTGGAGAGTTCATTGAAGCCGTTAAAATACTGAAATCGAAAAGTATTAACGCCAACTTCCAGATTTTGGGAGCCCGTGATCCGGATCATAAAAGGGGGATCCCTCTGGCAGAAGTGGATCAATGGATAGCGGATGGATGGATTGAATACCTGGGCACTGCAGTCGATGTACGACCCTATATTGCCCGGGCTCATTGTGTTTTGTTACCTTCTTATCGTGAAGGTACACCCAGAACTTTGCTTGAAGCTGCCAGTATGGGAAGGCCACTTATCGCAACGGATGTTCCCGGATGCAGAGAAGTAGTCAAAGACCGCTACAACGGATTGTTATGCAAAGTAAAAAACGCCACCGACCTCGCCGATAAAATGCAGGAAATGCTGGGCCTTGAAGAAGCCGCCAGATTAGAAATGGCCGATAACAGTCGTAAATTGGCCGAAGATTGCTTTGATGAACAAATTGTAATAAATAAATATTGTCAAACCATTAGAATTTTAGGCAAGAAATCATAATTTTCGCAAGTTTTAGGCACTACGGTATGAAATTTAAGCATTACGAAATAGACGGGATTATAGAAGTCATCCCCGATATTTTTGAAGATGATCGTGGCTTCTTTTTTGAGTCTTACCATGAGCAGAAATTCAGAGAGATAGGAATAAATGATAATTTCGTGCAATCTAACCAGTCGTTTTCCAACAAAGGGGTACTTAGAGGGCTACATTATCAGATGGAGCCTTATGCCCAGGCTAAGCTGGTTCGTGTGGTAAAGGGCAGCGCGCTTGACATTGCTGTAGATATTCGCAGAGACTCACCCACTTTTGGCCGGTATTGCCAATGTATACTGACAGAAACAGCACACAACATGTTATACATTCCCGGGGGATTTGCCCATGGGTTTTTGGCATTGGAAGATTGCATCTTTCAATATATGTGTTCAAACTTTTACAACAGATCGTCTGAAGGAGGTATACGATGGAACGATGAGACACTGGCCATTGATTGGAATATAGTTAATCCGATTGTTTCAGAAAAGGATCTTAAATTACAGACTTTCAAAGCCTTCACAAAAGATTATAAATAAATTCATATTTTTGGGGATGATTTCAAATCAAAGTAACAGCGCACCACTTAAATTATGGGTAGCATTTACGGGATTGTTGGTGATGCTGACCTCCTGTGGTTCTTATCGTCAAAACATCATGTTTAAGACAGAAAATGACATTATACCGGAGAATGTGGCAGCGGTGATATATGAAGCGGAAAAAAACTATATTATTCGGAAAAGCGATTTCATCACCATTGAAGTATTTACCAACGGGGGGGAAAGAATTATCGATCCGGACTTTGAATTGTTGAAAGAGGTAGGGTTTCAAAACAACCAGATGCTTAACAGGCCCAATCCCAATTATTTGATTCAGGAGGATGGCAATGTTAGATTACCAATGATCGGTATGGTGAAGCTGGAAGGCCTGAGCTTGCAAAATGCAGATCTTTTTCTGCAGGAGAAGTACGCAGAATTTTACGAGAACCCTTTCGTTATTACGAGATATGTTAACAAACGTGTCATTATATTAGGTGCCACAGAGGGACAGGTAATACCATTAGCCAATGAAAACACCAGCTTGCTGGAAGTGTTGGCGTTATCGGGTGGATTGGGCAATGATGCCAAAGCACAAAACATCAGGCTGATCCGGGGACCCCTGAATAACCCTCAGGTTTATAGGATTGACCTGTCCACTGTGGAAGGTATGACCAAAACCATTAAAAAGGTTTTACCAGGTGATATTATCTATGTGGAACCGGTAAGAAGGCCGTTGCCCGAATCTATCAGGGATTTGGCACCGGTCGTGAGCCTGATTACAAGTGGAGTGGCGCTGATTGTTGCCTTAAACAATTTGTAACTTGAATGAGAATTATCTAAATATTGACAACGGGGCAAGCTATGAATCGAGGGAAGATAATAACCCCCTGGGTAATATTGACATTGATAAAATATTAAGTGTCCTTAAGAAGAGCCTGCCATGGATCATCCTTATCATGGCTATTACCAATACGCTGGCTTATCTTTATATAAGATGGACTCCGGAGGTATATGAATCCGTATCAGAACTAAAGCTGGAAATTAAGAATGAAGCAAGCTTGTTTGGGTTTAACAATTTTCCCGAGCAGCAAAACCAAAATATCAACACGATCTCCGGTGAAATTGAATTAATCAGATCCAAGCTTTTTTTCGATAAAGTTATCGGTTTGCTGGACCTGGATATCAACTACTATTTTTACGGGAATATCCTGGTCAACGAAAGGTATAAAAGATCGCCCTTCAGGGTAGACTATAACCTCAAAAATACGTTGATCCTCGATAAAAAATTTGATCTGGAGATCATTGACAAGGAAAATTTTAATTTGATTTATTTCCTCGGCAATGAGGAAATCAACGAGTCATACCGGTTTGGGGAAAAGATTGAAACAGAGCATTTCATTTTTACCATTCATCTGACCCAGTATTTTATCGGGAATGAAAGCGAGGGTAAATACTACTTTACCATTAACAGCGACAGGGCTTTGATTAGTTACCTGTCGGAAAACCTGACCGTTGAACCCTTAAACCTCAATGCAAATACAATAAAAATCGCTTTCAAAGACAACAACAAGCTGAAGGCAAGAGATCTGGTAAATGCCATCGACACTATTTATTTAAACTACACGCAGGAGCAAAAGAATATAGCGAACAGGCGAAAGATTGATTTTCTGAATCAGCAAATTGAGGCAACCATTAAAAAGCTTGAGTCTTTTGAAGATTACTTTGAGAGTTTTACCATCGACAACAAGACAACTAATGTGCAGGGCGATATGGACAGGATTATTGAATTTATCAATGCCGTGGATTCCCAAAGATTTGTACTCGAGCAAAGAAGAGACAGAATTACAAATTTGCAGCAGTATATTTTAGCTGATTCTCTGATCAAAATAAGCCAGTTACCAATTTTAGAGATACCGGAGGAGTTAAAGAACAATATCGATGAATTGAACCAGCTAATTGTAGACAATCAACTGTTGCTGTCTTCCTACAAACAAAAAACACAGGCCTACCGGATTAAAAAACAAAGAATCGACTTTCTGAAAGGTGAGATTACCAATATGATGGAGGTTTACAGGAAAAATTATAATGATGAGCTCAACAGCCTTTACACCAGAAAGCTGGAGTTATTAAAGAATTTTGAAAGTCTGCCATCGAAAGGGACGGAATTCAATAAAAACAAAAGGGCATTTGACCTGGAAGAACAGGTATATCTTTCCCTACAGCAAAAGAAAACAGAGTTTGAAATTGCGGAGGCGGGCACCAAACCTGATTTTGTCATTCTGTCATCTGCCAGCTTGCCACATGAGCCTATTTATCCCAATACTTTGCTGGTGTATGCCATTGGGGCAGTGGCAGGGTTTATACTAAGCCTGTTGTTTATTGGGATAAAATATTTATTACATAACAAAGTTACCAGCCAGATAGAACTGGAAAGAATTTCACTGGCACCTATTCTTGGGGCTATTCCTTATCACAAGGATGCGGATTTACATCTTTCCAATCTGGTGATAGATAAAAACCCTAAATCAGGCATTACAGAGGCATTCCGTTCCATCAGGACAAATATGGAATTCTTAAGACCTAATCATAAAAACCGGGTGATCAGTGTTTCTTCTACCATTAGTAGTGAGGGGAAAACATTTATTTCTATCAACCTGGGGGCCATAATCGCCATGTCAAACCAAAAAGTGATTATTGTGGATATTGATTTAAGAAATCCAAATATTCACCATGCTTTTGATGAAGAAAACACCACACGTGGAGTAAGTACGATACTCATTAGCAAGAATTCCATAGAGGACTGCATCAGGAAGACAGCACTGGATAATCTGGACTTTCTGGCCGCAGGCCCTAAACCACCCAATCCTGCAGAGCTGATATTGAGCCCCGAATTTAACGAACTGGTAAACCAGCTAAAGGAAAAATACGATGTAGTTATACTGGATACGCCTCCTGTGGGACTGGTTACCGATGGTATCCTTGTGATGAAGAAAGTAGATTTGCCAATTTTTGTGGTGAGGGCCGATTACTCGAAAAAGTCCTTCATTTATAACATAAACAGGTTGGTGAGTGTAAACAATTTCAACAATCTTTCGTTAATTATTAATTCTATTAAATCATCCCGTTATCATGGTTATGGCTATGGTTACGGCTATGGTTATGGATACGGCTACAAACCAAACTATGGCTATTATGATGAGGATAGAAAGAAAAAGGTGAAAGTCTCCGGGTTTACGAATTTTTTCAGTAGGAATAATTAATGGTATTCAGGCTATTCAAAAAAAAAGTGGCGGCATCGGTTTTGCCTTTAAAGGTCGATGTACATTCACACCTTTTGCCAGGGATTGACGATGGTGTGGACACCTGGGAGGAGTCATTATACATTTTGGAGGAACTGATAAAAATAGGATACAACAAGGTAATAACTACGCCACATGTGATGTCTGACCATTATCCCAACACACCGGAGATAATACTGGGTAAACTTCATGAACTAAGGCACCTAATCAGGCAGCACGGCCTTCCGGTTGAAGTAGAGGCAGCGGCTGAGTACTATCTTGATGAGACTTTTCTGACCAACCTTGAAAATAACGGAAAGTTTTTAACTTTTGGCGACAACTATCTGCTTTTTGAAACTTCATTCATCAACAAACCGACTTTTTTGATAGAGGCTGTTTTCAAAATCAGCGCTCACGGATATAAGCCGGTACTGGCCCACCCGGAAAGATACATTTACATCCAGGAAAACATGAAAATACTGGAGGATTTATTGGAAAGGGATGTACTGATGCAATTGAACATTAACTCATTGACCGGCTATTATTCTAAAGCCGCCAAAAAGCTGGCAGAAAAACTGATAGATAATAATTACATTTCATTTTTGGGTAGCGATTGCCATAATGAAAGACACCTGGCTGTTATAAGGGAGGCATACAGCATGAAATATTTCAAAAAAGCCACCCAGTTGGATTTACGAAATTATACCCTTTAAATGGTTTTAGTAACAGGGGCCACCGGATTAATAGGCAGTTATATTTGTAAAGTTCTGATTGACCATGGTTTTAGTGTAAGGGCCATTTTTAGAAAATCGAGTGATTTTAAGCTGTTGTCCGGATTCAAGGAAAAAATTGATTGGACAGAAGCCGATATTTTAGATATTTTGAGGCTGGAAAAGGCTATGGAAGGTGTGGAGATCGTGATCCATGCTGCTGCCATGACCTCTTTTCACAAAAGGGATCATAAATCCATGTTCAAAATCAATGTAGAAGGAACCGCCAATGTCATTAATGCAGCCTCCCGGGCCGGAGTAAAACAAGTCATCCACATAAGTTCCGTGGCGGCACTGGGAAGAACCAAAAGTTCCAGTGTCATAGATGAAAACAATAAATGGGAAAATTCGTCATATAATACGGGATATGCTGTTTCAAAGTATCTGGCGGAATTGGAGGTTTGGAGAGGCCAGGAGGAAGGGTTGAACGTGGTGATTGTTAACCCCTCTGTGGTTTTGGGACCTGGGGATTGGGAAAAAAGCAGCACCAGAATTTTCAAGTATGTATGGGATGACAAGCGATTTTATACAAAAGGTTCCATGAATTACGTTGATGTAAGAGATATAGCTGAAGTGGTAAGAAGATTGATAGGGGCTGATATTTTGGGACAGAGATTTATTGTGAGTGCCGGCCATGTTAGTTACAAAGATATTTTTGCTTTTATCGCCAAAAGGTTTCAAAGAAAGGCGCCAAATATGGCAGTTAACAAGCCGCTGTTGAATCTGGTATTGCTATTTAGCCGGATCGGTTCACTTCTAACGGGAGGGAGGCCATTGATTAGCCGGGAATTGGCGAATATGGCCGGGTTGTCATTTTATTATGATAACACACAATTACAAAACACACTAAATTTTCACTTCAGGAGCCTGGAAGACACCCTGGACTGGACATGTCAGGTGCTGAAAGCCAGGAATTAGTGTGTTTGAATAAATTCATAATAACAAAATATATTACCTAATTCATTAATAATCTCAGGTAATTCTTTATCTTGTTAGGACATTATTGCTCAATTAAAATATAAGTAATGGCTGAGGATTTCAGGAAAAGAAAAGAGGAAAAGGATTTGATAAAAAAGTTCGAGGAGCAATTAAGAAATGGAGAAACTATATTCTTTGGTCTTGAGGCCTTCGAAGAAATAATTGATTACTATATTGAAACTGGTAAGTATCAACGGGCTTTAAAAGCTTGTGAGATTGCCGCCGTACAATACCCCTACTCTATAGAATTGGTCATCGACAGAGCCCAGGTTTTGTCAAATCTGGAGCGCTATGAAGAAGCTTTGGAAATACTTGAGAAAGCCGGCTATATGAACCCCAACGATACTGAAATCAACGCACTGAAAGGATCGATTCTTTGCCTTTGCGGGGAATATGACAGGGCTATAGAGATTTTTCAGATGGCATTGCCAATGTCTGAAGATAAAGATGAAATCTTTTACAACATTGGTATGGCCCACCAATCTGCCGGTCAGTTCAATCATGCGATCGAGGCGTACAAACAGGCCATTGAGGAAAACATTAACAATACGAACGCCCTTTATGAACTGGCCTTCTGCCTGGATGTAACAGGCGAGCTGGAAGACAGCTTGTCTTATTATCAGAAATTTATAGACAGCGATCCCTATTCAAGCTATGCCTGGTATAATCAGGGCATTGTGTTGAACAAGTTGAATAAATTTGAAGAAGCTGTCGAAGCGTATGAATACGCAATTCTGATCGATCAGGATTTTGCCTCGGCCTATTTCAACCTCGGTAATGCCTTCATGAATTTGAAAAAGTTCGATAAGGCCCTGGAGGCTTTTAAATCAACACTTAAATTAGAAGGCCCCAGCCCTGAGGTTTACGGCCATATCGGTGCATGTTATGAGAAATTACAACATTACGATCTGGGTATAAAATATTACCGTAAGTCCCTGAAGCTCGATCAGATGAACGATGAAGCCTGGTTCGGTATAGGTTGCTGTTTTGGAAAGCAGGATAAATGGTTTCAGGCCATCCATTTTTTCAACAAAGCTTTGAAGATAGATTCCGAAAACTATGTCTATTGGCAAAGTATCGCGGAAGCCGAATATCATGCCGGAAATATTGTCTCAAGCCTCGATGCTTATGAAGAGTCGTGCTTGCTAAATCCTTCGAATCTTGATATCTGGCTGAACTGGTCATTTATATACTATGAGCAGGGCGATTACACTAAGGCCATAGAATTGATTTTAAGTGGTATAGAGGAATTGCCGGAATCCTCAGAACTATATTACAGACTGACCGCCTACCTGATCTCAGCAGGTAAATACAAGGAAGCCTTTCATTATTTGGAAAATGCATTAATTTTGAATTTCGATAATCACAAAGTGTTGTTTGATTTTTTTCCTAGATTAGAAACTCAAAAGGCGCTTTTCAAAATAATTGACCAATATAGAAAATAACAACCCCGGATGAATTATTCGTTAAAGAATTTACCTGAAAGGACCCAAAAACCTAGGCAGACTGGATTTACTATGGCCATGGATAAAGGTTTGAGCCCCAGGGAGGTAGAAGATTTTATTGCTGTTAGTGGAGAATATGTGGATATTGTTAAACTGGGATGGGCCACGTCTTATGTCACCCCCAATTTAAAAGAAAAGATCAAAATATATAAAGAAGCCGGAATACCCACTTATCTCGGAGGAACCTTATTTGAAGCTTTTGTGGTACGTAATCAGTTTGATGATTACCGAAAAGTACTCGATAAATTCGGACTGACCTTTGCTGAAGTTTCAGACGGATCCATAGAACTCGATCATGATGTAAAATGCGATTTCATCAGCAAGTTATCGGAGCAGGTTACGGTTTTATCGGAAGTAGGATCCAAAGATGCGGAGAAGATCATTCCTCCGTACAAATGGATAAAGCTTATGCAGGAAGAGCTGGATGCGGGAGCCTGGAAAGTGATCGGAGAGGCCAGGGAAGGTGGAAATGTCGGACTGTTCAGGGCGACCGGGGAAGTGAGGTCAGGGCTGGTGGAAGAGATACTGACAAAAATTCCTTTTGAAAAGATCATCTGGGAAGCACCGCAAAAAGCTCAGCAAGTGTGGTTTATCAAATTACTGGGCACCAACGTTAATCTTGGCAATATTGCCCCCAACGAAATTATCCCCCTCGAAACCTTACGATTAGGTTTGAGAGGTGATACATTCGATTACTTTTTAAACCTTGAAAACATTAAGTGATATTGCTTATTGATGAATAGATTAAAAGATTACATCCTGTTGTTTTTGAAAGGAGTGGGTATGGGAGGGGCTGATGTGGTACCGGGTGTGTCCGGAGGTACCATTGCTTTCATAACCGGTATCTACGAAGAATTATTGAATAGTATTAAATCAATAGATCTTGAGGCGCTGAAGCTGCTGTTCGGCCTGAAAATAAAGGATTTTTGGGAAAAGGTGAATGGCTGGTTTTTGCTGACGCTTTTTGCAGGAATACTGATAAGTCTTTTGACCCTTTCAAAGCTGATAGGGTTTTGGTTGGCCAATTATCCGATTCAACTCTGGTCGTTTTTCTTTGGTCTGATCATTATTTCCAGCATCCTGGTGGCGAGAGAGATCAAAAAATGGAAGGCTGTTATGGTTTTGGCATTGGTTGTCGGTACAATCGTTGCTTTCCTGATCACCAAATTTTCACCTGCCGAAACGCCTGAAAGTGCCTGGTTTGTATTTATATCAGGTGCTATCGCTATTTGCGCCATGATTTTGCCCGGCATATCCGGAAGTTTCATTTTGTTGATTCTGGGAAAATATAGCTTTATCATTAACGCCCTCAATGAAAGAGACATACCGATTATCATCGTATTTGCCCTTGGCTGTGTTGTCGGATTATTGAGTTTTTCAAGGTTGTTGTCCTGGCTGCTGCAAAAGTTTCACCATCTTATGGTGGCATTTCTTTCAGGATTCATGATCGGTTCTCTGAATAAGATTTGGCCCTGGAAGGAAACCATTGAGACTTACGTTGACCGGCATGGGGATGTGAAACCGTTAGTCCAGGAGAATATTTGGCCGACTGATTATCAGGCGCTGGGCAATGAGCCGTTTGTCTTGCAGGCCATCCTATTCGGGGCGCTAGGTATTGGCCTGGTAGTGCTGATAGAGAAATTGGCACATTTAAGAAAAGCCTCCGTTTAACCACCCGTAAATACCTGATAGGAATGAAGCACTCCCGTACGTTTGGTTTGATTGGACGATCGCTGCAACACTCTTTTTCAAAAGGATATTTTACCCGGAAATTTGAAGAAGAACACATTACCGGATGCACATACCGACTTTTCGAATTGTCTGACATTAAAGAATTTGAAACATTGATAAAAACGGTTCCATTGGCAGGGCTCAATGTGACTATTCCCTACAAGGAACAGGTGATGACCTATCTGCATAAATTGGATATCAGTGCGGAAAAAGTTGGTGCTGTGAATGTGATCAGGTTTGAGAGCAATGGTCAGTTAACAGGTTTTAATTCTGATTATTACGGCTTTAAGACATCTTTAGAGAACTGGCTTCTTCATGGAAATAATGGAAATCAGCCGATAAGTGCATTAATTCTTGGAACAGGAGGAGCTAGCAAAGCAGTAAGCGTAGTATTAAAGGATCTGGAAATCCCCTATAAACTTGTTTCAAGGTCGGCGACTGAAAACACCATCACCTACAAGGATTTAAATCAAAATCCGGAGCTGGTCCGTGACACAGGGTTGATCATCAATACCACACCACTGGGTATGTATCCTCAGGTAGACCAGTACCCTGATTTACCCTACAACGTTGTGGGTAAAAATCATTTTTTTTACGATCTGGTCTATAACCCTGAGACAACTTTGTTTATGGAAAAAGGCTTTTCAAGAGGGTCCAGTGTGAAGAACGGACTGGATATGCTTCACCTGCAGGCTGAAAAATCATGGGAGATTTGGAGTCAGGAATAGGCCCGGGGTGATCCGGTTCTATTGGTTTTTGAAGCAAATAGTATGTCAGGCCAATAAATTTCAAGAAAAACTTTACAATTTAATATTCAAAATAAAAACGAGGCTGTCTCAAAAGTGAGATGGCCTTTTTTAACACCAAATATCCTTTTGTTGGATACAGGTTGAATGGGTTTTTTTCTCAAGATATGAGTAAAACACCCTTTGTTTTCTATCGATTCTCAGTGAGATTTTAACCAAGCAAAATAATATTTGGAAAAAAATCAGAGGCTGCCCTTTTGAGACAGCCTCATTTTTGTATTCAAAGGCCCCAATTTTTAATAGCCGTTGTTTTGGGAAAGTACCGACGGGTCATTTACATTGTCAATCTCACGTTGAGGAATAGGAAATACCACATGTCGAGGCGCTACGTTAAATCCTTTGCTATTCATGACATCCATAAACCTGCCGGTTCTTACCAGATCGAACCATCTGTGCCCTTCACCAGCCAGTTCTACCCGTCGTTCATGCGCTATGGCCAGGCGAAAAGCTTCCTGGTCCGGAACTTCCGCAGCCGTTAAGGCAGCAAGTCCCGCCCTGTTTCTTACGCGGTTCAGCAAATCAAATGCCTCGCCATCCGGTACATAACCCTCCTCATTTAACGCCTCTGACAACATCAGCAAGACGTCTGCGTAACGTATAACAGGCCAATCGCTTTCCCCCTGCCCCGGAGGGGCAAAATCATATTTAACCAGCATAGTATCCACTGTGGATAATGTGGCATCAAAGGTAACATCACGTCTCAAGTCACCTGCCTCATAATCCATGTACATATCTGAAGTGGCCTTGTTATCAGGTTCATTCAAATTGGCGAAAGAGAAGCCGAAGTTATTTCCATTCAGACCGTCATCTGTCCATCTTACAGCAAAAATGATCTCCGCATTGTATTCGTTGGTGATATCGAATACATCACCGTAATTGGGCAGCAGATCAACCAGCGAAGGACTTTGCGCAGTTACTTTGCGCAGCTCGGTTACTGCCAGGGAAAAATCACCTCTTGTCAAATGGACCCTTCCCAGTAAGGCGTTGGTGGCAATACTGGTTGCTCGGCCTATGTCGTCGCTGTAAGAGTCCGGCAATAGTGACGCCGCGGTGGTCAGGTCTGTAATGATTTGCGAGTAAATTTCATTGGCATCACTTTGCCCTGTTTCTGATGCCATCCCTGGCGACAATTCAGAGACCACCAGTGGAACATTACCATAGATACGCACCAGATTGAAGTACATTAAACCCCTTAGAAACAAGGCTTCCCCTTTCACCCGGTTTTTAAAACCTTCGCTAACAGGAGCTTCATCGATTCTCATCAGTATACTATTGGACCGGGCTATGCCGTTATAAGTCCCTTCCCAGGTGGATTGAATGCGTGAATTCGCCGAATTCAGAGAAAATCCGTCAAAATCCGTCCTGGTGGTTACCGATCCTGATAAAACAGGCTGTGTATTATCTGATCGTATATCACCAAATAGCCCTATATCGCCAAATTGCCCTCCTCCTCTCAGGGAGCCATAAACCGCATTAATGGCGGCCGTATAATCATTTTCGGTTACGTAAAAACTGCTTTGACCCAATTGTGAAATGGGATCCAGGTCCAGGTTGTCGTCACATGCCGGGAAGGTTAACGATAGCCAGGTAAGCATATAGATCTTAATATTTTTCATAGTTTTAAATTGCTGTTTTTTATCAAACATAATCATGCTGAATGATCATCAGAAACCCACTTTTACGCCAATGGTGAACCTTCTTGACAGGGGATATGAGCCATAGTCTTCTCCGGGGCTCAGAGGATCACCGCCTTCCAGGCTGACTTCCGGATTATAGCCGGTGTAGTCGGTGAAATAAGCCAGGTTGGAGACTGCGCCATAAAGTCGTAGTGACGAAAAAGGTGAATTTTGGATTAATTCCCAGGAGAAATTATACCCAAGGGTGACATTTTGTATTCTAATGAAAGATCCGTCTTCCAACCACCGCGTTGACTCTATATTATTGTTGCCACTGGCCACCCGGTTTGCCCTGGGTGTGACCCCATCGCCGGGCTGATCTGCCGATCTCCATCTGTTAAGCACACTGGCCACCTGGTTTTGATTACCATCAAGATTTCTTATAAACCTCCCGGCTATATTAAAAACCTCATTTCCCTGCACACCATCGGCTACAATGGTAAGATCAAAATTTTTGTAGGAAAAGGTATTGGTCATGCCCCAAATAAAGTCAGGTTGATTACTACCGACAACAGCTCTGTCATCTAAGGTAATTTCTCCGTCACCATTGACATCCCTGTATTTGACATCACCTGGCCAGGTTCCACGTGAGATATTCCAGGTTGGGCTGTTATCAATTTCCTCCTGGGTTTGAAAAATACCATCCTGGATTAACAGGTAGAAGGCTGCCAATTCACCACCAATCTGAGTGAGGTGTGTGCCACCCCTGACCGCTCCGGTAATTAGAGGGTCTCCCTCAGGCCCAAGTCTTAAAACTTCATTGTGATTAAAGAAAATATTGAAGTTGGTGGACCATTGAAAGTCTCCAACGAAATTCCGGGTGTTGAGGGCAAATTCCCAACCCCTGTTTCTCACTTCTCCCAGATTTTGTAAGGCTGTAGTAAATCCGGTGACGGTGGGTATGGGAACATTGAGTAGTAAATCTTCGGTGTTACTGTTGTAATAATCTGCTACCAGAAAAATCCGATCTTCAAACAAGCTCAGTTCAATACCTATATCGAGTTGTCTGGTGGTTTCCCAGGTCAGGTCCGGGTTGGCAATGGTAGAAGGATTAAAACCGCTTACACTGGACCCATTGCCACTTCCAAATACATAGTTTGAGGGTTCTAATAAGCCGATTGCAGCGTAGTTGCCAATACGATTATTACCGCTCACCCCATAACTTGCACGCAACTTCAATTCACTGACCTGGGCAATACCTTGCATAAAAGGCTCATCGGAAATAGCCCAGCCAGCCGAAACCGAAGGGAAAGTGCCAAATCTGTCATTTTCGCCGAATCGTGAAGAACCGTCACTTCTCAGGGTGGCAGTCAGGAAGTATTTGTTCCGGAAGTTGTAGTTTATCCTTCCAATGAATGAAACCAATGCCCACTCTTCTATGGTGGTGGTAGCATCAGTAATCAAGTTGTTTTCAAAGTTTAGGGTACGCACCAGTTCGTTGGAAAATCCCCTGCCGCTGATCTCATCTTCTTCTTCTCTATATTCCTGGTAAGTAAATCCTCCCAGGGCTGTGAAGTTGTGATCCCCAAATCCCTTCGTGTAAGTTAAAGTATTTTCTGATAACCAGCTTCTTTGTGACAAATTACGGGCCTCAGCTTCTGTATCGACCTGAAATCGCCGGATGTCGGCAGGGTTAAAAACATCTCGTCTAAAATAATTAAGATCGGTACCAATGCTGGTTTTAAAAGTTAATCCCTCCACCAGGTCAAACGCTGCAAAGCCATTCGCTATCGTCCTGAATTGTGTACTAACGGCATCAAATCTATTGGCAGTCCTCACCGGATTGGGCACCCCGCAACAGATATAATTCGGCTGTGAGTTGACAAATTCCTCCTGGTCTTCGTCAGGTCTTAGGAAACCAAACCCTATAAGGCTTTGGTTAATTACCGCATTGCCGGCCCAATGCCCTTCCGCATTAACTTCGTCATTGATAGCATAGGTTGGTGTAAAACTTAATCCTAATCTCACCTTATCTGTTAGTTTTGCATCGAGGTTGGTCCGGAATGAAAATCTTTCAAAGCCTGAGGCAATGACTACACCTTCTTCGTTCAGGTATCCTCCTGAGATAAAATATTTTAAATTTTCACTTCCGCCCGAGGTTGAAAGCTGGTAATTCTGAACGGTAGCTTGTCTGAAAATTTGGTCCTGCCAGTCTGTATTAATGCCCTTGTACTGGCTTTCATTTTGCAGAAAATCAGGTGGTGGAAGTCCCGGCTCATTGGTAGCGGCTGCATTGGCATAAGCTTCGCGGATCAGGTCGAAAAAATCATCCCCATTCATAAGATCCACTTTGTTAATAACACTTTGTGTGCCGAAAGATACATCGAAATTGATCTTTGCTTTGCCTTGCTCCCCTCTTTTGGTGGTAATAATTACTACCCCATTCGAACCCCTGGAACCGTAAATAGAGGCGGCAGCGGCATCTTTCAGTACTTCGATCGATTCGATATCGTCCGGGTTAATAGAGGAAAGTGGATTAATCCCCTGGTCGGAAGCACCTACATTTGTATTTTCGACAGGAAAACCATCGATCACATATAAAGGCTCATTGTCTGCATTGATAGAGCCAGTGCCTCTGACACGGATGGTGATATTGCCGCCAGGGGCGCCTGTGGTTTGCTGCACCCGTACCCCGGCAACTTTACCCGTTAATGCCCGGCTGAATCCGTCTACAGACACTTCGCCCAACTCCTTGGACGATATGGAGGAAATAGATCCTGTTACCTCTCTTTTTGTTTGTGTGCCATAACCAATCACTACCACTTCAGAAAGTTGGGAGATATCCGGCGAAAGGATAACATCAATAGTAGTCCGGCCTTCAATATCTATTTCCTCAGTCAAATAACCTACAAAAGAAAATACCAAAGTTGTGGCATTATCCGGGACACTGAGTTTATAGAGACCTTCCGAATCGGTAACCGTGCCAATGTCACTCCCTTTTACCAACACACTCGCCCCGGGTAGACCTTCACCATTTTCATCTGTTACTTTCCCGGAAATATCAACTTCGAGAACTTCCTGAACCATGCCGGCCGGCAGATTTTTGCTGTCCTCTATTTTTTTTACATAGATTTTATCATTTATCCGTTTAAAAACGAGTTTTTTGGCTTTTGAAATATCTCTTAATATATCTCCCAGGGACCTTCTCGTACCCATCATCTCTATGTGTCCTTCCAGGATTGTGGAATTGTGCAGATAAACAAATTTCAAGGAGGTGGATTGCTCTAACAAATTGAAGGCTTCCTTGATTTTAAACTTACCCGGAGCTATCGACACATAGATTTTATCAATACTGATATGCTGGCTCTTACTGATATCCGGACTGGCAAGAAGCACACAGGTAAGTGAACATTGCAAAAACACACCAAGGAAAGAATATCTCACCACCTTCAGAAGTTGATGTTGTAACTTTTTTTTCATATTTTAAAATGATTTAATATTTAATTATTATTTCAAATTTTGCCCTGGGATGATGAGCACCGTCAAGTATTTCATACATCTCAGGGCGCTTTTGTTGCGTATCTTAACTACTATCTATGTTCATAATTTTTTATTTGTGTTTAATTAAAATTTTTAAGTTTTCACTATTTCATGATGTATGGCAGCCTATCCGGTTGATGTTAAGACTTAAACCTGATAACTACCTGTTTTTCATTTATTTCAAAATCGAAATTGTAGGTAAAGCTTAACCCATGGAGTATTCTGCTCAAGGGGTCATTATGATAGGTCGTATTGATAAGGATGTCAGAATTTGCCTTTCCCACCACTTTAAACTCTACTCCATACCAGCTTTCCAACCTATTCATTATTCCTTCAAATCCTTCATTTTCAAAGACCAGGATACCATCTTTCCAGCCAATCACCTTTTCATAATCAAAATCTGATTTATGCCAAGCGGGGTTGTTAGCATGAATATTAACCATCTCGTCCTTTTTCAGTGCAATGGTGTGGTTACCGTCCCTGTCTTTGACCAATACATGGCCGGATGTTACCGCTATTGAAGCCACGCTGTCTGAAAAAGATTTTACATTAAATGAAGTTCCCAGCACCGAGGTTTCAATGTTTCCTGTCACCACAATGAAAGGTTTTCGATCATTCTTTTCTACCTCAAAATAGGCCTCCCCAACAAGAAATATTTTACGTTCTAAAAGATTAAAATTGCCGGAGTATCGAAGGCCGGATAATGAATTGAGTTTTACCTTTGAACCATCGGGTAAGGAGATGGTTACTTTTTCGCCGGCGTTGGTTTTCTTTTCATTCCAACTGATCAAAGTATTTTTTAAGGTTTCGGTTGTTGTCTCATTTTTCACAAAAAACCACAGGGTGATCCCAACGGAAACCAATAAGGCTATTGTGGCTGCAATTCGTCTGAGCTGAAAAACCCGGGGGATTTTTTTGTGGGCTTCCGCTTGATTGAGAGATGGTCTGTTTGTGTAAGCCGGGGGGTTTAATTTTGTGTAGATCCGGTTCCAAATCCGGGCCTCTTCATTTTCCATTTTCCGGGCATAAGATAAATGCTGGTCTTCCAGAAGTTCATCGATCAATTGATCCAGTCTGTGTTTATTTCTCTCATCCATAATCCACTCGTGTAGTAAAGCTAACTCCCGGGCGGAATGGGTGCCTTTTAAATACTTTAGAACTATATTTTTTATTTGCTTGCGGTCATTGGTTTTCATGCTCAGCGATTGAAAATTTGTTGTGTATCTTCCTTTTCCCTTTTTATTATAGTACAAAAGGAACAGAACCCAGATAACCTTTATCACAAAATTTTATGAAACAAGTATAAAAAGGATGGTTTTATTAATACCCTTTCAACAAAGGGGTCATTAATCTAAAAAAATACTAATTAGTAAGAGCGCCAGCGCCAGGGAAACGTCAAGATCAGCGTTAATTTTCAGATAGTTTTTGATAAAGCTATTGGCAAGTCTTAATTGCTTTTCTACCATTGTGATGGAGATGCCCATCTCTACTGCAATCTGGTGTTTCGTAAAACCCTGATTTCTTTTCAAATCAAATACCAGTTTTCTTTTAGGAGGCAATTTGTCGATAGCCTCCTCCACAAATTTCGATAGTTCGTTGAATTCAACCAGCTCTTCAGTGGCTGAACTACTTGGATGGGTCCTATCCACCATTGCATCACTGGCTTGCCTGACACCGGAGCGTACTATGTTTACCAGTGAATTTTTGGCGATGCGGAACAGATAGGGTTTATAATCGGCGTTTTGGTCTAAATAATCTTTTTTGTTCCAGAATAGCATAAAAATATCCTGGACAGCATCTTCTGCATCCTCTTTGGATTTCAAAAAAGAAAAAGCGATAATAAAAATGTTTTTCCAGTGTCGCGAATAGACTTCCTTTAAAGCATTTAAATCACCTTCCTTCAGCCTGGAAGTAATTCTTATATTTGTTTCAATGCCATTATTCATTTTCGCAACCGGACGGTCCCAGACATACGAAAATTATTAAAATAGTCATTAAAAACAAATGATTCGATCATCATTTCATCCCGATGGCCTATTTGTTGGCTTTCAGACTTGTAAATACTTTCCGGAGGGGTTTGGGCTTTCGCTTTTCATTCGCGGGCAGCGCTGATTACCTGCAATCTTTTGTCAATATCTTCCCGGCTCAACCATTTTCCCCGCACCATTACCCCATGGTTGTTTTTGATATGTCGTAAATCTTCCAATGGATTATCATTCAAAATTACAAGGTCAGCGGCTGCGCCAATCCGGATGGTTCCGAAGTCCTTTTCCATGCCGAAAAACCTGGCAGGATTACCGGTGCCCATAACCAGCACCTGGGAGTTGGTCAGACCGGCATCCCGCATTGCCTGCAGTTCATGGTGAATGGAGAATCCAGGCACGTTGAATACCTGGGGTGAATCAGCACCTAACAAAAGACCTACCCCTTCATCATGCAGTGCTTTGATAATATTTCTTCGTATATCAATAAACAGTGAAACCGTTTTTTCATCCGGTTTATACAGCCGGTCGAAATTTTTTTTGGATGTCACCCATTGGCCCAGGGTATTTTTATGCATGAACTCCATACCCTCTTCTTTGATGATCTCATTGGGATTGACGATACCTACCCACCGTTCCAGGAGGCGCTGTGTTGGCACTACCCATACACCCGACGCTTTGGTGGCTTTTGCAAGCGCCTTAATTTTATCTTGATCGGCCAATGTCGTAAAATTCACGCCAAAGAAGCCATTTTCATGGGCTGCAACCCCGGCGGAGGCTGGCACGAGTCCTTCCAGATATCCATCAACGTGATCAATGGAGGCATACTTTGCTTCAATCGCCCGCCTGATACCGACATCTACCAAAACATGGCCCGAATACGGGATACCTACCTCATTGGCTGTCTTCACAATCTGATCAAAGTTCTCTCTGGTCAGGCCGGGGTGCAATTTCAGAAAATCATAGCCGGCCTTTTTCTGTGCCCTCACTTTTTGCTCTGCCTCTTCGGTGCTTTTAACACTATTGCCATTTAACGAAGGGCCCGAAGTGAAAATTCTCGGTCCGAGGATTTCTTCTTTGTTTACCATTTCCCGCAACTCCAGATGATAAGGCTGACCCAGCATACCCCTGATCGTCGTTACACCATTGGCCAGGTACAGGAATAATGTTTCTTTAACCAGTGAAAGGCCGTTATCGATACCGGGAATATGTGCATGCATTTCAGCCAGCCCGGGCATCATGAATTTATCACTCGCATTGATAACCCGGACCCTGCGTTCAAATTTCAGTTCGCCGACCCCTCCAATCGCCTTAATCTTTCCATTTTCAACCAATACATTTTGATGGGGAATGATCCTGTTTGCATCGGCATCCACAACGTTAACATCATAAAAACCAGTCACCAGACGTGATTGAGCAGCGGCTTCCTTCACAGGGTTTAACAGACCTGCAACCCAGGGAAAGATGAGCAGAAATAATACAGGTTTTAGGCAGTAAAGATTCATGGCCAGGTTACAATTTTTGGTGATTAATGGTAAATTAGCAATCATCTTTTTCATTATCCAATAATTTTTAATAGTCGGTCAAATAATTTCTTCAGATGAGAGGTGATTATTTTAACGACTTATAGCTTTAGCCGGGTAAAAAACCAGATAATATTTTTGAAACAATGCAGTTTAACTTAATCTCAAAATATCAACCTACAGGCGATCAGCCGGAGGCCATAAAACAACTGGTTGCGGGTGTAAACGGCCATGAGCCAGGACAGACCCTGCTGGGGGCCACAGGTACCGGAAAAACTTTCACCATCGCCAACGTTATCGCCCGGGTAGAGCGCCCTACCCTGGTGTTAAGCCACAATAAAACGCTGGCAGCCCAGCTTTACGGTGAATTCAAGCAGTTCTTTCCGGACAATGCGGTCGAATATTTTATCTCCTACTACGACTACTATCAGCCGGAGGCCTTTTTGCCCAATACCAACCTGTATATCGAAAAGGATCTTTCTATCAATGAGGAAATTGAAAAACTTCGTCTCCGGGCTACCTCTTCTCTGCTTTCGGGGCGAAGGGATATTGTGGTAGTGGCTTCGGTATCCTGTATTTATGGTATTGGCAATCCGGAAGAATTTGGCAAAAATGTGATAAGCTTGAAGGTAGGCGATGTGGTTTCGCGGAATCAACTGCTTTTTAAGTTTGTCGATATCTTATACAGCCGTACCGACGCTGATTTTAAACGTGGAAACTTCAGGGTAAAAGGCGATACCGTAGACATTTATTTGGCTTATGCCGATTACGCCTACAGGATATACTTCTGGGGGGATGAAATTGAGAATATTCAAATCATAGAGCCTAAATCAGGTAAGAAAATTACCGAAGAACCAAGTGTCAATATTTATCCTGCCAATCTTTTTGTGACCGGAAAGGATGTTATACAAAAGGTGATCGAAGAAATTCAGGATGACCTGGTTTTACAGGTACAACATTTTGAAAATGAAAGAAGGTTTCTGGAGGCAAAAAGGGTCAAGGAACGTACGGAATTTGATCTGGAGATGATCAGGGAGTTGGGATATTGCAGCGGCGTTGAAAATTACTCCCGCTATTTTGACCGCAGAAATGCCGGGGCAAGACCCTTTTGTTTGTTGGACTATTTTCCGGATGATTATCTGATGGTCATTGATGAAAGTCACGTCACAGTTCCCCAGGTACGAGCCATGTGGGGTGGGGACAGGGCAAGAAAGGTAAATCTGGTGGACTATGGATTCAGGCTCCCCTCTGCTATGGATAACCGGCCGCTGACATTCAATGAATTTGAGGATTTGACCAATCAGGTAATCTACGTAAGCGCCACCCCGGGCGATTATGAGCTAAGAAAATCGGATGGGGTGGTCGTAGAACAAATCATCAGGCCCACCGGCCTGCTGGATCCTGAAATTGATGTCAGGCCGAGTGCCAATCAGATCGATGACTTACTGGAAGAAATCGATGTACGCATACAAAGACATGAAAGGGTATTGGTGACTACCTTAACAAAGCGCATGGCAGAGGAGCTGGCAAAATTCCTCACCAGGGCTAATGTCAAATGTCGTTATATACATTCTGAGGTAAAGGTACTGGACCGGGTTGAAATTTTAAGGGAATTAAGACTCGGCGTTTTTGATGTACTGGTAGGTGTCAATTTATTGCGTGAGGGACTGGATTTGCCCGAGGTTTCTCTGGTGGCCATCCTCGATGCAGATAAGGAAGGGTTTTTGCGAAATGTAAAATCCATGATCCAGACCATAGGTCGCGCCGCCAGAAACGCCAATGGAAAGGTCATCATGTATGCAGACACTATCACTGGCTCTATGCAAACGGCCATCGATGAAACCACACGTCGAAGGGCCAGGCAGGTACTTTACAATGAGGAGCATGGTATTGTTCCGGAGACGGTCAAGAAATCAAAAGAAGCTATTATGGAACAAACCAAGGTGGCCAACTCTAAGAAGACTGCCAAACAATATTATGTGGAGGATGACCAACCATCTGTAGCCGCAGACCCGGTGGTCGCTTATATGGATATGGAAGGCCTGGAAAAGATGATCCGTCAAACACAGAAAGACATGGAAAACGCCGCCAAAGAACTGGATTTTATCGAAGCCGCCCGGCTGAGGGATGAATTATTCGATCTTCAGAAACTGATGAAAGAAAAGTCTTAAGATTAAACAAATAATCATCTGCCGATCCGCTAATTTTGGCCATATAATCAAAACATATATCTATGATCATTAGAAAACTTATTTTTCTTGCAATATTTTTTTGCATTTGTCAACAAGGCCTGGCACAAAGCAAAGGCAATTTTTTACTTGGTGTGGGCATGGATCTGTACAGGACAGATAACTCAGGTTTTGCTGAAAGGTCCCAAATTGGTCTGGAAGGTAATTACTTTTTTACTTCGAAGTTTTCGGGGACTATCGGGCTGGATTTTTGGTCGGGCCGGGAAACTTTTTTTGTGTTAGGAGGCAGATTTTATCCGATTGATCCGGTTTTTATTAAAATGAAAGGCCTTATCGGTGATAACAGCGATGTGACTTTGGGCATGGGTTATCAACGTGGAATAGGAGGAAATTTTAGTTTTGAAGGAGGAATGGACTTTTATTTCGATCCTGGAGAACTGGGCATCAGATTAGGCCTGGCGTATCTGTTTTAATTCTTAAAAGACAAAAAGCTGCAAGGTAAATAAACAGATTACCGTGCAGCTCTTTTTCTAAGCAGCCTGGTGCACCTGCCCGGATTGATTGGCAGAATGCAATAATACCTCGGCAGTAACATCTTTGCCACCCCCTAAATTGTTGAAAAGGCTTCCGATGGTATAAATTGGGCCCCAAGGAATACCCCACCATCCGAAAAACAAGGAAATCAGGGAATAAGGAATGCCTTTGGCAGCAGCACTCTCACCACCTCTGATGAAGTAAATGTTTGAAGATCTTTTGAAAGTCAGTACAATAATTGAAATGGTATACTGATATAATACAAATTTCCCACCGTTCTGTAATTCTTTATTGATTTGGTCAGTGGTTAATCCCTCGACATTTTTAATTTTCATAGAAATATGTGTTTAAGTTACTTTTCGATTTGGTTGTTTCCACCGGAAAACAAGTACTTTTGAATACCAGTGAGGGATCATTAGTAACCGAAATTTACCAACACATGTAATGATTAATCGTAAATGGCAGATTTTAAACAGAATTGCTCATGTGACGCTTGCCCCATCCGATGGCCTTAATGATGATAGGATGAGATAATTTCATAATCGTGGGCCCAAGGATGTATACCCTAAAATAATTGTCAATTTTCAACTGTCCATTACCAATTCCTCCGGTTGTTAAAAAAATTGGTTCAGGATTTGACTCCCGAACCAATTCTTTAGACTGCTTAATTATTAACTTGGTTTTTGGTTAATGCTATTTCGCGTCAGCGTACCTTTGACTTACAGCTTCCCAGTCGATCACATTAAAGAAGGCTGCGATATAATCCGGCCGCTTGTTCTGATATTTCAGATAATAGGCATGCTCCCAGACATCAAGACCTAAGATGGGTGTACCGGGGTATTCGGCAACGTCCATTAACGGATTATCCTGATTAGGAGTCGAGCAAACCTGTAATTCACCCTGAGCATCTACACATAACCAGGCCCAACCCGATCCAAACCTTGTCGCTGCGGCTTTGGAGAATTCTTCTTTGAACTTGTCAAAAGAGCCAAACTTGGCATCGATGGCTGCAGACAAATCCCCTGATGGAGTGCCTCCGCCATTGGGTGACATGATCGTCCAAAACAAGCTATGATTGTAGTGACCTCCGCCATTATTTCTGACCGCACCTGAATGCTGGCTGACATTTTTTAATATTTCTTCAATTGGCTTTCCATCGAGGTCCGTACCACTAATGGCACCATTCAAATTGTTGACGTAACCGTTGTGGTGCTTACCATGATGTACTTCCATGGTTGTAACATCTATATTTGGCTCCAATGCATTGTGGGCATAGGGTAATGCTGGTAGTTCGAATGCCATGATTTAAATTTTTTTATAGGTTAAACAAAATTTCGAAAGCCCTCAAATATAGTAATTAAATTAATTATTTTTTTTCCTTATTTCCCTGAAAAAATCATCGATCAATTCTTTGCTTTCCCGGGCCATGACGCCTTTAATAATTTCAGTTTTAGGATGCAGAATCTGTGGGCCAATCAGGTCAAATCCACGCCTGTTGTCAGAAGCCCCATACACCACTTTTTCCAACTGTGCCCAAAAACCTGCACCTGCGCACATCACACAAGGTTCGAGGGTAACATACAACGTACAATCAGGTAAATACTTGGCGCCCATGTAGTTAAATGCAGATGTCAGGGCAATCATTTCTGCATGTGCCGTAGCGTCATTTAACTTTTCAGTTTGATTACAGGCCCTGGCAATAATTCTTTTTTGACAAACCACCACAGCACCTACAGGGATTTCCCCCTCTTCTTTGCCTTTCACGGCTTCTTTTAAAGCCTCTTTCATGAAATGCTCGTGGGTATACAAACTTAAAGTCATGACGGGTTTATTTTAATCGTATGCTGCCCATTACCTGTTTTATAACAGGTTGCCAGTAAGGCTGGTCTCGCAAAGGACAATTGAAGTTCAACAATACAGTCTTCCCGTTTTTAATGGTGTATTGAATGTAGGTATATTTTTTTACATCCCTTTGGTTTGCCAATGACGCTTTATCACCTTTTACCCTGGAGGTGAACTCAAAAATAACAAACTTTTTTTTGTTGATATCCTGAATATCCTCCTGTAAGAATTTGACCTGATCATACAGGCTTAGAATGGAGGATTTATAAAAACTTTTCATCAATTCGAGGTCGCTATCTTTCCAGGTCGTGTTTGATTCGTTGATGCTGAATTCAACCACCCTCTGGTGATTTGTATATACGGCCAGTGGTTTTTTCGGAGAAATGAATTTCAAAGCAAAGTCCTCATCTGTCATAGGGATAAGATCCTCAGGCAACAACAGCGTGATTTCTTCTCCAATTTTGGTTTTCACCATGGCCGGTTGTGCCTTTGCTGATAAAATTGCCATTAAAACAGTGCATACGGAAATTAGTAGCTTCATCATCTGATCTGGCTGTGCCGGTATTGAATTTAACTATTTTTTTTATAAATGTCAGAAAAGACCTTTTCCATCATTGTTTCAGGATGGCTTATCGTCCTGAAACCAAATTTTTCATACAATCCGTGGGCATCCCTGGTACCTAACATAAATCTGCTCAGTCCCTGTAATTGCGGGTGGTGAACGATTTTTTCCAGTAGCCATTTGGATAAACCCTTGCCCTGATGGGGTTCCAGTACGAAAACATCCGCCAGATATGCAAAACGGGCATAGTCGGAGATTACCCTGGCAAAACCGATCTGCTGAAGTTGATAATAGATGCCGAAACAAAGTGAGTTTTTTACACTTTTTGCCACCATGCTCCTTGGGATACCCTCGGCCCAATAGGATCGTGTCAGGTAGCCATAGATGACGTCAGTATCAAGTCTGTCCTGGTCGGTAGAAATTGTATATTCGCCTTTGATATATTCTTCCATGATCGATAGGCCCTTTTGCAGCAATATCGGTTAATTCATTTATTTCATATATCCTTTCCTTTTGAGGATAGTTTCTATGAACTTGATTTCATGCTCCGATTTAAATAATTTAAACGGAAGATGGATCATTTGCGCCTTCGATACCACCAACAAAAAATAGTCTTTTCCCTTGATTCCTTTTTTGATGCTTTCCCATTTGATAGGCATGCCTTGCTTGTTGTTTAACTTGATCAACACCTGCTGGCTGGTAATTTCATAGGCCAGTTTATCGAACAGTACTTTACTTTGCTCCATTTGGGTAACACCGGCGAATTGGATTACCCAGAACAGGATGTATAAAGCCAACGCGATTAAAGCACCTATCCACCACCAGTTGGAAGGGACGATAAACGTGCCGCAGGCGATTGCCACAGCTATCAAAAAAACCCACCACTGTTCTTTTAATATATTTGCCAATGCCAGTTTAATATAAGTACCTGTTTCCAGCTTATATTTTTTCGTTTTTACGATCATTGTTCTGAATAATTTATCACAAGTCCGCAAATTTATAAACAAAGTTCACAAAATGTAATTTTATTCAACCACTTTCTATGTGTGAGGCCCTCTTGCGGATAAGCCGGTTTTTACACTTTTTTAATCAGTAGCCTTCAGGCTGATGTCCAGGCTTTTGGTAGAGTGTGTCAATGCACCCACCGAAATAAAATCCACACCTGTTTCAGCAACCCCGCGTATGGTGGCTTCTGTGATGCCTCCGGAGGCTTCTGTTTCATATTGGCCGTTAATGATCGCCACAGCTTCTTTCATGACCGTGGGCGTCATATTGTCGAGCATGATCCGGTCAACCCCTCCGGTTTTTATTACCTCTTTTACTTCCGCAATATTTCTTGTTTCAACTTCGATTTTTAAAGAGAGGTGATTTTTAGCAAGGTAATCCCTGCAGCGTTTCATTGCTTTTTCAATTCCACCGGCAAAGTCAATGTGGTTATCCTTCAGAATGATCATATCATACAGTCCAAAGCGATGGTTCATACCGCCTCCTATAGCCACTGCCCACTTTTCCAACATCCTGAAATTGGGGGTTGTTTTTCTCGTATCGAGTAATTTTGCACCGGTTCCCTTAATCAATCCGGTTAAATAATGTGTGTAAGTCGCAATACCACTCATGCGTTGCAAACAGTTTAACACCAATCTTTCAGCACTTAATATGGACTGGGCCCGGCCATTGACCAGTAATCCTGTGTCACCCACCGTGGCACTTTGTCCATCCTCCATGATCATTTCAACCCGCAAATCGGGGTCAACCTGATGAAAGATCATTTCCGCTAAGGATAATCCCGCGATGATCCCTTTATCCTTAATGATCAGTCTGGCTTTGCTTTGGATTTCCCTTGGAATGCATGATAACGACGAATGATCGCCTTCCCCCAGGTCCTCTTCCAGGGCTGCCCGGATAAAACCTGTAAGTTTTTGCTCGGTTACGTATGGTAGATTCACCAGACAAAAATAAAAAAGGCCATGAATTTCTCCATTGCCTTTGTCTGATTTCTGTTCTGTATTTTAATCCCTGGTGAAATCTAAGTTGTAAATCTTATGCTTATCATTGAATTTCTTGGATCTTAATACCACTCTGAAAGTACCTCCCTGGTGGGAATACTTGCCGATGGCGTACTTAAGACCGTCTTTGGAGGCGCCTTTGTGGATATATTGAAAATCTGAAGGAGGGTATTTTTTAAAAAAATTCTTCAGCACAAATTCTGCCTGCGTTTTACTGTAGGAGGCCTGGTCACCATCAATCACCAGGTCGATCCTGTTGTTTAAATGTTTTACCAATTCCTTGGAACTACCCATTTTAATGGCTGCCCGGACATCATTCAATACGTCACCCTGAGCTTTTGTCGCAATACTAAATTGAGAAAAGCCTGAAACTATCACTAAAATGAGTACAAACACTAATGTTTTGTAATTCTTCATAAGCTTTTATCTAAAGTACCAAAAAAGTATCCGGCTAAAACTATGCCAATAATGAATATTAACCTACTTTTACAAAAGTACATGATCAATGAAGTTTTGTAGGTACTTAGACAAAAATATACTTACAAACGTAATTTTGAAACATTATATTTTAAAGAATAACAAAGATCAGACAATTTTCTTATTAAATTAATAATTAATAACCAAATCCTAACATTTACATTATCAATAAGGTAAGAGGACCTGTTAGCCATGAATAAAAAAGTACTTTTAATGATTTTGGATGGATGGGGAATCACGGTAGATCCCAAAGTTTCTGCAATTTTCCAGGCAAATACGCCATTTTATGACACCCTATCTGAAAAGTATCCCCATAGCCGTTTGGAAGCCTCTGGTTTAGCGGTGGGATTGCCGGAAGGGCAAATGGGGAATTCTGAAGTGGGCCATATGAACATTGGCGCAGGAAGGGTGGTTTACCAGGATTTGGTGAAAATAAATAAGTCCATTGAAGAGCATACCCTGGATAACAATGAGACTTTGATAGGCGCGCTGGACTATGCACGCCAAAATAATAAGGATGTACATTTGATAGGCCTTTTATCGGATGGAGGCGTTCATTCTCACATAAAACATCTGAAAGGATTGTGCACCATAGCAGCCAATAACAGCATTAAAAACCTGTACGTGCATGCTTTTACCGATGGCAGGGATACCGACCCAAAAAGTGGATTGGGTTATTTGAAAGAACTGGATGCCCATATGGCTGACACAACCGGCCAGATAGCCTCGATAACCGGTCGCTATTACGCCATGGACAGGGATAAACGGTGGGAACGTGTTAAATTGGCATATGATGCGATGGTAAAAGGTAGAGGAATAAAGGCATCGGACCTTTTTAATTCGGTTGAAAACAGCTATGCCGCTGAAGTGACCGATGAATTTATCAAACCTATTGTCAAGGTGGATGAAAGTGGCAACCCCGTGGGCTTCATCAAGCCAGGAGATGTGGTATTGTGCTTTAACTTCCGTACCGACCGCGGCAGGCAAATCACTACCGCCCTCACACAACAGGATTTTCCGGATCAGGATATGAAAAAAATGGACCTGTACTATGTCACTATGACTAATTATGATGATACATTCGAAGGGATTAAAGTGATCTTCGACAAAGATAACCTGAATAATACCCTGGGAGAAGTGCTAAGTAGGGCAGGAAAGCAACAAATCCGTATTGCAGAGACTGAGAAGTATCCCCATGTTACATTCTTTTTTTCGGGTGGCCGCGAGGCCCCTTTCGATGGAGAAAAGAGAATATTATGCCCCTCACCAAAAGTGGCAACCTATGATTTGAAACCTGAAATGAGCGCGGAAGACATCCGCGATAAAATTGTGCCCGAACTGGAAAGCAGGGCCCCGGATTTTATATGCCTCAATTTTGCCAATCCGGATATGGTGGGTCATACAGGGGTATTTGAAGCCGCCGTCAAGGCCTGCGAAACGGTTGATCAATGCACTAAAGTTGTGGTTGAAAAGGCCCTTGAAAATGGCTATACCTCCATTATTATTGCCGACCACGGTAACTCAGATATTATGATTAACCCGGATGGCACCCCTAACACCGCCCATACCACCTCCCTGGTGCCTTGCATTTTGGTGGATAAGGAATATAAAAAGCCTATTAACGATGGCAAATTGGGGGATTTGGCACCCACTATTCTTACCCTCATGGGTTTGGAGACACCCAAAGAGATGACCGGTGAAATATTATTGAGTGATATTATGGAAAAAATGATTTGACAAGATTTGAATCTTCATGAATCATCAAAAAAACAAGGGCATCTACCTCTTGCCTGTTTTATGGCTTCTGACAACCTGTTCTATTTCCTCCGGAAATCAAAAAGAGGCCAGGAAGATTGACGCATACTTTGACTTGGCAGGGTTGATGCAACAGCAGGTAGCGTATTTGTCCGAAACTAACCCAAAGATAAACAAGAATGCCGTTATTGATGGCCAGCAGGAAGCACTTGAACAGGATTCGGTAAACTGGGAAAAGGAACTAAATATTTTTGCTAAAGCAGATATAAATAAACCCAGGCTGCTGAGTCAGTATCGTACTAACACCTACACGGATGATGCAGGCCACCGGGTAACCCAATATCAAAATGTCGACAAACACGTGTCCGGTGTCATCAAAATGGAGATTGTTGAAGACCCATCCAGCAATAAACTTCTTAACATTTTCATCGAAAGTGGTGAATACAATACACTTTTCACCTCTGAGGTGGAGCTGGAGATGCGTTTTGAAGAGAAAAAAAATGAACCCCGCCTGACATCCTACAGCATTAGTGGTTTTGAAAAAGTCATTTTAAGGGATACGATGAGATATTTGGTCCGGGTTAAAATTGGCTGATTTGCCAAATTTAACCCGGATCAGATTTTGGTATTTTCATTAATCGTATTAACTTAACCTTTTTTAAGCTGGCTGATAGACCATCAATATATTCCTGGTAATTTTGAAATCATAGCTCTATGTCAAAGACTTGATTTTTCGTATAAAGATTTCAGATTTTTTATCAAAAAAGCTGACATAAGTTGATACAAACCAGTAAACACCAATATGCGATTGAAGTGAAGGAAGTCATGACCAACCATCTTGGATATGAGGAGATAATGAAATTCTATTTTTTTGCAAAAAAGCTTGAGTACACTACAATTTCCTTAAATATCTGGGCTGTTGAGATGTTCGATGCAAACCTGTCATCTTTACTTTTGGCCATCATTGGAAAACTAAGATGGGAAAATAAGCTCTATATTTATGTGGAAATCCCAGACCACATGCATGTTTTATTTCGTAACGGTTTTTTCAATTATTTGTCCGGAAACAAGCGGCTAATTTATGATCAAAGAGAATCAACAATTCCTTTAAAAACGTTTGCTCCGGAGAATGATGATGCATTTACCTTTTATCTTAAAAAAGATTTCTTTGGACACCGGGCATTGGATCACTTGCCTTTTAGTACTGTTAAACAATTGAAGACGGCGTTCAGCGAAGTTTTTGTAAATGCGGAATTACATGCCAATACCAACAAGGTTTATACCTGTGGTCAATACTTTCCAAACAAAAACTTGTTAAAATTTACTTTACTGGATTTAGGAGACGGGTTTTTTAAAAAAATCAAAATTTCTAACCCGGACATAAAAACAGATATAGCAGCTATAGATTGGGCAGTAAAACCGGGTAATACCACCAAAAATAGGGAATATGGCCCGGGAGGGTATGGTTTGCAGGATATTATCGATTATTGTAAAAGTAATAATGGATCGATACATATCATATCTGGTTTAGGCTATTGGACGTTGTCCGGAGGACATTACATGAATTACAGGATAAAAAATCCTTTTCCGGGGGCCATGATTCATTTGATTTTTAGAAAAATCTGATTTTTTTATTAAATTTAAGATTTATAAAGATGAAAAACTACCTTGTAAAAGATATCATCAACAGCCGTTCAGCAATTTCCCCGGGAAAAGGGTTGAAGTTATATGAATTTGTAAAGTCCGAAATCCAGGATAATGAGCCAATTACGTTATCTTTTAATGGGATTAAGGAAGTTGTGACAGCATTTACTAACGCTAGCATTGGCAAATTGTATCTGGAGTTCAACACTGAATTTTTAGATAAAATGCTGATTTTTAAAGATTTAAGCGCAATATGGAAACGCAAAATTGAGCAAGCCCGGGAGCTTGGTTCTGATGAAAATGCGAGGAAGCTGCATGAGGACAGCATGAATTCAATAATCAATTCCTAGTGCCGAAATTCCTCAATATCTCTGACTTGAGAACTTATTCCCCCAAAGACCAACACTATTTTCTGGATGCCAATGTATGGATTTTTGCGTTAAATGACTTTAGCAGCACTGACGACGTACAGAAGCATTACTCTAAAATTTTTTTTAAGCTTTTTGAAAAGAATAATCCTCAGTCAAAGGTGCTGGTCTGTAGTTTGGTGCCTGTTGCTTACGCGATGCCTATTTTGAGCCTGAAGCAACTGCTTGGCAACGAGAACCTAAAATGCTGTAAGACTCTAAAATCCTGAATTCCTTATGATTTTTTCAACCCGTGTAAAAAATAATCATACAGGCTATCACTACACAAAATATGCTTTTTTTAGAAGCATAAATCACCTGTTAGGCTGCCATACCAGTTCAATCATATTGATATGGTGTTGCTGAAAGCCATTGAATGTTTTTTAAAAAATGTATTTTTTCTTGACCCTTACGTTACGTGATAGTATACCTTTGCTACAGTTGTTGGCAATGATTTGAAAACATATACTGTAAAAGAGCTCTCAGGATTGGCACGGGTGAGTGTCAGGACCCTGCATTACTACGATCAGCTTGAGTTATTAAAACCTGCTCAAAGGTCGGAAAAGGGCTATCGTATCTACACACCGGAGCAACTTCTTAAGTTGCAGCAAATTCTGTTTTACCGGGAGATGGGTATCCCATTAAAGGAGATAGGGCAAATCATTAACAATCCGGACTTTGATACACTTAAGGCCCTGAAGTTTCATAAAGAGCAAATTGCAAAGCAAATAAATCGTTTGCAGCAACTGCTTCTGACAATTGACAGAACCATTGAAAACTTAAAAAGCAAAGAGAAAATGATTAGTGACAAAGAATTGTACGGTGGATTTAATCAGGATGAAATCAAACAGATAAAGGATGAAGTCGTGCAAAGGTGGGGACAGGAGCGCCTGGATGAAACAGAGAAACGAATTCGCGAAAAAGGTAAAAAAGGATGGAAAAAACACAAAGAGGAGGACGAAGAAATCAACAGGCTTCTGGCTAGCATGGTTGGATTCAATCCTGCCGATATCCGGGTTCAGCGGGTAATTTTGAGGCATTTTCGACAAATGAATTTGTATTATGAAGTAAGCAGGGAAAGATATGAGGCGCTGGGCAGGATGTATGTTGAAGATGAGCGATTCAAGCAGTATTATGAAAAATATGTGCAAGGATTAGCTGAGTTTATGCAAAAGGCTATCGAGGTATTTTGTGACAACAATTTGCAGGTCAAGGAATGACATAAAATTGATGAAACAATTTTTAAACCATGAATTTCAGCGCTTTTTTACTGGGTAATCAGATACACTGTAACGCATAATGAATGCAGCCAGTGTACCTAATAATCTGTATCCTGACAAAAAATGTAAGGATTGCAGGTTTAATTATTACGATAAAAATCGGTATTTTTAAGGGAGTTGCCGTTGCCGGTCAAAGGTGCGGGATAATGGTCGTAGCCTCCTTTAAAAATTGATAAATGCATCAGCACCATCAGCATGGGTCGTCAGGAAGCCGCCATCATGGGGGTAAAAAAAATATAAAAGTTGCCTTTTTCCTCAATTTCTTTTTTACCATTATAGAAATTGTCGGGGGGCTGATGACTAACAGTGTGGCAATTTTATCGGATGCCTTGCACGACTTGGGTGATACGTTATCGCTGGCATTGGCATGGTACTTTCAGAAAATCTCTATCCGGGGGCGTGACAATACTTTTTCGTATGGCTATAAACGCTTTTCCCTTTTAGGAGCCATTATCAATTCGATTATTCTTCTGGTGGGAAGTATATTTATCCTGATCGAGGCTATTCCCAGGTTGATACAGCCGCAACCCAGCGATGCCAAGGGTATGATCATATTAGCAGTTTTAGGGGTAATGTTTAATGGGGCCGCGGTAATCAGGTTAAAAGGTGGGGCTTCCTTCAATGAAAAAGTGGTGAGGTTACACCTGATTGAAGATGTAATGGGATGGGTCGCGGTTTTGATCGGGGCTGTGATTATGTATTTCTTTGATTTACCCATTATTGACCCAATACTTTCCCTACTGATCAGTGCCTATATCCTATTGAATGTCATGAAAAACCTAAAACATACGTTTCAGATCATCCTGCAAGGTATTCCTGTGAATGCAGATGTCAACGCGATTAAGAGCTACCTGGCTGGCATTCCACAAATTGAGGATTACCATGATTTTCATATCTGGTCGATGGATGGGGAATACAATATTTTGACTGTTCACCTGGTTTTGAATGAGAGCCTGTCTATGGATCAGCTAAATGATCTTAAGTCAGCTATTAAAGAAAACCTGGTTAGAAAAGGTGTACACCATGCCACTATTGAATTTGAAAACAACCAGGAAAAATGTGCGCTTATCAACTGTTGAAGTGAAAAACCATGAGATAAGGCTGTCTAAAACCCACACTCACACCCACACCCAAACTCACTCTCAACCCCCTGCTGTTTCCAGTGCGGGTAGCATAGGTGCGTTTTTATCCTGGTAATTTTCCATGCCTTTTAAAATAGTGTCCAGGAGCCGGATGGCCTCCGTAATATGGGGTCCTTTATTTAACATGACGCATTCCGCTTTGATGGAGGTGGCTGCATCGGTGATTTCGGAGCGGGAAGGAATCCCTTTTTTCGCCAGGTTTTCCAACACTTGCGTGGCCCATACTACAGGGACGTGGGCAGCGTTACAAACGGCCAGCATTTCGTTTTGTATGCGAGCGATATTGTCCCAGCCAGTTTCAATAGCCAGGTCTCCCCTGGCAATCATCACACCCACTTTCTTCAGCTTCATGGCTTCCAGCAGTATTTCGGTCAAATGGTTGAATCCATGTTGCGTTTCAATCTTTAAAATGATCCCCAGTTTATCAGTTGCATTTAACTTTTCTATCTCTTCAATCAGTTCGGCTACATCCGAAGGACCGTTTACGAAAGACATATTTACCACATCAGCATGCTCGGCTACAAATTTCAAGTCATTTTTATCTTTCTCTGTTAAACCACTGATATGCCATTTGGTTTCAGGCAGATTAATTCCTTTGTCGGCTTTTAATTTGGCTCCCATTTCCCTGGCATAAGTTATCTCCACCACAAACCTGTGCTCGTCAGCATCTACAATTTTTCCTGTAATTTTGCCATCGTCAAAGTGTATCTTTTCTCCGATTCGAATATGGTCTACTATTTCGGGCCATGTGCAGGAGACATGGGCTTCCGTCAATTGGCGACCTTCCCCATCATATGTGGCCGGGCGTCCTGGCTGGCGTTCCTTATGGACAATCAACCGGTCGCCAGCCTTTAGCATCAGATTTTGCTCTATACATGGCATTTCACCGACCTCCACAATCTCCTTGCTTCCATTTATGTTGGAGATAAATTTGGTTCCTGTGGCTATGTAAGATGTATCATAGCAGTGGGCCATCGCAAAACCATCACCGGTTTCCTCGATTTTCAATACCCTTAACTTATCCCTGGTATCCTGGAAAAAGATTTTGTCACCAGCACCTAGTTTATCCAACCATTCGGTTGGCACCGGCACCATGTTACCGGCAGACTCCAAAGTTAGTGAAGGAACCAGTACAATTTGGGCAGGAGTGATCACTTTTCCCCATTCATCGCGTGCAGGCCTGAATTTTTTAACCTTTGGCCCGGGAATAATCGTGCCTGTCCTGATTTTCGGCCCACCAAGGTCCATAGTAATTTTACACTTCTTTTTCAGCTTTTCCCCAGCCAGATGCACATTGTCGATAATTTTCAGCCAGGTCTCAGGACCATCATGAGCGCAGTTAATCCTGGCACAATTCATTCCCGCTGCCACCATGTTATGAACCAACTGATAATTATAGGCCGATTCCGTAGGTTGCGTTACCATTATTCTAACGCGCCTGTTTTTCGAACGGTAGCCAAACAATGATTTAGTATTTGCGGCCAGTATCTTTTGTCCTTTTTTAATAGAAAACGGTGGTTTTGAATTTTCGTCAACCGGTTCTTCACACATTTTTCGGAGGATCTGTTCCAGCGATATCAAACTGGCCATAATATGCGACTCTGCTTTGGCCAGTCGCGAAAGCCCCATGTTGCCGAGCTTTTTCTGCACATCACGGATATCATATTCCCTGAGATTACGATAATGAATAAGATTCATCGCACTTAATCGTGCATTAGGGTGTATTTCTTGCAACAAATGTGTCTGGTCATTTTCAGCCTGCTTTAACCGCCGTATTATGACCTCTATGGCGTCAATAAGAGAATAGATTTTCTCTTTTTTGAATTTCATTTACCGCATGTGCTTTTGAAAACTTAAAGCCCGAAAATAATCATTTTTTATCCAGTTGAATAGGCCGAAAAACCCAATTCTATGAAAGTTAACAAAAACTTAACACCTGCTCAATCCAATATCCTGCACACCTCTCCTCGACCATGCCCCACTATCCCGACATTCTAACTTCCCACTTCCCCAAAATCCCACTATTCCACTTTCCCACCAATCTATTATTCCACTACCTCATCATTCCATCCGCCCTCTACCCCACTACCTAAACCTCCAATAAACCATTAAGATGCTCCCTAAACTGCTCCCTGTACTTCAAAGGAACATCCTTTACCTTTACAACCTTCTTCAACAAACCTATATTATTTTTTTCCTTACTATAAACCACATTAAACTCATGAATAGAGAATCTATCCGGAGATGTGGCAACTCTGATAAACGGATCCCCTGCTTTTATCCTGCCAGGTTTCAATACACGAAAGTAAAAACCACTTCTACCACTGGCCAGAAATTTTTTAGCCATTCGATTATCATTGAATTTTAAATTTAACTTTGAACAAGGCTGACGCGGCCTGGTAACCTGCAATTCGGCGGTGCCGGCTTGGAACACGTCACCAAAATAAACCTGATCCTCCGGATAGCCGGAGGTGGTAATATTTTCTCCAAACATACCGTAGGGCAATTCGTTGCTGTTCAGCAATTTTTGCCAGTAATCATAATGTTCTGCGGGATAAGCATACACCGCCTTATCCACACCTCCATGAACGCGTAAATCTGCCTGTTGATCGCCTTCAATACCCAGGCTATGGACTTCCAGGGATCGGTCGACCGGCGTTTTGTAAATCGCTGTGGTAATGATTTTACCATTTTGATTTATTTCCCTGATCTGACCGGTATTTAATGAAACAATTTGCATAATAAAAACAGATGATAAGACAATAATTTGATACGCTTATTTTAACTGTCTGTCATACAGAACTTAGGTTGCAAAATAAAAATGATTCATGCCAAAAACATTTCCAATGTTATTTTCCTTTGCCTGACCAGCAGATTTCGTCGATTAAAGCATTGAATTTTAATTGAATATGCCTAGCTTTACAGGCTACAAAATGAAATACTGGATAAACAAATCGGTTTTGTCACGTTTAACGGTGCTGGTGCTTACGCTCGCCACCTTTATGGGTGCAGTTTCCACCTATATGGTTGGAGCGGAGCAAGTCAACCGGATGGAAGTGACCGATGACGATTCAGGCAAGCAGGACAATACCTCGGCGGAAATAGCCATGGTAACCTTTCAGGCGATTATCAACTTTATCCATATAGACCTTCATTTTGAGTCCTATCTGATTCAGGAATTAACACCGGTAAGTGAAATTATTCATTTCAGGGATTTTGATGAACCTGTTGACAATTCAGAATATTTTAATATCCTCTTCAGGTTTATCATAAGCCCCAATGCTCCGTAGCCGGACTTCCTCTTAATACCTAAAAGTGCAGTTTTGTCTGACAAAACTGACAGTTTTCATTCCCAAAAATTAATTAAGCTATAAACAATAAACTTTAATAAAATGCAAAACAAAGGCGCAGTGATTATCCTGACAGTACTGGTCACATTGTTGTGTTTGTACTATCTGTCGTTTACCTTCAAAGCCAACGGCGTGCAGAATGATGCCATCGCGTATGCTACAGATCAAAGCGGAGTACTGGATTTCAATAAGAAAAGGCAATACCTGGATTCCATATGGCACGAGCCGGTCTATAACCTTTTTGGCATTGAATACACCTATGAGGATGTAAAGAAAAATGAGTTGGCCCTGGGACTTGATTTGCAGGGAGGAATGCATGTCACACTTGAGGTGACTCCCGATGAAATTATTAAAAGCCTGGCCGGAAATACCAAAGATCAAACTTTTCTGCAGGCTTTGGAAGAGGCAAAGAAATTGCAGCGTAACAGCCAGGCTGCCTTCTCTGATTTGTTTTATCAGGCTTATTCCGACCTGGGTGGTCAGGACCAGAGGCTGGTAGAGATTTTTTCCAATTCTGCCAACCGAGACCGGATCAGCCTGCAGTCGTCTGTAAGCGATGTCCTGGAATTGATCAGGGAGGAAATCGATGGAGCCATCGACCGGTCATTTAACATATTACGGACAAGGGTTGACCAGTTTGGCACCTCACAACCGAATATCCAGAGAATTCAGGGTACCAATAGAATTCAAATAGAGCTACCGGGTGTGGAAGATGTGGACAGGGTCAGGAAATTATTGCAGGGGGTAGCCAAGCTGGAATTTTGGGAGGTAGCTGATTTTCAGGAATACGCCGCCTCTATTAATGCGATCAGTGAATTGTTGCTGGATGAAAAACTAGCCAAATCCGACACTTTGCCATTGACCGATGATCAGGAAGCAACTTCTACCGACGATGCTCTTAGTTCTTTGCTGCCTGATGACAGTACTGCAAAGGATACTACACAGGTGGGAGAAGAAAGTCTTGCGGCTCAGTTGGAAGGTTCTGATACTACCTCTTCCGCATTGGATTCATTGGCTAACCAGCAGGTTTCGCCATTGCAGGAATTGTTAAGCATTCAGTTTGATAAGGAGGGCAAAGCTTATTTATTCAGCAATTTAAGAGACACGGCAAGGTTAAACCGGATTTTTAACAGGGAGGATGTGAAATCCTTGTTTCCTCCCAGCGTAGTATTCAAATGGCAGGTTAAACCCGATACCCGCCCTGATGATGGCACGGTCTCGGATTTGTTGGAATTACATGCGCTGCGAGTTGGGCGGGGAGGAAAGGCCCCTTTGACCGGTGAGGTAATTACCAATGCCTATCAGGGCAGGGATGAAGTGAACAGGCCGGCGGTTCATATGGTAATGAATGCAAGCGGGGCAAAGAGGTGGCGAAGATTGACGGCTGCTAATATCAATCGAAGAATTGCCATCGTATTGGATAACAAGGTTATTTCCGCGCCCAATGTATCTTCGGAAATACCCAATGGTCAATCAGTGATCTCAGGTAATTTTACCATCGATGAAACAATCGATATGGCTAATTTATTGAAAGCCGGAAAATTACCTGCTCCGACAAGAATCGTTTCGGAGGCCATCATTGGCCCGACTTTGGGACAGGAATCCATCGCGCAGGGTATCACCTCGATCATTGTAGGTCTAGGAATCGTGGTATTGTTTATGATTTTCTACTATGCCAAAGGTGGTTTAGTGGCCAATTCGGCACTGGTATTTAATATATTCTTTATTTTCGGTATTCTGGCTCAGTTCAAAACGGCCCTTACCTTACCCGGCATTGCCGGTATTGTGCTGACCATCGGTATGTCTATTGACGCTAACGTACTGATTTTCGAACGTATCAGGGAAGAGCTAAGAAATGGGGTTACCTTGTTAAAAGCCATTAGCAATGGTTACCAGAAAGCTTTTTGGTCTATTTTTGATGCCAACTTTACAACTTTGTTAACCGCTGTCATTCTGGCCCTGATTGGAGAAGGACCGGTAAAAGGATTTGCGGTAACACTTATCATCGGTATTTTCTGTTCCTTCTTTACCGCAGTATTTGTGACCAGGCTGATTATGATCTGGCTATCCGGAAAAGGCGATCAAAGTAAAATATCCTTTGCTACCCCTTTTTCCAAAGGACTACTTTCAAATGTCAACTGGGAGTTTTTGAGCAAAAGGAAAAAAGCATATTTTGCCTCGGTATCGATTATTCTTATAGGGATTACGGCTTTACTTATAAAAGGTGGGTTAAACCTGGGGGTAGACTTCAAGGGAGGTCGTTCCTATGTAGTAAGCTTTGCCCAGGCTCAGGTAACTTCAGAGGTTGAAACCGCCCTGCAGGATGATTTTGAAAATACTGGTACCGAAGTAAAAACTTTCGGAGCCAGCAACAAGCTGAAAATTACGACCAGTTACCTGGTCGATGATGAAGCCACCGATGCTGACAATAAAGTAAGAGCTGCCTTGATCAAAGGTTTGGAAGAATTCAGCGGCCAGCAATTTATTGCAGATGATTCTAAGGTGGATGAGACACATTTTACCATTCTGAGCTCTGAAAAAGTGGGCGCCACCATCGCGGATGACATTAAATCCTCTTCTCAACAGGCGATATTCTTTTCCCTGATTGTAATATTTCTTTATATTCTTATCAGGTTTAGAAAATGGCAATTTGGCTTGGGCGCTATCGTAGCATTGTTTCATGATACACTGATAGTTATTTCTGCCTTTTCCATTGCCAGAGTGCTGGGTATCACCTATGAGGTTGATCAGGTGTTTATTGCAGCGATGCTGACCATTATCGGTTATTCGATCAATGACACGGTGGTTGTCTTTGACCGTATCAGAGAAACCCTCGGGTTAAGGGGGACTGCCAATCTGGAAAAAACATTTAACTTATCCATAAATAACACCATTAGCAGAACCTTAATAACTTCGGCAACCACTTTGTTTGTGGTTTTGGTATTGTTCCTGTTTGGTGGGGCAGTATTGAAAGGTTTTTCATTTGCCTTGTTGGTAGGTATTCTTGTGGGTACCTATTCATCAATCTTTGTAGCTACTCCTATAGTAATTGATTTGACGAAAAAATCATTGGCCAAGGAAAAAGAACCGGTCAAGCAAAAAGCAGAACCAGTAAAACAAAAGGTCTAACTCCTGGTTAAAATAAAACTAAAAGGGAAGGCCGCATGGCGGCCTTCCCTTTTTCTAGTGGTATCCAGATTAAGCAGTTGCTCAAACCTCAGAAAGTAATAAATAGTTTGAGAACTTCTGCTATTCAAATATTTATAAATCAATAATATCCCCAAAAAACAGGGCATTCAGAAACATTTTATTGGTACCATACCAATATGCCCTGAAGTTAAGGTTGTCGGTGAAAGAAATAATTTTGCCTTTTCCGAAAGCGCTGATGTTTACTGCTGCGGTATTTTTTAGTTTCGCCAGATTTTCATTTGAGATATATCCGCTTAACAATGGGTTTTGCGTAAACATCACTGGATTGACATAGGGGTTTTTTTCTCTTTCCATGAACAAGGTCCCTTTTTTAAATACCGGCATAATCTCCCGGTTATAGCCATATGCCAGGGGATGGGTCAGGTCCAACCGGGTGGCGAATATTGCCCCTCCGATTACCTGGGCGCCTTTGTACCGTGGCAGGTCGACATAGGCCCTTTGACGAAGCGTATCGGTTTTTTTGCTTGTTTTAAATTTTACTTTGGTTAGCCCCTGTTCCGATAGCCATTTACTGGCATTTCGCATAGCGATAATGTTTCCTCCGTTTTGGGCCCAACGCCTGATTTTATCACGTGCTCTTGAACCGAGTCCTGCATAATTTCCTTCGACAAGAACTATGGTATTATAACGTTCGAGTCTGGTGTCGGCCACCTTGTGTATTGGCAGCAGACTTAGTTCCATATCAAATCGTTCATCGAGCAGGTGCCATACCTCCCCGGCATCGTAACCCGCTATTCCTTCGCCAACGATCAAAGCAATTTTCGGTTGCACCACATTTTTCATCTTATTACTGCCCAGGTAATTGCCATTGACGGATGCCCCTGAATTAAAATGAAATATCTCTTCCACTCCACCCTTTGCTTTGATTTCATCCATGATTCTATGGATTTGAGCAGGTGATAATGGTTGGTTATGTAATGGAATGATAATAGTACCATAATTATATGCTTTGCCGTTAACGTGCGTAAATGGCTCTGTAACCACCTTGGCCCTGATTCCGGCTTTTAACAATTTAAAAAGCACTCGAGGGGCAAAGTATTCGTTCCAGTTAAGGCCATAGGCATAAGTGGGCTTATCGGCGGGAAATTTTGTAGTTGTTAAAGAAAAGTCCTGCACTTCCTCAGCTACCGAATTATTGTCAAATGTCCTGGTGGTTAATTCCGCATAGGGAATGTTAAATGCCATTGGCAGCGTCCAGGCAGAAACATCGTAAAAAAGGCTGTCCCGGAAAGAAGTTCTTGTTTCGAACAACGCTTTTATGAGCAGATATTGCTGTTGATTAAGCGGTACAATGTAGCTATTGTCCGGCTCAAAAGTTTCACCTTCGAAATCAACAGATCGACCTAATTTGTGCACTTGGATCTGGTGCCTTTGCAGGATTTCTGCCATGGCGTTTAACCTTGAGCGATCAGGCACCGCGCCGAACACAATCCCCTTTACCGCATCTTTGGCTGCTTGTGACCGGGCATTATTGAAGAATTCTGATTGGTGGGTCAGCAACTCTTTACGAAGTTGCTGTGAAGCTTCCAATGTGGAAAGGGTAGCGGTGAATTGATTTCTGATGGTAAACGGGAATTTCAAGGTTCCATTGACACTTTCCTGTGCATGCCCCCTGGAGCTTGCCTGCTCAAACAAAATGCCTACACCTCCGTTGATATCCGGATAAGTTGAACCCTTTCCATAATAAAAGTCATCAAAGCCTTCTTTTGCATAGTAAAGCGAACCAATCTTATCCAGGCCCTTTTCATGATATCCGGCAATTTGATTAGTCAGTTTAAAGGTATTTTGAGGCGTTAAAGGATGATTGCGGGAAGGGACGCCCGGCTGAAAAAAAAAGGTGGCATTGGTGCCCATTTCATGGTGATCGGTTAGAATATTTGGCTTCCACCGGTGAAATTGCTCAATTCTCCCCCTTGTTTCCGGGTGTTGCAACAATATCCAGTCACGGTTCAGATCAAACCAGTAGTGATTCGTCCTCCCCCTTGGCCAGGGTTCGTTTTGTTCATGATTGTTAGGGTCGGCAATGACGTTTTTACTTTTACGACTGTTCACCCATGACGAGAATCGCATATTACCATCAGGGTTTATCATGGGGTCCACAAGAATAATGGTGTTTTTAAGCATCGATTCGATGTCAGGACCTGTAGCTGCAGCCAGGTGATATACGGTCAGTAATGAAGAATTAGTGCCGCTCGACTCATTGCCATGAACACTGTAACCAAGCCATACTACAACAGGCATGTCGGCAACATTGGGGTTATTTTGCGATGACGGATCTGACAGGCCAACATGCTGTTGCCTGATAGATTCGATATCGGCATGGTTTTCGGGAGCCGTGATGGTAAGTAACATCAAAGGCCTGTTTTCGTAAGTTCTGGCATAAATTTCAAGGCTTACCCGGTCAGATACTCCCGCTATTATCTCCATGTACCTGAACAGTTGATCATGGTTGACATGCCATTCACCTACCTCGTAGCCTAATACTTGCCGTGGAGTAGGGATGGATTGATCGTAGCTGGTATTGGAAGATAAATAGTAAGAGAGGTCTACTTGCGATTGTGCATTGCTTAACAAACAGAAAGTGATTAATAAGCTAAAGGTTAAATGTTTAATCATAAGTGGTTGCTTTTTTGTTGATAAACATACTACTATTTTATGATTTTTTCTGTGCGAAACAGGAGGAAAGCCTGATTTTAGATACAAAACGGATGTTTCTGTTTGCGTAAAATTTGCTTAATTGTATCGGGCTAATACCATCGGTAAATTGACAGGAAATGGTGATATTGGAACAAATCATGAAGGGATGACTTTAAATTATTCACTTTGAACACTCGGTAGATTCGTCCCCTATGAAACAGATGGAATATAGGCTGCAAAGCGCAATTGAATGATGTATAAATTGAAAGCCCTGGTTTGCTTGCCAACAATTCACGAAAAAAACGTGATAGAAAGAAACGCGCTGTTAATTTAACAATAAGATAATTTAAGAAACCGCGCGAATTAAATCCAGGTTTCTAATTTCGCAATTAAGTAAACCTGGAATTATCACTTACTAAACTTAAAATCAACTAAATCATTTAACACATGAAAAAAAGTCTACTATTTTTTTCAATGGGTATGCTGTTGCTTTTATTGAGAGGTGAGGCAGTATATGCGCAGGGGACAGTCACCGGAACTGTTCTGGATGCCGAAAATCAGGAGGCATTAATTGGGGCCACGGTAGTGCTTAAGGGCACAACAAAAGGCGCTACAACTGACATCAACGGTAGTTTTACTTTATCCGGATTGGCAGCCGGAGATCAGGTAGTAGTAATTTCCTATGTGGGATATGAAAATCAGGAATTGTTTGTTAAGGTAATCGACAGACAAACGATTGATGTGGGCACTGTCGCCCTTGGGGCCAGTGCCGTAGGGCTGAAGGAGGTAGAAATAATTGCCTCTGTAGCTATAGACAGGAAAACACCCGTAGCAGTTTCTACCATCAAAGGTTCTGAGATCGAAGCTAAGATCGGTAACCAGGAATTTCCTGAGATTTTAAGATCCACACCTTCCATTTATGTTACCAAGCAAGGTGGAGGATTTGGCGATTCCCGGATCAATGTGCGCGGATTTGATCAAAGAAATACCGCCGTATTAATCAATGGGGTGCCAGTCAATGATATGGAAAACGGTTGGGTTTTCTGGTCAAACTGGGCTGGTTTAAGTGATGTAACCAGCAATATTCAGGTGCAAAGGGGGCTGAGTGCTTCTAAACTGGCTATTAATTCTGTGGGTGGTACCATTAACATTATTACCAATGCCGCTGAAATGAAAAGAGGAAACAGATTGGGTTATTCAATTGGAAATGATGGCTACCACAAATTTTCATTTTCCACCTCTACCGGTTTGACCGAGAACGGTTGGGCAATAAGCCTGCAAGGTACTCATACAAGGGGAGATGGATACATTGATGGGACACAGTTCAGGGCCTATTCTTATTTTGCCTCTATAGCCAAAGTATTTAATGACAAGCATTCACTTCATTTTACTGCGATTGGAGCGCCACAGTGGCACAATCAGAGAAGGATAGGCAGATTTGATGAGGTTACTTTGGAGACCTTCCAGGAAAGAGGATTAAAATATAATCACCTGTGGGGAGAATTGGATGGAGAGGTATTTAACTGGAGAAGAAACTTTTATCACAAACCCAAAATATTCTTTAATCATTACTGGACTATTTCAGATAGAACGGAATTAGCTACTACGGCATACATATCCTTTGGCAGAGGTGGTGGAACAGGTCCGAGAGGCAGGCTGAACAGTAGATTTGACACGGATGAGGTTTTTAGGGATGAGAACGGACAGGTAAGATTTGAAGATATCAGACGGTGGAACACGGGCGAAGACGTGCCTGATTTCGGGGATCCTAAAGTGACCTGGGGAGCGCTAAATCCTGATTTAGATAATAGTGAGGGCTTTTTTGCTGATAAGTTTGTGAATACAAGCAATGAAGGGTTAGTAAGAAGGGCCTCTATCAACTCGCACAACTGGGTAGGCGTACTGTCCAACCTGACCCATGAGCTGAGCGATCGATTCACGCTGATTGCCGGAATAGATGCCCGGCATTACAGGGGTATTCATTACCAAAGAATAGATAACCTGCTGGGTGCAGATGCTTTTTTTACCGATGACAATATTAATCTTGCCGGACGGTTTGTAACCGAGGAAAGGGAGTCAAGCGCTATTGTCAATCTGAGAAATGATGCCCCGATAAACTATAACAACGATGGCATTGTGCAATGGCTGGGGTTATTCGGGCAATTAGAATATACGCAAGGACCCCTTTCAGCCTTTGTATCAACGTCACTTTCCAATCAGGGATTCAAAAGGATCGACTACTTCAATTACCTGGATGGGGATGACACCGAAGCAGACGGAGATCCTAAACAGGAAACGGATTTCGAAAATTTCCTGGGTGGCAATGTAAAGGGGGGTGCCAATTATAACATTAATGAACGCCATAATGTCTTTGCCAATGTAGGTTTTTACAGCAGACAACCTATTTTTGACAATGTATTTATTAACTTTTTAAATACTGTAAATCCGGATGTCGAAAATGAAAGGGTATTTGGCGCTGAACTAGGCTATGGCTACCGGTCCAGCATATTCAGCGCCAATCTGAATTTATATAGAACATCATGGACCAACCGTTTTTTAAATAGGTCAGTTGATGTCGATGGTGTCGAAGGAACGGCGAATCTGTCAGGCATTGACCAGATTCACACTGGAATAGAAGTAGACATGACTTTCAGACCGATAAGTAACCTTACAATCGATGGCATGTTTTCTATAGGGGATTGGACCTACGGAGGTAATATAAATACCAGCATATTCGATGATAACCAAGTTAATCAGGGAAATTTCACTTACTTTCTGGACGGTGTAAAAGTCGGAGATGCGGCCCAAACCACTGCCAGAATCGGTATAACTTATGAACTATTAAAAGGTTTGAGGTTGTATGGAAGCTGGTATTTTGCAGATGACCTCTATGCGGAATATGATGTGGCCAATGATGACCTTTTCCTGACGCCTGGCAATCAGGCTGTGAAACTTCCTTCTTACAATCTGGTGGATGCCGGTATTTATTATGATTTCCGGGTCGGTAAGTTGGATTTCACCTGGGGTTTAAATGTTAACAATGTTTTGGACGAAGAGTATATCGCTGAGCTGGACTCTAATATCACCGGAGAAGGCCGGTTTAATGAGAACAGGGGATTTTATGGATTTGGTACAACCTGGAATTCTACCCTTGGCGTACGTTTCTAGCAGTTGCTTTGGCGATATCATTGCTCTATGATGTTTTCAAATAACCGCTTCCGCAGGAAAAACAACAACTAACGCAAGCGTCTCGTAGGTGTTGCACATCTTAAGAATAAGCCTGCATTTTTATTTAAAGGCAAAAACCTCTGTGCCTCTTTGTGTCTTAGTGCCTTTGTGGTTAACCATTGTTC
>NZ_JBXEQE010000025.1:0-108357 GCF_056858335.1 Agaribacillus sp. DX54
AGCCTCCACCATGGCTATTTGCAAATCCTCCTTATCACATTCCTTGGCAAACTTACAAAATGCTTCTACGTCAGGATGATAATTGTAATTCCTCAACAAGCGAACCCTGAACATTTTTTTTTTGGCAGTCAAAGTAGTATCTGCCAGTTCGGCTGCATTCTTTTCCCATCTCCCGGTATTGTATTCAAGTGAATGCCTGATGGCATCTTTAACCATGTCAGGTTTGGTAAAATGATTCAAGGAGTCAAACATAGAATCAAAAGTCGCCAGTACTTCATCCTTGGCAAACACACTCAAGGCCTGTTTAACATTGAATTCCAGCCTGGTAGCAGTATTGTTCCTCATGGCTATGGCCAACAGCTTTGGTAAAAGCCTGACCGATCCAACCTGACCGATCAGGTAAATCGCTTGTCTTTGTATAAATTCATTGGAATCAGTACATGCCAATTTCAGGCATTCAATAAAATTCTCATCATTGAAGGTGGACAGAAGCTTTAAGCACTGCATTCGTACTGTTGCATATCGACTATTTTTAAAGGTGAACAGAAGTAGTTCCGAAAGTCCGTCATATTCTAATTCGAAAAGCTTGAAAAGCGCTAAGGACTGAACTTCAGGTAATGGGGATCGAAGTTGATCGATCCAATACGCTGCTTCTCCGGCTTTTTGATGAATGGCCATGTTTAAATCATTTCCGGATTCACTGGCATGAAACCTGAATGTAGGATCGCCGATAATATGCGATTCAAGATAAGAAACATGCTTTGACCAGTTACCTACGCTCATGCCAAGGGCAAGCAATCCGGTCAATTCGTTGGCCCACTTATCCTGCAATACATTTACCGTATTAGCGTGTAAGGCAATGGTATTTCCTTTATGGAAAAGATAAGCGCTTGCAATGCAACTATCCAGATGGAACGAGCCATTGAAGCAGGCATCCAGCATGATAAAACGTGTTTGGGGATTAAAACTTCCGATTTCCTGAATGGCAATATCTAGGTCAGCATTATAAAGCGAGTCTTGTGTTATCTTTTCCTGATCAAAACTGTCTTCAAACCATCCGGCAGGAACCCCGAGCTTATCCATATAATACTTTCTCGCCTCGGATTCTGTTTTCCCACGCCTTTTGGCAGATCGCATTTTTGACCTCAGGTAGTATTTTACGCCATCTATCTGTTTGTTTACGTTATCTACTTTTGGCATGCCGTTGAGATATTGAGTATCATCAGCCCCATGATGGTGCAGGATGGCCATATCGAGATCATCCCGTTGAAGCTCAGATACCAGTCTGTCTTTTACATGTTCATCCATGCTATGATCGATGTACCCGATTGCATTTTGCTGACCCCTTGAATTTGGAAACTGTTCATGAAGCATGACTTTTTCATCCATGCGAGCCAGGAGAGATTCTGAGATATATCCATGACCGCCAAAAAACAGAAGTTTATCAAGAGGGTTTGACCCGGACTTGGCTTTTACTACCTTTTTAAGATATTTTTTGAGATGCAGGTATTTATCTGAATTCTCAAATGGTTTAATTCGACCGGTATATATCTCGGGTTGCAGCCTCTGTGGGGAATCTGCTCTCAGGGAATAATAAAAATAGTTATTATGAATCGAATCCTGCTTTATAAAGTCGAACCGAAGGTCAAAATCATCATAAAAACGATCTGAGGGTACCGAAGAATCTTCCCATGCATATCTCATCTGGTCCATTTTAAAGGCGCTGGTCAGATGCTGTGCATCGCGGATCATCGGTATGGGAATATCACCAATAAAAACAGCCCCTTCTATTGGATGATCACTATCCGCGTACAATTTCATCAGTGTTGCCCTTATCGAATCGGGCTGACCCCATTTATCAATAATAACTACTGTCTTAAGACCATCTGCTTCTATTGCTGCAGCATACCCTTCAACCTCTGCCTGAGCTTCTTTATAACTTTCCTGATCAATAATGATAGCAAATCCCGGTTCAATGGAAGGGCTCGTACAACTGGCAATAAATAGGAAAGCCAAACTGTACACCGCTATGTAGCAGAAAATATGATTCATATTAAAAGTTAAATCCGGCCCGGATCTGTCCAATCGTTCTTTTATCTCCATTTTTATAATTTTCATTGTTGTTTAATACACTTTGATATTCGTAGCCAAGGGATATGAAAGGCAATGCTTTACCACCCCATAAACTGGGAAATCCCACTTTTAAGTCCGTATCAACCGCGATCAGATTTGTTGTAGGATAGTTGTATTCCGGCTGTGCGATGAAGTATTTCAATTCTCCTTCTGAGTAAAAGTCCCCGGAAAGGTTATGTCTGTAAGATGAAACCAATCTCAGCGACAGATTACACCAACCGGCATACCAGTTTTTTTGCCCATCAACTGATACCCGGAGGTTGTCGATGTCTTCATAGTATAGTTCCGGATAGTATCTTGTCCTGGAGCGCTGATATTCGGCCCTGGCGCTTACCCTGATACCGGGTAGGTTATCTTCAATCGTTGTCAGAGCGTATTCGACAGCCGATGTTAAATGCTCTCTGGTGTACTTTATCGAACTGTTGTATGTCACCCAATACCTGGTACCGTCTTCTGCAGTCTCTTCGCGCTGGTCATGCCAAATGCCATCTACTTTTGACAATTGGACTGTAATATTCAGCTCATGGGTCTTATTGTATCTGTTAATCCTGATATAATCATTCAATGCTAAGATCAGGTCTTCATAATCACCTGCCAGGTACCTCGAGTTCGTTGCGCCTTCCTGCGCCCGTTCATAAATGCTGCTGACGCTTAAATCGAGGAGGTTTACAAATGAAGCGGTCCGGTAGGCAGTCTGGAGACTTCCGCCCAGCCGGCGTCCCTGGTAATTGCGGGAGAAGAAGTCATCTGTTGCTCCCTGAAACTGTCCCAGCCCTTTAAATCTGAAATAACGATGGTTGACAAACTGATTGATTACAGTGAAGTCTGTTTCCTCTTTAAAGTATTCTGCCGTCAGGTTAGCGCCAATTTCCCAATTATTCAGCATAGCCGCCACCCCTGGCACAATCGCACTTCTCATTGACTGAATAAGTGGTCGTGGATCGGATTGATTGGTTTTATGTCCAACCTCATACCTTGCTCCGACTCCACATTTCATCCCACTTTCAGTGGTTTTTGAAGAAAGTACCCCTTCCAGTGAATAAATTTCATTTTCATAGTTTCCACCCGAAGAGTCAGCAATGGCAAAAGGATTATTTTCAGAAATAAAGGACACATTGTTCCACTTCAGAGCCAGCTCCTTTCCATACCGGTAGCCCATATTTCCATAAAAAAACAATTTATCGGTTTTGGCATATCCTTCGGTACGGACATTGAAGTAATTGAGATTTTCAGGTTTCGTTGGCCTTCTGTAATTACCTTTTTCTTCTGAATACGTGAAATTTAATTCACCGTAAGGCACAAAAGGTGTCATAGATATGCTTACAGGATTAGAAGTGAACCACCAGACATCATTGGCCACCGGCACTACGGACACATTGTCGAATACAACAGTTGTATCAGCAGGATGGCCGGCCAGACAATCCGGCACAGGCATCCAAAAAAGAAAAATAATACAAAAGTTTGCCCGTAGAAATGCCATGTAGTAATAGAGAAATGATTATTCAATCAATTCAAGAAAGCCGTCACAAACCTTCCGGGCCTGTGAGGATTTTCTTTTTGAGATTGACGGGTAAGCGTACAACTTATTAGCTAATAATTAATTATCTACTACTGTTGGATGTACACCTGGAGTGGGTGTTTGGTCACCCAGGAAATCCTCAGAAGAGTTATTGGTATCTTTATAAATCACTTTTCCATCAATGATTTGCTTTACCTTCCTTCTTACACCTTTACTGATGTAAGTATCAGAAGACCATACTTTGCCGGCATCCAATTCATCATGCAACCTTTTAAACTGCCTTTCTGCTTCAACCCGTACAACCTCAACGGCATCGATCACATAGTCTTTTGGCACCATCAGATATTCCCTGGAAGATGTACTTCCCGGTCTGGTTAATGAATTATCAGGATCGCTTGCCCATGCAACAGGATCGATACCTTCTGGCAAACGAAAGATGATTACCGCTGCGCCAAAAACAGGGTGAAGCCAGTCAACCAAGGTTGTCGAGTTCGCAAACATCAGCGACAGGTTGGGCACGCCGGCTGCATCGGCATCTCTGCCGTCATTTATATCTCCGCAATAGGTTTCCCAGTCAGCATTACCGAGGTTTACCGGTGAGTCGGGGTTGCCGTCGGGATCAGTTTTATGATCGATACCATCCTGGGCGATAATGATACTGGTACGTGGCTCCAACGGATAATCTGTGCCATTTCCGGGTATATACCATACATAGCCATTAAGCGGCAACTCCGGCAAAAAGTTACCCTCGCCATCCACCCATACATTCTCGGAAGAGCTCGATTGCTGCAACACACCGATACCGAGCCCATCGAGATAGATGACCTCATCGGAATTATTATATATTTCATGGAACTGATCGGCAAAGTACCTGCCATCCTCAGGGGTTGTTGAGCCCGTATAGTAAATCTCTTTGAAGACAAGTCCCCCGCCGAGTGTGACAGCCGTGAAGGTGATAGACAGGTTTGTATCTTCAGCTATGCTTTGTCCATCCAATACGCCATTGAAGGCAAATTCTTCGGTTTCGTGAACTACACTAAAATTATATTCCCCGGCTTCGAGATTAAATGTGGCCACACCGGCGTTATCCGTCATGGCTGAGAGCGGATCACCACCGGCTAGCTGCCGGGCTTTTACCTCTACTCCTGCTGCAAGCGTTTCTACATATCCTTCCGGATATTCGACCGTTACATTCACTTCATATTTTACCGCGACTTCCGTATCATCATCATCGCATCCTGCGAACAATACAACAGACAGGACAATGAGAGATTGTATTACCTTTTTCATATGTTTATTATATAGTTTATCAAATTTTCATTCTTAGTTCTGCGCCAAAGTAGAGTGAGAAATTTCGACGGATATATCCACTTGAGCGCCTTGATTTGTGAAATGGCCTCATATTCAAAAAGTTATTGGCCGTAAAAGCTACCTGGAGATTATCGGTAAAATCCTTGGAAAGCCTCATGTTAAACTGAACAGTGGGCGGCAAACTTTCTGTTACAAAATAATGGTCGGGAAAGGTTTGAACCATGCTGTAGTAAGGCTGTGTCAGATACAATTCGGGGTTCCACTCATGGTAATTTCCCGCTCTATCGATGTAACCTATCGGCGCTACGTTTTTAGCCACGCCATCACCCCGGTAGTTGTGTACATCATCTACCTCGATCTTTTCTTTGTCTTTGGTGGCATACACGAGGGTATTACCCTCTTCATCTTCATACAGATATTGTCTCTTTTCCATCCATATGATCTGGCCGGTCAGGGAAAGGACCATCCTGATGGCCGGTATATGTGTGATGGATCGCACACTTGTGGTGAGTCGTTGTCTGATGGTAGTTTCGTCCGGCATCACCATAACGTAAGGAAACGGTCTGCCCTGATATCCGGAATTTACCCGCGAATACTGGTTAGTTGTACTATATGATTTGGTGTACATCCAGGCGCCATCGACAACGAAGCTCGTTTTGATGGCCTTTACCTTGCCCAGGTCAATAATATATTCAATTCCTTGTTTGATCAATACATTTTCATTGATCGGCATCCTGTAAAACTGAAACGATGTATCCATGTTATAGGTGGCCTGGACAGGCTGTCCGTTCTGGTAATAGTAAACACCCTCTCCTTCGACCAGGTAAGGCTGTCTTCCGGTGCCGGTTACTGTGTACGCTCTGTGTTCAAAGAGCACGAGCTCGTTGCTGATGCCAAATCCTCCGGTTTGCCTTTCATAGTAACCCGTTATGTTAGCGGTGATATTGCCGAATGAGAAGTCCAATCCGGCTTCATATTTTCTGTTGATGGCCGGTTTCAGATCAGGGTTTGAAGTGTCATCGACAATTTTTGTGGTCAATACCGCCAGTGATCCGTCTAGGTTTTCCTCGTCTTTGTAGTTGAGGCTGGTTTCGTCAAAGTATGCTTTATCAGGATACAGGTGTATCAGGGTTGGCATTTTGGCGGCGATACCATAGCCAAACCTGATGGCAAAATGTTTTAAGAATTTGTTGCGGGGATTGTCATACAACTGATACAAAAGATTAATGCGGGGTTCCCAGGCGGTTGTGGCATTTGTCGAACTGATGCCCTTTGCCCGGATGCCTGTGAGCCGCAAACCGGCCTGACCTGATAATTGCGTATTTCCAAGTGGAATTATGAACCTGTCCTCGGCAAAAACGGCCATTGTATGAAGTGTGGGAATATCTTTGTAAGACCTTTGCCGGATAGTACTTATCGCATTAATTACCGGCGGATAATTCAGGTCAAAAATTCTACCATCGCCATTATTACCATTGGCACGCCATTCAACCCCATACACAATGTTATTGGTGATCTGTGGTCTGCTGAATGACAGGTTGCCCATGACCTGGGCAAACAGGTTAAACGGTTTCCCGTCGACTGTCAGCTCTGAGTAGTACTCTGCGGGCAGGAACTGTGCTTCGTGTTCCCCTTCAGTGAACGAAGTTGCCAAAGGCATTGTACCGGCGGTAACTGTCTTTAATTTCCTGAGGTAGTCGTGCTGATGGGCATAACTGGCAGAAAAGTTATACGAAAGGTTGGTAATCCATTTGGTATTGAGCAACCACTTACCATTAATAGCAGCTCTGAGGCCATCATTGTTTGCAGTGATCACTTCATTTCTTCTCAACTGAGGATCTGACTTTTCATCATCCACTGTTGTGTGCAATGCAAGTCTCATGTTGAATAACAGGGGCTTTCTTTTCTGAAAAAATGTATTGGAATATCCGAGGTTAGCAGTCACTCGCTGGTAGCCTTCATATTTCTGACGGACATCCGGATAGGCAGAGGTGTAGTCAAAATTGATATTCATAACGCCCTGGTTTTTTACGGCAAACCCTTTGCCAACCGAAAGCAGCTTGGTTTCAGGATCAATGGCCAACCGTACCTCATAGGGTGTTTTACCCGCTTTTGTTTTCACGATAATTGCGCCGGATGTGAGATCTCCGTATTCTACCGAGGGAATCCCCCTGATTACTTCGATAGACTCGATATTGTTGGTGCTAAGTGCTCGCATATCTATGCCGCGGCCAGCTACATTGGGTACTTCAAAAGAAGATCCGAATGACGTGGTTGCACCTGTCGGATCTTGCAGAGACGATCCGGCTCTGGCAGTAGAAAGCACCTGCATGTTTGAATTATTGGATAATGGAGCGCCATCGATGATGACTGCTGCCCCAAGGGCGCTCGTTGGATTTTGAGTGATAACCTGATCATTGAAAATAGACCCGACCTCCCTGATTTTCAACTGTTTTGGTCTTGCCAGATCAGGTTCTTCCGAAAGATGGCCTGGAAGTAGTTGCATTATATCATACATGCTTTTTGGTTGCAGGTGGTTCATCGCCGATTGCTCGATGACAGATACCGAGCCCAATTCCTGTTCTTTGGCGGTAACTATTACCTCCTCAAGACTCAGTGATGTGACCTCTAGTTGGATGACTTGATCCGTAGAATTGCCTGTAATATTTATCGTTTTCTCGAGAGGGGCATACCCCAGACAGCTCACAAGTAAGGTGTATTGCCCTGGTTTTACATGCTCAAATAAAAAATCACCCTGCTCATTGGTTATCTGCCAAATATTCAGCTCTTTGACGGATAGCACGACATTCCCAATACCTTGTCCGTCATTTTTTCCGATTACTTTACCACCAAAAACACCCCTTGTTGCAGCAAATGACATTGGAAAACTTATACCACAGACAAATGCTATAAGCATAAAAAATGTGATTTGTAGTTTCATTCAATTTGAAAGAATCGGGCAGGTGTCTGCCATCCAATTTTAAGACCCTAAATTAGAAGTATCGAATATCTTGATCAATCCTAAAATGTTATGATTCGGGCCGTTGACTAAAAGCCTTATTTGCAGTGTGTTGAGCGATTTTTAGTCTGCAAATTGTCCTCAACCATCATAAATAATAGGTAGAGGGTATTGCTTATTCAGGAGGGTAAAAATGTCTGATACTACATGATTGTCATATCTAAAAGAATTGTAGATGCCTAAAACCTGATTAGTTAAAGGAGCGTGAATCTATTTTAAATATTTTGGAGCATTTGAAATGCCACAGATAAAAGAGGCCGTCTCAAAAGTAATTTGAACGGCCTCAGTTTTTTATATGGGGGGTTTTCTCAGGTAGGTACCCGAATATGGTATCGGGAAAGCCCCGGTATTATTTGATTTTCTTTTGCGAGTTTCAATATTTACAGTGTTACAACTGACGGTATAGCAATGAGGTAGGTAAAGCTTGAAGAATAGTTTTTAGTTTAGTTTGAGCAGTCTGGTTAAATAAAAGCCCCAATTCCAAATTTGGGAGTTAGACTTTCATTATACTGGGTAACTTGAAACCCGAATATTCCTAAATCAATTTAGGATATAGGGTGAAAACAATAATTTAGCAAGCGTGAAAAACAAAATCCAAATAGCAGCAGGCATGTTGGCAGTGTATATACTGTGCTTGCCTTTGGTTTTGGCTTTTCACGCTCAAACGCACGTTCACCATACTGCGATAATTGACATTGGCAACCCTGCTAATATTACTGTTGAAGGCAACTCGGATTGTCAAATCTGTAATTTTTACTTTGATCAGCAACTGTACATTCAAAGTGTCTTTATCCTTCCTTTAGATAGTTTTTCCTATTGTTCCGATCAAAACATAACGGAAATACTTTTTGCTATTTCTAGGGAACAGCTTCACCTGCGAGGCCCACCCCAAGTCTGATTACTCCTTTTTTACATAGACGGCCATTGGCAACTCTTATACTGCCTAAGGGCCTGAATAGGGAATCATTTCCTATATCGCAATACATTAATTAGTAAATAACAATTACATTTCAAAATATGCTGGAAGCTATCGATCTTACCAAAAAATATGGTAAGCATGAGGCGCTTTGTCAACTGAATCTATCGGTTGAAAAGGGCGAAATTTTTTATTTACTCGGTCAAAATGGCGCTGGTAAAACAACAACCATAAACTTATTTCTTGGGCTGATTCAACCTACTAGTGGTGAAGCATTACTGAATGGTATTGCAGTAAAACCAAACGGCAATACCACAACCAAAATGATTGCCTATATTCCTGAGGTCGTTCAATTGTACGGGAACCTCTCAGGTATTGAGAACCTCAATTTTTTTAGCCGGCTGGCGGGTTTTAAATATTCGAATACTGAGTTGTCCGATTTCCTCCTCAAGGCAGGACTTCAAGAAGCTGCTCATCAAGACAAACTCGCTTCCTACTCCAAAGGAATGCGGCAAAAAGTGGGTATTTCCATTGCGCTTTCCAAAAACGCCGATTACATTTTTATGGATGAACCTATCTCTGGTTTAGATCCCAAAGCAACCCTTGAATTCACTAAGATTTGCAAGGAATTAAGCCGAGATGGTAAAACCATTTTTATGGCCACTCACGACATTTTCAATGCTGTGAATGTGGGCACGAAAATCGGTATTATGAAAGAAGGCAGGTTGGTTTATACATCAAATACAAACACCATTGGTGCAAGTGAATTGCAGGATTTATATCTAAAGACCATTTAACACAATGAATATATTTAGATTACTATCCGGCACATTTATAACAATCATCAGTTGGAGTTCGTTTGCCCAGGTAAAGGTTACGGGTACTGTCGTCGACGAACAGAATATCCCGATTGTAGGGGCTACGGTTTCCTTAAAAAATACCGATAATATGTTCGGCCAACTGACCGATGCAGATGGAAGGTTCGAAATCAATGTGCCATCCGGGAGTTATGCGCTCGAGGTTCGATATTTGGGATTCCAACCCTATAAGAACAACTATGAGATCAATGAGGGTTCTTCTTTTGATATTGGTACGCTCCGACTGAAAGAGGGAACAGAACAACTACAAAGTGTAGAAGTGATTGGTCGCGCACGAACAGATTATAACAGTGATTATTCTTTTTCATCGACCAAGGTCGCGATCAAGAACAAAGCGTTACCTCAGGCGGTATCGACAATCACCAAGGAACTGATCAATGACCGACAGGCCTTTCAGTTGGCGGATGCGGTCAAGGCCGCCAGTAGTGTCACCTCTACAGCATTTTATAATCATTTTAAAGGGGTACCACCCAGGCAGAAGAAGGACAAGTAATCAATGGATTACGCACGCGACAATATTACTTTCTCCAGCCCATCACCTCACATATTGAAAGAATAGAAGTGATCAAGGGACCTTCTTCGGTCAGTTTTTCGAGTGTCGACCCGGGGGGTACCATTAACATGGTCACCAAAAAGCCTTTAAAAGAGAAAAGAAATGAAGTGAGTGCCACAGTGGGAAGTTTTGAAACCCTGAGGTCTACCATGGATTTTACCGGACCGTTGAATGACTCCGAAACCTTATTGTATCGGTTTAATGCAGCGGTACAGGAAGCGAAGTCTTTCAGGGATTTGGTACAAAACAATGCTTTGCTGATTACACCCTCCATTACATTTTCGCCCAATAGCACCACGGCATTGAATGTAGAAATGATCTTTAGCAACGGGGTAGGAAACATAGACCGGGGACAACCCATTTTCGGTGCGATCAATGGGGAGTTTGACTTAAATAGCACACCAATTTCATTAAACGTAGGCGCCAACAACGACTTTTTTAAGTCAAGGGAGTTTATGGTAATGGGTAACTTCACAAAACAGATCAAAGAAAATATTGGCTTCAATGCTTCCTATATGAAGCAAACATGGGAGGAAGATCTTGCGGAACATCGGACCGTGAATGATGCCGCTGTTGATATTGAAGGAAATCCAATCAATACCTTAGCGGCCATGCGCTACGTGGAGCGTCAACAGTTTTGGATCACCGACAACTTTAATGCTTTTTTTAATTTCGATTTCCAAGGTGACAAAGTCACCAACAAGTTATTGGTAGGATATGACGGTAGCTGGTGGGAACGTACCATAGGCGGTGGGCAAAATTCGGCCCGTCGCTATCTGAGAAATGATGGTAGTGTAAGTAATTTTGATCCTGCTGAAGCGGCCGATTTTCAAACCATTGAAATCAATGGGCTCACCGCACCAAAACCCAATGTAATGCATTACGACCTTACCGATCCGCAAAACACCATACGCGTGGTAAAGGACTATGTGATCTCGGAATTTGCCATTCCTGCAAATCTTACCACCTCAAATGGTATTTATGTACAGAACCAATTTAAAATAGGAAGATTTTTGGCTTTGGTAAATCTCCGTTATGAGTGGTTCGAGGATATTTTTGACAATGAATCGAACGACGAAGAAAGGTTTACGAATGAAGCTTTCATTCCAAGAATCGGGCTTACCTATGAAGCCACGGACGACATCAGTGTGTACGGAACGTATATTGAGGGGTTTCAACCACAGTCCAATACGGTCACTTTATCGCCGGCAACCGAAAATTTCTTTTGGGCGAGCTCTCCTGCTGAGTTTGATCCGTTGGAGAGTGATTTGGTTGAATTTGGAGCGAAAGGGGAATTCTTTGGTGGAAAATTGGCTATGAATCTGGCCGTATATGAAATCAACCAGAAAAACCTATTGTTACAAGACCCCAACTATGAGGATTTATTGGTGGAACGCGGGGCCCAACAAAGCCGTGGCTTTGAATGGGATCTTTCGGGATATGTATTTCCCAATCTACAGGTAAACGCTTCGTATGCCTATATCGATCCGAAATTGTAGAAGATGACGACCCGAGCCTGGTTGGTGAGCGCGTAGGGGGTGCCCCTGAACACAGCGCCAATTTATGGGCGCGATATGATTTTATGAACGGGGCTTTGAAAGATATTGGGGCCGGGCTGGGCGTTGAGTATCGCGGCGACCGATTCTCATGGTATCATGACCGTTTATTGCTACCTGAATATACCGTTTTTGATGCAGCACTCTATTATCGACCGTCCGGTAGCAACATCCAAATAGCCTTCAAGGTGAACAATCTGTTCGATGAAACCTATTGGACCGGGGCATTGAACGCCTTTAGGTTGTTCCCGGGAGCACCGAGAAATGTACTATTTACCACAACCTATAAATTTTAAATGATGAAATGGGCGAACTTGCGTTTGTTTGCATGGCATTTTTGGCGCAATGCGACTACGCCGAAAACCTTTTATTTTCTTTATGTCGTTTTTATACTGCTAACGGCCTATGCTGCCGTTAGCGGTATTCAAAGCCATATTACCCAAAAGGATATTCGAAAGTCCCATCAGGTAAAAGCACGACAGAGCTGGGAAGCTAACCCGGATAAGCATCCGCACCGCATGGCGCATTTCGGCACCTTTGCTTTTCGGGTGAATCCGCCTTTGGGTATGTTCGATTACGGATTGGAAAGTTTTACGGGAAATACGGTTTTTTTAGAAGCCCATAGGCAGAATAGCGTCAACTTTTCCGACGCCACTTTCTCTACCGGGACCTTGCGTTTCGGGGAGTTAAGCCTGGCCTTGCTCTTGCAACTGGTACTTCCATTGATCTTATTTTTTATAGGATTTTCCGGCATCGCGGGAGATAAGGAGAACGGCACCTTAAAGATAGTCTTATCCCAGGGTGCCAACTGGTTGGAAATCCTGTTTGGTAAATCCCTCGGGCTTTTTGGAATTGCCGTTTTATTTTTAGCTCCGGTAGTATTGATGGTAGTTGCAGCCCTCATCAGCTATGGTGGTGTGGTGGAAAGCGATCATCTTTGGTTGCGGCTGCTGGCGATAGGAGTGGGGTACATGGTTTTCCTGTTTATTGTATCAGCCACTACCATAGTAGTTTCAGCAGGAAGCAATACTACAAAGAATGCGCTCTTACGTTTATTGGGAATTTGGTTGCTGTTGGTCATTCTTTTGCCTAAATCAGCCCAGGCCCTGGGAAACTATTGGCATCCGACTCTTTCAAAATTGGCGTTTCAGTCGGCTATCGAGCAAGAAGAAATTCAAAAGGGCGATAGCCACAATCCCGATGATCCATTTTATAATCAATTGCGAGACTCTGTATTATCTGCGCATAACGTTAGCAAAGTGACTGATTTGCCTTTCAACTATTCCGGTTTTGTAATGCGTGAAGGAGAAAAAATCAGCTCAACACTTTATAAAAAGCACCACGCCAATCTATTGAACATTTATCAAAACCAAAATAACATTACTCGATTTATGGCCCTGGTCAACCCGTATATGGCCATCAAACAACTTTCGATGACCTTTTCGGGAACGGACTTTTCAAGTTATGTTGATTTTCAAGAGCAGGCTGATACGTATCGCTACCAGTTATCCCAAAAAATGAACGAGCTGCAAATGGCGTATATCAGTCCAAAAAAGGAAAGTGGTTCCGAAGGAAAAACCCATGTGGTCGGTCATGAGCACTGGGAGGAATTTCCCGATTTTCATCACAAGCCAATGGCTTTTGGCAACGCATTTAAAGCGGCTCTGCCATCTGTGATTTCCATGATTTTATGGTTGTTGTTCGCTTTTTGGCTTATAGTATTCACCACAAAAAAAGCAAAAGCACTATGAAGTATCGCTTGTTTTTATACCAGTGCATACGATCAAAAGAAGTACGTATCAGTTTGGTATTGATCACGGTTTTAGGTTTGGTCGGAATTCTTATCGGAAATCGGCACCTCATTCGACAACAAGAAGCAATTGCCGAGGTAAAAGCCTATCAGGAACAACATTTTGAACGGCATGTTACGTTGCACAACGATGATTTGGGGCTACTGCTTTATTATGTAAAGTTTGCCTTTATCAATTCTTCAAACCCGCTGGCAGGATTATCCATAGGCCAGGCAGATATGAATCCTGTGGTAAAACGCATCACTATTAAGACGTTTGAAGCACAAAAATATGATACTGATTTGGTCAATCCTATGAATTTGCAGTCGGGAAACCTCGACCTTTCCTTTGTGTTGATCTATCTGCTTCCATTATTGGTCATTGTATTTACGTTCAATGCCATATCAGAGGAAACTGAGACTGGCACCTGGCGTTTGGTCGCCATTCAAGCCCAATCAAAATTACGGTTTGTACTTGCCAAACTATTTATACGGCTATTGCTGTTGTTCGGTGTTTTGGTACTACTGTTTTTAATAGCAAAGGTTGTACTTGACATTCCGTTTAATACACATTTTCTATTGATGTTTATACTGGCATTGCTGTATGTCACTTTTTGGTTTGCACTCTCCTTTTTTGTCATCGGTTTCAAAAAATCTTCCGGATTCAATGCACTGCTGCTCCTTTCGATTTGGTTGGTGATGCTTATTTTGTTGCCCGCAGGAATCAACGCTTATGTGTCGTCAAAACACCCTGTACCGGAAGCATTGAGTGCTGCCATTGCTCAGCGCGATGGCTATCACACCAAATGGGATACGGATAAGCTGCTCACCATTCAAAAGTTTTATGCTCATTACCCGCAGTTCGAAGAGTATGGATATCCGACAGACGGGTTCAATTGGCTATGGTACTACGCCATGCAACAAATGGGTGATGACGATTCAAAAAACGAACGCGAGGCCTTGGTCAACAAGATCGAATTACGGGAACAAAAAAGTAGGAAAATGGCATCGATGGTACCGAACATGCATTTGCAGTTGGCATTTAATCAATTGGCAGGTACAAGCTTAGAGCAACACATGGATTTTCTAAGGGCAACAGAAGCCTTTCATGAAAAACTGCGGCTGTTTTTCTACCCAAAGATATTTGAGCAACACAAAGCCGAATCCATTGATTGGAAACAATTTACACCAACGTATTATCAAACAAATACCGATGCCAACCCATTATGGACCATATTACCATTATTATTGGCAACAGCACTGATGGTATTGCTTTCCATGCCGAAAGCACGGCGTTTATAAGGTTGTTGGAAAGGTGACAAAAGCACTTACGCTTTGGTCAATGGATGAGGGAAGAATTCCAACATGCATAATGGGTTCCAGTTTAGAAGAAGCTATCCACAGTATTTTGTGGCCTTTTGGATTAAAATCATTTTTCGGAAATACGCCTATAACTTCTTTGAAATTCTTATTTTAATATTGTTCGTGTTCGGAATGGTCATGTTGATATCCTCCCTTTTCGGCGTTATAGAAGCATTGACCGACTTAGGATTATTGTTTATCGGTGGTTTGATTGGTTTCATTTATGTATCGTGGGCAATAGGACAATTTTTTGATGGAAGAAAAATAGCCAACTACTTTAAAGGACTTTTATCCTACACCTTAGGTTTGCTTTCTGCCATTATCACAACGGTTTTGCTTGGAATACTTATTGACTTCATTACCTGAATATTAAAGCAGCTAACAATCAATAAGCTCAATGAGCCAACTTGCTTATTTGTCAGTTACTTCCGGAAGAAAGAGAAAATGACAAAGAAATGGCATTATTCCACTAGAAAATTCGTACTTTGATAAGCGTTAGCCAGTATTTAAAACAACACAAATAATAGCATGGATTACAAAGGCTTTGCTGAAAGAATAATTGGATTGAAAAATGCGGACCTGGAACTTCGGGACAGACTTGTTAAAAACGGAGAGCTTGGAAAAGGGTATAACGAAGAAATGGAGAAATTGCACAACAGCCATGCGGAGCTATTAAATGAAATCATCGACACAATCGGTTATCCGACAATTGACAAAGTGGGACAGGAAGCCAATGAAGCAGCCTGGTTGGTGATACAACATTCAATCGGAAAGCCTGCCTTTATGAAGAAGTGTTTGAAATTATTAGAAAATGCAGTTAGCGAAGATAAAGCAACCTTGAGAAATTTCGCTTATCTGACTGACCGGATAGCTGTGTTTGAGGATAAGCCGCAACTTTATGGTACGCAATTTGACTGGGATGAAAACGGGGAATTAAGCCCAAATTTTTTTGATGACTTAACCCAGGTAGATCAAAGGAGAAAATCTATCGGGCTTAACACACTTGAAGAACAGACAGCAATTATGAGAAGACGAGCGAAAGATGAAAATCACTCACCACCGGCAGATTTTGAAAAAAGGAAACAGGAAATTGAGAAATGGAAAAAAAGGGTTGGTTGGCAGTAAGTAATGTAAATGCCCGGAATAAAGACAACCATACCAGAAAAGAAAATACTATGGAGATCGCCATTATTATGTTCAATGATTATGAAACGCTGGATGTTTTCGGACCGGCAGAAATTTTTGGTCGACTGGTAAATCTTTACAACCTCAGGTTTTATTCGCTGGAAGGTGGAATCATAACGAACAGACACAGCGTTCCTATTATGACGGAAAAACTGGAAACTATCGGTAATCATCCCGAAATAATTTTAATACCCGGTGGCTTGGGTACAAGAAAGGAAGTAAATAATTTGTTGCTTATAGACAAAATAAAGGAACTGTCTCAAACAAGTAATTATGTACTTACTGTTTGTACGGGTAGTGCACTTCTTGCCAAATCCGGACTTTTGGACGGCAAAAAAGCTACTTCCAATAAGAGGGCCTTTTCCTGGGTTTCATCTCAAAGTACTAACGTGGAGTGGGACAAAAAAGCGAGATGGAAAATTGACGGAAAATATTATACCTCATCAGGTGTGAGTGCAGGAATGGATATGGCATTGGGGTTCCTGGCGGATAGGCACGGCATAGGTTTCGCCAGAAAAGTTGCTCAAGAAATTGAATATAACTGGACTGAGAATAAAGATAACGACAATTTTGTAGCCGAATAGCACAACATGATGTTTTACGACCCACCTAAAAAGAAAATTTGAACATTTTTGCTGGCTATTATTAGGAAGATATCTTAAATTTTGGCTTTTTACCATTTTTATCAGCTTTACAACCGAAAATCTCCCAATTAAAATGAAAAAAACCTACTTTGTCCCTGTAATTTGCCTTCTATTTTTCAGTTTAACATTCACTGTCCATAGCCAAAACTCCAATGCTGAATTGGTTCACAATACACCCATTTCCATAGACCTGGGCAGGGTCGGTGGATACCTGGAGCATCTACCACCCGGATATGATAACGATACCACAAGAAAATATCCCCTGTTAGTATATCTCCATGGACGGAGACAAAGGGGCAATGGATCTTCAGATCTGTACAAGATCTCCAATCAAGCCAGAACCAGCCCCACACGCCATGCAGAGGTTCAGGGTAGTTTATGCTTTACCGTGAATGGGGCAGAAGAATGCTTCATACTTCTTTCCCCACAGTTATCTTCCGGAAATTGGACAGCATTTAGCCAGGAACCCTTCTGGAATTATATTTTAAATGACTCAAACTATAGAATAGATACAAACCGGGTTTATTTAACAGGGTATTCTTTGGGTGGAAATGGGGCCTGGGAAGCGGCATATGACAGGAACACCCCTAACAAGTTTGCCGCTATTGCACCTGTAGCCGCATGGGGCAATCTATCGAAGGCTTGTACAATAGCCGATAAAAAAATACCCGTGTGGGCCTTTCATGGCACCAATGACGAAGTAACAAGGTATAGCTCAGGGCTGAATATGTTCAATGCCGTTGGAGCATGCCCCCGTGACGCATCAGTGGAACTTAAATTTACGCCTCTTGAAGGAGCAGGGCATAATATTGTTACCCCGGTTTACCAAATAGACAACTCGAATTATAGTCCTAACTTATATGAGTGGTTACTATCCAAGTCTAAAGCCGGTGTCATAGCCGATACCATTCCGAATGCCCCTGGTCAATTATCGAGCATCTCTGAAAGCGCTTCCACAATCCAACTTGAATGGCGTGATAATGCTGTCAATGAAATCGGTTTTACGATAGAGCGATCTCTCGTGGCAGGTAGTGGCTACGATTCGATCGCGTCTGTGGCCGCTAATGTTACCTCGTTTACTGACCTTGGTCTTTCAGCTTCCACTACTTATTTCTATCGTGTCAGGGCTTACAATACAATAGGAAATTCAGCCTATTCTAACGAATTAATGGTTAGTACAACTGCACTTGTAGTAGGGACGCCAATCACTTGGACCAATATTAACGGCGCAGTGCAAGTAGGTGATGACCTGGTCAAAACAGCAAGATATGGATGGGGAAACAGTGGTGCCGAGTCTGTCGATAGTATTCCATCTAACACAGACGGATGGGTTGAAATGGTGCTATTGGACTCCATGAAAACAGATCTGGTATTTGGCTTGTCTGTCGACAATATAAATGATAGTTTAGAAACTATTAATTATGGTTTCCAACTTTCCAGGGGCAATGGGAACCTGTGGAAAAGAGAAAATACGACAAGAACATATCTTGGTAAATTTAACGAAGGAGATACCTTAAGGATCGAAAGAGTAGCGAATACGATCAACTATAAGGTAAATGGAAATGTTATAGCCGATACCCATTCGGCATCTACCTCCGTCCTGGTCGCCGATGCCTCCCTCTTACGCACCGGTGCTACAGTCTTTCAAGCAAGGATATACGCTGGGAACAGCGGGGGTTCATCCTTGCGAATAAGCACTTTAAAAAACTATTTTGAAACTGGCCACAAGGAGGAAAAAGCGCTTTTAAAGATGTATCCTAATCCATTACGGTTACAGAACGAATTGATCGTCTTCCTGGACGAGATAGACTTTACCAACAAAGTAGAACTTGTTGCCTATGACAATCTCGGAAGGTTAGTTTATCAAAAGGGTTTGGATCAGACTGTTTCGGAAATAGACATAAGCCACCTTGGAGGCGCTGTTTATTTCATTAAAATTTTATCGAATGGGTCGAGGATAGCCAGCGGAAGGTTATTGAAAATCGATGAATGATCGAGAATGTAGGCTAGGAACGATAGGAAGGACCTCAGGCCGGGGGGAGCGTTGCAATTTGAATCATCCGGGCAGATTTAAACTGTCAGTTCAAATAACAGCGTGTTACGTCTCTTGCCGGTTTTAACTTATATAATTCCCGAAATATTCGTTAACAGTTTTTAAATCGTATTTATCCTCACCTCTCCAGTATGCAACAAAAGTCCAATCCGTTTTTCCCTTGATAGGTCTGTCATAACTTTTAGGTTTTAATATCCCGATTGCGGCTAAGATTTCAATCAGTACTTGTCGTTCGGATTTGCTTGATTTCAAAACATCTTTCAGTCGGGCTTCCAGCTTACTTGGATAATCATTAGCATTGGATGTTTCAATAACTCTTAGCATATTTTTAAATAAATCAATATCTTCTTCTGTTGGTTCTTGAATCTGTTCTCTCATAAATTGTTGTAAATCGAAAAGAATATATAATAATTCGCCATGTCTAACTCCTCCCCATTTTAATCTTTCGAAGTTTAGTATGTTCAAATCTGAATTTTCGTAATTTTCATCTCCGATAACCCCATACAGAACTTCTTTGCATATTTTGCAGGTATAAGTATGAGAGACAGGTTCCTCATTTAAGTAGGATGTGCCCGAAATAATCGGAGTATATGTATGTTTTATAAATTGGTTAGCCAGAAAATAACTTGACAACGAAGAACGTAAATCGATTCTTTTTGTAGATAAGCTTGTCAAAAAAGCTTTTGATACATTTTCGGAACTAATATTATTGCTAATCAATAAAATTTCTTCGATACATTTATCGTGGTGTATTGTTAAAGGGTCGAACATTAAACCTTTGGATTTAGCATATTCAAAATCCTCTTTTGATATTTCTCTGTCCTTGGCGTCTATCCAACCGTTCTTCCAGAAGTATTTGAATAAAATCCTTTTTGCTTTTTTATCCGGCATCGGTTTTTTAATTTTCTACAACAATGCAGATAAGCTTAGGGAGCATATCTGGTTTTACTAGTAACCAAAGATAGCTTTTTTTAATAAAGCCGGTAGTGGCCTTCCCTTTGTTTTCAAAAGAGCTGATTAGCCTTTGTACCGACTCATTTGAAAAATAGCTTGCTAATCTGGTACATAGTTTGATGGTAGCCCTCCCGAATCGTGGCTTTGGTTTGTGTGGTGGTGATCTTTTACAAAGTGTTAGATCATTTAGTTTTTAATAAACCTCGTTCTGCGTAATAAATTTCCATGTTGATCATAGATAGCTAAAAGATATATTCCATCAGATTCAGACGTCAAATTTTTACTGAAACAAGAGTCTTTCCAGCCAGGTCTATCGATGATTTGAGGATACCTTCAAAGAGATAGAAACGACACACCAGACCAAGGGGTTGATGTCGACAAGCTATATGTGTAGGTGTAAGGCATGAAATATGTATTAATCGAAGTATGAGGGGCGGTCTGTTCATTGCCAATTAAACCTTTATGATTTTCAAGACGCTTGTTTTGTCTCTTGTCACTAATCTCAATATATAAGTCCCGGAAGCCTGGAGGCTTAAGTCAAAAAATTCCGAAAAGCTCGTATCAGGTTCCGGTTGACGTTGATCCAATACCTGGTAGTCAGTTCCGGAGATCAATTCCAACAAAATGGATTCAGCCTTTTTCAGCTCGATCAGGGCCTGGAACTTGCCCCTGGTAGGGTTAGGTTTTATCATAAAACTTAAAATATTATTGGCTATGACGCGTCCTATCGGTGATTGGATAGCGCCATCCGACATAGGCAGGATATTAATGGGAGAGGTGTGTCCTGCTACACATCCGTTCGGAAATTGACCGGTTAACGCCACCTGATAAGTACCGGTATCGGTGTAAATGTGTACCGGAAATTTTTCGTCGCTGCTATTACCGTCGCCAAAATTCCAGCGGTACCAATTTGGCTCACTGGTCGGTAAGCCGACAAAATGGATGGTGTCACCAACAAATGCTTCGGTAACTGCCAGGAAAAAAACAGAATCAGCAGGAGGGTTTAACTGTACATGTACCTCCTGTAAATCAACACAGCCAAATTCTGAGATGACCTCCACGGTATAAACCCCGGAGCTATCCACAAATAAGCTTTGATCTGTACTTCCATCAGACCATGTGTAGGAAATCCCCTGGTCGCCGGCATCCAATGTGATCCCTTCACAATCGATGGTGATGCTTTCCGGTAAATCTGTTAAATCGGTTCCCCTGAATACGACTTCCGTATCAAATGTCTGTACACATCCCTCCGGTGTTTCGATTTGTACGGAATAGATTCCCGAGGTATCTGCGGTAAGTACATCGCCGGCATTTTCCGCTCCCCATGTGATGATGGCATTTGGGTTCAGGGCCCGCAGGTCACCGCCCAGTACCAGCGCTTTGTCACAGGTTGAGATAAAGGGGCTCAGATTGGAAACCGGCGGGTCGTATGAATTAATTTCAAAGGTACGGATTACCGTACATGCGTCTGTACCCGCCGAAACCGTATATCTGCCGGGCTCAATAAACTCCTGGTGGTTGCCCTGACCCATGAGGTTGTAATCGCTATCGAACCACGCCACAGGCTGATAAGCAGATCCGACCGTTAAAGAATATATTTCTCCGGGACATTTTATGTAGTCTTCCCGTACAGGGAAATTCGCGGGAGGTGGACAAACGGACACTGTATCGTTGTAGGCACAGCCAATCGTCTCATCGGGAATGAACCGGATGGTATGGGCACTGCTACAGCCGGGGGCATTAAAAACCTTAAGCTCGAACAGGCCGTGAATTTCGGTAGTCAATGCATGGGTTGTACTGGCAACAAAAAGATTACGGCTGTTTACCCAGGTATATTGAGCAAAACCTTCTGCTACGGAAAGCGTGGTTTCACCACAAAAAGCGACTGTATCCGGTACATCAAGCACCGGCCTTGACACTTCAGATACTTTTACCTGCCGGGTAGTTGCACAGCCACCGGCATTAAACGGAGACTCGGCCGATACTGCGTAAGTACCTTCCTCATCCACGATCAGGAGGTTGCCATTTTGCAGGAAGTGGCCGGAGCCGTCGTACCACGCATAGGTATAGCCCGGTATAGGATTGGCTACCTCCAGGGTTGCTTCGTCGCCTGAGCAAAAGGTAACCGGTTCACTCACCAATTCCAGCCTCGGGGGTTCAAAAAACGAAATGACCATTCTATCCGTGTTGATACAACCGGAGGCATTGGTTACGGTCAGTTGGTATTCTCCGGCGGCAAACGCATAGAAAGACGATGTGGTGGCCACCGTCTGTTCCTCCAGTGTCCATAAAAAATCAAAGTTTTCATCACTCAGCCCCGTACTTAATAAAACACTGTCACCTTCACAGATCCTGACATCTTCCAGTTCGAATAGTGGCCTGCTGTGTTCGAAAACGGAGACCGTGTCTGTCCGTTCACACCCCTCGGCATTAGTCACTGTAAGGATATAGAACCCAGCCTTATCTGCCGAAACTTCAGCGCTTACACCCAGGTCTTCTGTCTCGGGTATGAAATCAAATGAGCTGTACGACCAAGCGTAAGAAGCCCAGGCGCCTCCGTATAGTGAGCTTGCCGCTCCCGGGCAATAGCTGGTTTCCCTGTTGGCAAGTGCCAGGGTATCGCTTCCAATGATCTGAAACAGTTTCAAATCAGGCTCGGCAAAAAATGTGATCTCGCTGAACGCTTCATTGTCGCAGTTGAATTCATCCCGGACCTTGACGCTGACCACGGTCGAGTCGCTTTCCGGAGCGAATCGATAGAAGGGCTCGGTCCCCGATTTTACCATTTCATCACCGATATACCATTCATATTGCCGGTAATTTGTTTCAGCCACTTCCAGCAAGATTGTTGCCCCCTGGCAAATGGAATAATCAGGCAGGGTAATCACCGGAGGTGTACAAAAGCTGGCCGTCCAGGTGCCGATAACATCCCCATCGCCGGAGGTGGCGATGCGGGGATCTTCTCTTCCGGTTCGATACCCGCCATGGCGATTTATAAAGGTATCGCTGCCTTGATTTTTTTGCCATGCGGTAAGCATGGAATTAGGAACGGCAATCGTATCTGTGACCCAATTATTTTGAAGGTCACCCAAAATCGTGCCGTCCAGGCCAGACGCCCTGTCTTCCAGGACGTTCTCATTTCCTTCAAAATTATAATAGGCATACAGACCCGGTTCGTCACCCTGCAAAAATGCTTCGGCATTGGTGCGGATGGCATGATCAGGCAGCGCCCTTTTCCAGAATCGCACCTCAGACATGCTCCCGTGAAACCCCCTTCCAAGGAGGAACGGTTCATCAGGCTGGTTTTTAGCCGGTAAAACTTCGGTTTTTTGCTGCACCAATGCTCCGTCTGCAAAAAATGACAACGTCTGCAGCCCGGCATCGTAACGGGCTGTTAACAGATGGGAAAAACCATCCTGCAAATCGATGGAAGCAGCTTCTAAAAAGTGCTGTTCATTTTCATCGGTATGTACAAGCTCCGGGGTATGCTTATCTTTCGATATGCCTATTTGAAATACCTGGTTTTTCAGTATTAGAAAGGATCGTTGGCCTTTAAGCTCTGTCGCTTTTAATCGCACTTCAATTGTGTAGCTTTCTGCCAGCATACTGGAAGCCGCTACAGGGAGTTGGACATGTTGCCCTTCATTGCCTTCGAAAGCCATGGATCTTTTGGGATAAAAACTGGATTCTACCTTGTCTACATAACGGACGGCCACTTCATAAGCGCCTGATGATGAAGCGTTGTGGTGCAGCTGATAAGACCTGGAAACACTGGAATTGTCAAGAGCGAAAGGCTCGTGCAAGCGCAGCACGGAATTCAGGGGGGTGTCTGCCGTCAGCGTTATCCCGAGGTTACCGGGATCCAGGTTATTAAGCTCACTGTTTGTCAGTGAATGGATAAAGAGAATGCTATCACCTTGTAAGGGGATGATCCGGTTTCCTTCCCGTTCATCAATGATTTTGCCGGTGATGTTCCCGGTTGGGATCATTTCGGAGTCGATGACCAGCCTGCCGGCGTCTAACAGCAGATGGCCGTCTTCCAGCACCAGGGAGTCGAAGATATGAAGCTTGCCGCCTTTGACATACACTGAATCCATGGCATTCCGGACGATTAACTTTCTAAACCGGATGGGATTACCGGCCGGTCTGATGGTTTGAGGGTTGGGACCGATCAGTGCAAGGCTTACAAAGCCACCATCGGTAATATCCCCTGATGAACGGTTCACCAGGTCTTCCCGGAGTTCGATAATTCCCTCCCCATCCAATATCCCCTGTTGTACTTCAAGATTGCCCTGAATACTGAAGTACCCTTCCTTCACGCCAATGGCTCCCCGGCCGTTGGCGTCTCCTATCACCACATAGCCCGATTCCTGGGCCATAGCATGACAAAAGCACAGTGTTAATAGTATATTCAGTACATTTTTTTTCATTGCTATGTGTTTAGATCCTTGTGTGTTCAGTAAATCCAGGAAATAATTGTTCGTTTAAAGTATGGTTATTGAGTCAACCGCATGATATAAGCCAACGCGTAATAGGGTGGCCTGTTTTCATGGGGCTGGTCGCCTCCGTTGGAGGAAATAGCGTAAGACAACTCCGTACGGCTCGCATTAAGAGGAGCAAGGTTTTGAGCGGCCGCAACTTGCTCATTTCTGTTATTTGAGATCAAAACGCCTTCCCTGTTCCCATTTGTACCATAGACTACGCCAGTATGCGTCAAGCTGTGACCATGACTGCGTGGGGCCGTCCATCCAACGGAACGAGGGTCATCACCTCCATAGGGGGAACGATTATGATTATGAGCCGGCATTTCTTCCCGGGTCAGTGTATGCGCTTCTTCCCCGCCTGCATCACCCATTTGATAGGTGGTGTTACCTGTGTAAGCGGGGTCTCCATTCCTGCCAACCCCTACAATGAACCTGCCACGAAGATCCGGCGTGCCGTTTTGGCCGTTGCATATTGCCCATCCTTCATAAGCTGTGCCGGCGACCCCTATGCCACTTCCATCAAAATTACCCGAAGTCTCGCCGTGAAACATGATCACTCCGCCCGGAGGTGTCATACCGATGCCCTGTATCTCTCCTTCAACCCTCAACCCGTTGTCAGGCGCGATGATATTGTTGACGCTATGATTCTGGCCTATCACCACCCTTCCGGCAATTTCCAGGGTGTTTTCAGGAGAAGTGGTTCCTATCCCCACTTTCGGATCATTGGTTTGGTGGAAATAGGTAACTTCTCCTGTGGCCACGCCAGACTGGTCGAGCCAACTTGTGATCCATGGATTCAAAATGCGGTACCTGCGGGCATTTTGGTCCCAAAAATTAAAGTAAGATGCGCCTGTGTTGTACAATAGCAATCCGCCCAGGTTAGGCGAGGTTATATTGGTGAGATTGTGCGAATCCCTGAGACTCAGGATCCAGGCCTCATCACCCCCCGATGGAACGAAACCGCGAAGTACGGAGCTTCTTTCCAACTGAAGTGAGGCCCAATCTTCCGGCGTACCGGGCGTAGAGCCGATGAATACCTGGCCATGCACCTGCCAGGAAGATAAGATAAATATAAATAGAATGATTTTTTTCATGACTTCCACTTTAAAATGTGATATTATTTTCGATTGATTTGATCGTTTTTCCCGATAGCGTATAGCCCCTGAGCTGGTAGGAATAGCTGTCGCCGGTCTTTGGACGGTCTGTAAAGCTGTTCCCTGAAATAATGTTTGAAATTCTTTGATAAGCCCCCTCCGACGATTTCCTGTAGACAGCATGGCCCCTTAATGCAGGGTCGTTGGTGGTGGACCATTGTAACTTTATACCCTGCTCGCCGGCTGCGAGTTCAAACTTTTTATAAGCCGGTTCAACGACAGGTATGTCCTTTTTGTAAATTATCTCCCGGGAAGGGGGCGACTCGTTGCCGTTTATGTCACTGGCTGTTATGCGCCACCTTCCAGACCCAGTTGTTTCTTTTATGCGAAAACGGTTGCTTGTGCTGGTGCCTGCCACCTGCCAGTCTTCTGATTCCTTACCGTTGAAGTACAACGTATAATGGCTGAGATCTTTTTCCCGACGTTCTTTCCAGGAGAGCATATCACTGCCCGCTTCTTTTTTGATGCCGGTAACAGTCGGTGTGCCCGGCGCCTGATAGTCTTGTAAGGCCAGCGTGGCGTAAGCCCCCTGGCTTGCATTCATGGAGGTATCTAATGCCACTACTTTATAGGTAAATTCACTTTTTACATGGACGGGTAACGTATCTGCATAGGTGCCGCCTGTGATAATGCCATCGGTGATAAGGGAAAAGTGATCTTCATCAACACCGAAAGCAGAGCGATAAACGCGATATCCCCAAACATCTTTCGAGGGGGAAGCGTCCCAGCTCATGGCTGCAAAGACTGAATCCAGCGTTACGGTAAAATTGGAAGCCGCCACAGGAGGAATTTTATCTTTCAGTTGTACCATCCGGATACCGGATTCACTTTTGTTGCCTGCCTGGTCTTCTGCTACCACCTGGTACCTGTAGATCCCTGACCGGGTCAGCCGGTCTTCGAAGGAGGGAATAATAACAGGTGCAGGTGTCAATTGTTTTCGCACCGTATCTTCAACGCCTTTAAACCGGTAAATTGTGAAACCTTTGAGATCGGGCTCATTACCGGTCGTCCAGGAAATTTCCACCCTTCCATCTGAGTGAGGTGCCAGCCTTTCTATTTTTGGTGCCTGTGGCGGTTTTTTATCTGTTAAGGTCACTTCAAATGTCTGGCTCCTTGCCGATTCCGTGCCGAAAAAGTCAATACCTACTAAATGATAGACATAAGTGACACCCAACGTCAAAGAAGAATCAGCATACATTACGTCGGGATAATCGTAAAAACCTTCTTCGTTCATCGACTCCACTGGTATAATGACATCCTGGTTAACTTTAAGGGCATTTTCACCTTTAACAGCCCGGAACAGGTTGACCCCGAAGTACCTGTCGGGCTCCGGCATCCAGTAGAATTCCACTTTATTGTCCAATGGTTCAAATACGATGGAGCGGGGCGGTTCCGGCAGTGGTGGCACCCTGGAAGTGTAATCCCGGACCTCCAACAGGTCCACATCTTTTCTTTTGCCTGATTTTTTAGTCACTATTTCCGTGATCTTGTAGTCATACGTGGCGCCTGCGGCCGCGGTGCTGTCATTAAAGGCAATGCCCAGGTACCTGGCGAACGCATTCGCTTCCAGCACTTTTACGATCAGGCCGAACTGTACAATGTTGGGTATCGGACCGTCCACACCTTCCAGTAAGCTCAGATAATCCTGGACCTTTCCGTCATCTGCCAGGGAAGGAGCGAGCGGAACGCTTTTGTATTTTACAGGGGCTGACGTCAGCAGTACCCATTTCTTTTTACCCGATGGCCTCCGAAAAACGTGGTATTCTTTCGCAAGGTCCAAGTCATTGGTGAGCCATTTTAATTGCGTCACCAATTGATCCTTCGCCGGGTGCTTTGCAGACTTTATCAATAACTGCTGGCTATTTTGTGCCAATCCGCAATAAGCTATCCCCAGCAGGACCGCCATTATCCAATGACTTCTTTTCATCCGTTTTAAATTTATTTTCATCGGCCTCATGAGATCTTTGATTAAAAATTCATCCCCCTTTGATGAAAAATCCTAGCCCGAATTTTCATTTTAATTCTCATTTTAATTTTAATTTTTCACTTTCTATTTCTTCCACTATCCTAATCGCTTATTATAATTCAGCTTGACCTCATGGCTCATTCCCACAACATTAAACCGAACCAGTACGTCGGCTTCTATTTCCATAGGTTTATCCTTTGGCCAGGTTCCCATGATCCTGGCCAGAGCATAGAATTCCGCTATAGTAAGTGTGCCATATTGTCTAAGCATTGGCACCTCGTAGTCTATGTATGCACCGATCTGGCCTTCCAGGAAACCTCCTACTTTGGTAACCCGGAAATTAGGGTTGATCTCCGCGCCAACGATGATCCCCAGGTCAATAAATGCTTTCGCCCTGCCTCTTACACGCGCGACAAATAAATTGATCATCGGGGTTTTGAATTCCGCTCCCATGCCCTTGGCGAGGTGTAACTCAATTTCACTTCCCGTGCGTACCCTTGCATATTTAAAGTACGTTGACATCCTCATACCAAAACACGCGGGCAGCAGGTATACCCTTTTATCGGGTTTGCCTACTTCCAGGATGACATTATGAAAGTCAGTTCCGCTATTACCCTGAGGTTCCCGGTAGTAGAGAAATGCCAGGTCCCCTTCGCCGCATAAAAGGTTAGATCCCGTAGTAAAATCGGCGGTTAATGCGCCCGTTTTCAGCCCTTGCTTATCCCATGCAAAAAATGCAGTGGCCCGTGCCTGGAAGATGGAATAGTCTACTATATCCATCAAAGCGCTCATATTGAAAACGTCCATACTGGCATCCAGCCTTAAAAAACCGGACTGACCTATCCCTACATCAAGGGTAGCTGTACCGCTGAATGCGGCGCCAAAAGTCGGGCTGTCGATGATCGAAGTGGCAATAGTGATCCCTCCAAGCACATTCCGGTCGGGCCGGAATGTAACGGTGTTATCAGCCGATGTGCCCAAAGAGCTACCATCCATGACTTTCTTCAGTGTACTTTGCTGGAGCAGGTCGGTCAAAGCCGCAGGATCATTGTTTTCGCCCGTTTCGCCTTCTCCGTTGTAATTATTGATCAGTTGTTGTAAATCATCATCCATGCCATAGTTCATGTGGCTGAATACCCGGATCATTGCACCGGTCATGGTGATAGGCCCCATTTTGATCCCGTCTACAAGCGCTTTTCGTACCCCTTTTAGTGGCTTGCGAACGACCCTATTTGGAAATAATGACGAATTAGGTCTTTTCTGGAAGTTATCTTTTCTGCCGCTTAGTTGGTCGGCAAGTGCATTTTTGGGGCCACCTGCCATTCTTTTAATTAAATTTTTTGTGCTAGTCAGCTTCTCACCGTCACTACCGTATCTTGAGGTATTCCTGTCATCCAGAAAAGTTGTTATCCGGGACAATTCCTTCTTTTTTTCTTCAAGATGAGCGCTTTTTAATGGCTTTCTACTGCGCCATTCCTCAGTCCTTCTTGTTGTAATCTTAGCTATTTCTTCCCTGGCGCCTTCAGTTTCGTTTCTTAGTCTATCACGTTCATTAGAGGTGGCTTGGTTCTTCTTCCTGTGCTCATCCAGCAAGCCATTCGCCTCTTTCATTTTTTGGGTTAACGCGTTTTGCTCTACCAGCAAATCGTATCCTTTTTCAGTGATCCTCGTGATATCCTTCCCCTCAATTTTCTTGTCATCCTTAATTCTTTCCCACTCTCTTTCGTTACTTTCTATATTGGCCTCTACTCTTTCTATAGCTGCTTTTATCCGCTTAATCTCCCGCTCTAATTCCATTTCTTTTGCCACAAAACGTTTGTTGGTTTCCAGGAAATCGTTGTACTCCTTTTGTTTTTTTTCAAGTCCGGCTTCCTTTGATTTCAGCTTTTTCAGATCCCCCAGATCTCCCGGCGATAAACGGTTCTTCTCTGTTTTTATGTCATCTTTAAGCTTTGCGATTCTTTCTTCCAGGGCATCAATCGTGGTATTCTTTTTTAATTGCCTTCTGAGATTTCGCTTGTTAACAGCAGCATTATAATCCTGTCTCTTTTTTGCCCTGTTCTTTTTTAAATTGTCGATTTCCCGTTTGTGTGGGGCACGGCTTCTTTTGATGTCCTTTTTTAACTTTTCTTTTTTATCGGCCAGTATGGGGCCTTTTCTAGTTTCGAAGTCTTCATAAGCTGCTTTGGTGTCATTGTAGTCATTCATGGTCTTGCTATCTCTCAGCCCCTCCACAATTGCATTATTTTCTTTGACCAGGTCCTCAAATTCCCTGGTGTTTTCTTTCCCTTCTTTTTGAAGTCTTTTTATGTCTTGCTGCAGTTTTTTATAAACCGGGTTTTTCGCAATTAGCTTATCTTGTTCAACCTTCTTTTTATGGGCGTCTTCAGCCGCTTGTTTCTTGGCATCCCGCTCCTTTTCCAGGTCATCAATTTCCTTCCTGAGGTCTTCGTGCGGGGCTTCTGTTGCGCTTATTTTCTCCTCTAATTCCCGGCGCGCATTTTCATAGGCCTCCTTGGCTTCCTGGTATTTCCGTTCGGTTGACTTGTCCTTCAGCAAAGCCAGCTCTTCTTCTGCTTTTGACATTTCATCTTCCTTTTCCCTTAAGTCTGCCATCCCTACATCTCTGTCCCTGTCTTCCAACAGTCCGTCTACTTCTTCTTCTTTTTCATTTTTTAAATCTTCTGCAACATCTTCCCTGTCCTCGATGCCATATCCAAACTTATCTGATGGGTTTTCTTTGTTGTTTTTATTTATTTTATCATAAACCATGGCATCCAGAGGATTGGTCACATTTGAAAATTCTCCCATTCCATAAGAAACATCAAACATCCAGTAGTTGAAAGGGTCGTTGCCTGTGGTTCTGCCGAGGGTAATTTTTGCACTGGCGCTGTATTCAAAGGGGAAGCGGATCATGGCACTCCCGAATCCTGTTGTACAATCGCCCCATTCAGGGTCACCTTTCACCCTGAAGCCACTGAATTCTGCAATAATTACTAACAGGTTCATCTTAAAATAAAAGGATGAATAAGGTTCGACCGTGAAGTTTTTCATGGCACCTTCTCCGGCGTTGTGATGATTATAGAAGCTATCGTTCCCTTCAGTGAAATTACCCCAGTGTGACGTTTGGGTTTCCAGTATTTTTTGCCTTTCGCTAAAAGGTGTTTTATCACCAATTAAGGTCGGCTTTTCGGTGTCATCTTCATGCTCAAAAGCCGGATTATATCCCCTTGTATGATATTTTGGCCTGTCATACCCACGAGCTGTTATCAGCTCCGACACTACCGGTTTACCATCCCTGCCAGTGATATCGTCTCCGAAGGATATCTGGTATCCGGTGGAAACCGCGTAAATGGATTTGTACCGCTCAATGCCTAGGTCAAATAAGGTGATCTCATATTGATCCAGGCGCGCTTTCACATATTCATCCAGCTTGTATCTGCCCCCGGGACTGCCAAAACCAACCATCCCGTTCCCCCATATCCCGAGGTCGGTAACATCGTTCAGCACGATACCGAAATGGTCCCACCTGAAATCCAGGTCGGCCTTTAAAGCGTTGAAACCATCAAAATAGGGCGTTTCAATAAGCGTGGCATAGGCGTGGAACCTATCGTCTGTGGTCTTCTGCCCAAAGGCGATCTCATGGGAAGCCAGGTCCTCCTGCAGCTTGTTATTTTCAAACCCTTCGTCCGTCAATGTGATCTCGCAACCGATCAATTCGTCGCGAACGAAGGGAACATTAATGGAGGCTTCGAAAAGGCCTTTTTCAATCGAATTATCTACGATCGAGAATGCTATCTTCCGCAAGTGACCGCCGAAGGTATTGAAAGCCACCCTGTTTGACGAGTCATAGGATTGCGTCATTTCCAGTTGTAACCCATTGGTGGAAACCTCGGCAGCATAGCCGGTGGATTGACCCTGCACAACACTGTGGTTTATTGTGTTGGGGAAAACAAGGTGGTTATCGTCAAATTTATCTTTCAGCACCATTTCATACTCCTCAAAATAGGCGCCTTTCCACAATTGATCGGAAGACTTTGTGCCGGGTGACTGACTATCTTCAAGGTCAATGACGGTGATCCCGGGGATGAGATGAAAATTGGCGTTGGCTGAAAGTGAAACGCCGTTGTTGGCATTCTCTTCGATCCGGTTATAAAATAACTGATCGAAGTTCCGGAATGAGAAGCTCACGCTGTCCACCTTATTGCCATCTACGGCTTCGGGCAATATGAAGAACCCGAAAAACCGCTGTTGAAAGGTGTTGTTACTGATCAGTAGATCAGATTCATCTTCCCGCAACAATATCCTGAAATCGTAAGGGTCCTGGAGGCGGAAATAGTTGCCTGCGTTCAGCGGGATTTTTCCGTTGAGGCGCAATGCGTCATAATTGACCCATGTTTTAGCTGTAATCACCTCCTGCCTGGACTCCTCGGTTAGCAGGAATGGTATTTGCCATCGCGCCTGGCCATAGATCTGCAAAGCATATTTATCCAGTTGAATTTTTTCCGGATAAAAAGTGGCTTCCCCGTTTCTTGTCTCTTTTGGCGATAGCGGAATATCTTTAAATTCATCGGGAAGTTCATAGGTAATGGTACCATCTTCCAGGATCATTCTGCCCGAATAAAGTTTTACCCCGAGGTTGGCAAAAGCCACCTCATACCGGTTACTGTCAGCATCCAGCACCAGTGTCCCTTCACCGGTAAGGTTGGCGAAAGTAGCCCCATCCTGTAGGGTGGTGACGGCAATGATGTGTTTTCCCGCATGTATTTCTGAGATCAGCGGGGATGTTTCAAATGTCTGTACATTACTGGCGGCAATCTCCACGCCATGCGTATACGCTTTTACCTGCCAGGCATAATTTTTTTCCGGCGCTAAAGACTCACGCAACCGCATACTCCATCCCGAACCGCTGTGGGTAATCCTTGTACTGTCCTGGAATACCGCGGCGTTGTTGGCTATGGCATCTTCAGGTTGCTCACCTTCATCTAACTCCACCACCCGCATATGATAACTGAGTGGCTGTTGCGCACTGAGGTTGTCGGGGCTTCCCCAGGCAAATATGGTAGAGGATACGGGTGGAATGATTTCCCGGTTGGAAGGTGCTGATAATGCTAAAGAACCGCCTGTGCTATACCCGTACTGAAAGGTACAAATCGTGCTAAATCCATCATTGAAAAGATTGGTTTGTTCCATTGGGTCCACTGCCTGTACCCTGTAAACATACGTTTGGCCCTGGTTCCACCTTAAAAAAGCATCCTGAGGAATTTGAAAAAAATTACCTGTAACCTCAAAGACCTGCATATTGGGATTGTTGATCTCCAAAGCGTCGAGGGGGGTGCGCCCTTCGAGCACCTCCGCAATGGTCAAACGGTATTGGCTAATGCCTGGAACCGAGCTCCAGCTAAATGAAAAATTTTGCTGCTGGGAAAAGCTGATGATGTTCCCGCAAGCAGGCTGGTTGAGCAGCGGGGGTTGTCTGACAATAACGTTCACATTGGCACAGGAGGCATTACTTAAAGGGGTTAATGTACGATTATCCAAAGCCTCCAAACAGAAACGGTAAGTTCCCGCCGGCAATCCACCGCCACTATTTTCCAGATCTTCTGCCGATATGCCACTGAAAACATTATTTGAGTAATCGAAATAAGGCGTCAGGTCGGCGATACTCAGGCTGGTTAACTCAAACTGATTGAGCCTTATGGGTTCTATGAATACGTTAGGATTGGTTTGGATCCTGACGTTGTTCGAAATGCCTTCAATCGTTAAGCGCAACCTTACATCCCATTCACTGGCATTGCCGTTGAATTGCAGCGAGGCATTGATCCGTTCTTCGACAGCCACATACTCGATCAGACCTTGCCGGTGGGGTTGGGGTACGTTAAAGGTAACACCAACCGGAAACCTCACACGCTGGGCCCAAAGTGTGGATCCAAAGAATAAATTCAGGCATGCAAAACAAAAAATCGTATTTATTATGAATAATCGTTTCATTTGTCTGTCAAAGTCTAAAATTGTACTTCAGTGATGTAATCACCTCTGTAAAAGTGTCTCCTCTTATGGTCTCGGAGAGGTGGTTCCTGATCACCATTGTCGAATTGATCCCGAAGCTATGTCTTTTGTCTGGCCTGTAATTTGCCGCTATCTGTGCATTTTGAATGCTGTTGATCGTGCTCCCTTCCTGTTGGTTATTAAAGAAAGCGTGACTTACCTGGATTTTAAGTCGCTTTTTCAAAAGCAACTTACTGACCCGGACAGAGGGTCCGGTTCTACGGGTACGAATATCCCCGAAGTCAGCATCATTAAAATTGTAAGCCAGCACAATCGATAAATTGGCCGGTCGATATTTTAATTGATAGGATGCCGTAAGGTTTTGGATAAAACTTTTTTCATCCTGCTTACCTGACGCCTCCGGTTCTGTGATATCTGTCTGATAATTGCCGTTCAAAGAAATGTTGTGGCGCCATGCACCCACGGGGTAACCATAGGCGATCGAAGCCTGGTAACTGTTATTTATCTGAACAAAATCCAAGGTGTCTAATTCGGGGTTGATAAGAAATTCCTGCAAAGTGGTGTAGTTGCTATAACCGGAGGTGATATTCAATGAGTTAATGGGATTCAAGGTGATGTTGCCAGAAATGGCTCCACGTTCTATTTTATCTGCGTTGTTCCCTTCGATGTTGTTATTTTGCTGGCCGATATTTCCTGAAAAACTGATCTTTCCCCGCCACAATGAACCACTAAAATCAATGGTGTAGCGCTCCAGGTCATTATTGATGAAAAAAGTACCCAGCGATCGATAGCCGGGATCAACCCGTTCATAGGTAGCGCCGATGTTGTAGTTCCCCAGCGAATAGCTTAGGGAAGTATTCATAGCATTATTAATTTCAGCGGAACCGGTTGGTTGAAATACAAAGCCCAGGCGGTTGTAGAACCTGTAGTGGTCGAGGTCGATCTCCGGAGCCTGTGTATTGCTGTTAAGGATGCTGTTAGCCAGCTCACCACGCACCATCAACCTTTTAAAAATAGTGCCCCCTGCCTGCAGGCTGATCACGAGGTTGTCCTGCGGGAGCAATGATCCGTCTTCGGGAATGACAATGGAGTGTTCTTCATCCATGACTTTTAAAAAGATCAGGTTGGCATATTTCTCGCCATCGTCATACCCTGTTTTAAATCCGTAACCATTCCGCCTGAAAGATGGCAAGAAAAATGCCTCCCCGGCAGAAGTTACATCCCCGGATACTTCCTTTCTCAGCCTTCCGTAAAATGATGAAAAGTGAAATTTTCCGGGCGTCAGCGCTACACCACCCCCGAGAAATGTTATCCCCGAAAATGTATAATGGGAAAAATCCATCATGCGATATCCCCCATGCAGCCGTATCCAGCGATAATAAGGACTGGCGCCAAAACGGTTGAATTGCTGGCCCAGGCGGCTTACTAAATTGCTGAATGAAAAAGTCGCAGGGATATGGATACCATACACAAAGAGATCGATATTTCCTCCATATGTATAGGTGAATGGCTCAAATCTTGGCGCAATACCATTGACTGTATAATGCTGGCCTGACAGGTTTACGGATCCTTTGATCTCTAGTGGCCTGGCTTTCTTTATACCTTCCCAAAAGTCCTTAACCTGTTCTTTGGAGTCCCCTACGATAGTTTCTACGTTTTGACTGAAAATAACCGCACTGCTTGGCATCAATAGGATGACAAGGATGAGTTTTCGGGTGGCTGGCTTAAATTTATTTGTCAACAAAATTCAATAGCTTTCTTAAAAAGTTTTACCAGGATTCAATTGCCTCAAACCGGGACAAACTACTATACAATTCAGCAATAGTGGATTTATTTTATTTTTTTATATGAAAAAATCGATTGACATTTTTAAAAAGGTTTTCAACACTTCGTAATCAGCTTACAAGGCGAATTAAACTTTATAGCTTTGGTAATAATGAATTCACGGCTATATTTACCTACAGGGTAGTTTTATTAGCGTAGCTAAACCTTACCGGGATTCGATGCAGCTAGCGAAAAAATTATAGGATCGTAAAGTTCAAAAAGCGATGCAATTTTAAATAGTTCTTTGTGAAAAAACTATTTTCCCCAATGGACAAATCAATGGACAATCAACTGAAACCCGGACAAAACCCAGCTAATTAGGGTCAATAATACATTTTTGAAAATAAATCTATGCTTTACGATAGTCCATATTTTGATGAATTTTCAATGAATTTTTCACCTTCTGCTCCTAAAAAACAGTCTATACGTTGATTTTTTCCTTCGCTAATCTCCCTTTACTCCCATGGTTTTAAAAAAAAATGCTGTATGGTCACGCATATGTTGCACATGTTTAGGAGTGCCATTTTTCAATGATCACCTTTACATCGTTCCGAACGGCAAAAAAGCCGGACGGGATGCATCCTTTAGATGGGTTTTCCGCGGTAAACACACCCATTCTCCGGCGGCAGTTACGATTCAAACACTATGTTAAGTATCAAAAACCGCAGGACAAAAAAAAGATTGGAGTTAAATGTACCAGGCGAAGTTGATATTGATTATGGGGCATCGTTTTCTCCTGAGGTACTAAAATAAGACTCCAAAGATATTTATACAATTTGTTCTTTGCCAGCTTTTTGTGTTTGATCTATTTTATTTAACCAATCATTGAAACGAGGACTTTTTTGACGTATTTTATTTAATCCGATTGCTTCGGCCAATATATTTCCATACACTATTTTGTTATAGCCTCGAATTATCCTGGCCAGTCTCGATGATGGCGATGTTTCTCTATCATCATTTATCATTTCGGGATTGTCGTACTGATGGAATGTTGCTTGTAATTCTTCAACACCTATCAAATCATCCGGAGGTACCTGTTGATGAAAAACATCAATTTCGTTAAATAGCAAACCCTCAAACTCGTGAAGCTGCATATAAGGGATATACCGATATCTTAAATGATCTTCTACTTCCCCCGCCATTCCATTTTCCAGCATTTCCATTCTTTTACTTTTATCCGGTTGCCTGGCGGCTTCATCCCATTTTGGAAAATTATGTTTACTGTACAGCCCGTAATAATCTATCAAAGTGGTTACAAATGCTCTCGGATCATTTTTTAAATGTAGCAGAATTTGTTTTTTTAGCTCAGGCCATTTGACAATTCCCCCCATTGACTTTTTTATTAAAGGTGATTGTATGTAGATGCCTTTGTTAGCAAAATAAGGGCTCAAAATCTTTGTACAGAATTCTTTTTCCGTTTCTCCCTCGGCAATTATAATAACTCTACTCATGTATATTTAAAAGTTTGGCTGTCCCGTGGTTATTATATTGCGTTTCCATAAATCATCTATAGTATAATCATCCAACCAATGATGAAGCTCATCACCACTTAATCGCTTAAACTTGGAACTACCGTCGATTTGGTCAACAGTTATAATCTCTTCAGGTGAAAAGTGGCTTATTAGGTCAGTCGATTGGGTAGCAATGATAACCTGACAGTCTTTAGCGGGTACTGATTTTATCATTCCTGCAAGCTTAGCGATCGCACTTGGGTGTAACCCTAGCTCAGGCTCATCGATTATTATGGTATCAGGAAGTTTTGGCTGCATAAACAACACTGTTAATGCAATGAATCGGATGGTGCCATCAGACAGGTCGGTTGGGCCGAATACTATCTCGCTGTATTTATCTGTCCATTGTAAACGAATATAGTTTTCACTATTTGGCTCGAAGTAAAAGTCGGAAAAATATGGAGCAATGGATTGGATAATTTTAATAATTTTGTTGTAAACGATCTTATGATTCTCTCTGATATTATAAAGAAATGCCGGCAAATTCGATCCATTGTTGTATAAGAAATAAATGTCATTTTCTACATGGCTTAGTTTTGTAAACGGGGATTTACTGCTTGTATCGTGGAAATGATATTTTCTAAAACCATTCAAATATCTGATTACATATGGCGCTCTAAAATTGTCGGTTATTTTCAACCTGGATTCTCTGTCCGAGCGGCTTATTTCTTTACCTTCATCACTTCCGTAGATCAATCGTTCGGAAGTAAATACAAATCCGTTGCTACCGGATACCAGGGTGGCAGCATATCCATTGTTGCCTTTATCAAATTCAACCCGGAAAGAAATTCGGTCAGTTGTTTTTTGACCTTTGTGCAGGATCTTATTGTCACCGCCGGAAAGAGCAATGTAGTCGTTTAATTTTCTGTTGTATAGTCTGTTCAGAAAGTCGAAAAAAGAAATAAAATTGCTCTTGCCGCTCCCATTAGCGCCAATTAATATATTGATAGGATTTAAGTCAATCCTTTCAGAGTTAATAGACTTATATCCTGATATTTCTATATAGTCCATCTTGCTATTTAAATTTAATATTCTCCAAATTTAATGATTATATTCTTTGTTGATCCGGCTTGAAGAAAACTTTAATGTTTTACACCCTGGCAGGCCATAGGTCTTTCAATAATTTACACCGGATTAACAATGGATCTATGAAATTTCAATATAATAATAATTTGTGATTGGGAGGGAGCAACAATGGCTCATAGATTAATGAGGTTTTCTCCTGCTTTTTGAAAGAATTCTATTCAAAACCGGAATGAATTATCTGGTAAACAATAAAATATTTCACTTTTAATATACTAAAAATCAGTTTTTTATAAAAAAATGCTGCATGGCCGCGCATATGTTGCACATGTTTAGGAGTGCCATTTTTCAATGATCACCTTTACATCGTTCCGAACGGCAAACAAGCCGGACGGGATGCATCCTTAAGATGGGTTTTCCGCGGTAAATAAACCCATTTTCCGGCAGCAGTTGCTAATAAGGTATGATCATTCTTGCCCAGGTGCAGGAATTTATACCCTGGAAAAATCAGCACTGCACGGGTACCTGCAAAGATAGGCTGTAAGTACAGGAAGGCTTCAGCCATCAGCTCAGGTACTTCTTCCTTCTGCCTTGAGGAACATGGTCATCATGTTTCACCGCTTCCGAAAGGCTGGGTTTACACTTGTTTTAAGACAAGCCCCAACCTGAAACCAGCCTCCGGAAGCACAAGAAAAGGAGGATAATATGAAAAATCCACTTAAAATTTATGCATTCGTAATGGTCATGTTCACAGCGCTGAGTGCCTGTGAGGTAGATGAGGGAACTCCCACCCCGCTTAACGATAAAGGGGTGATCACCAACGGTAATTCAAATAGCGGGGGAGGGGGTGATGACGAAGAGCCGATCATCCATCTGGAAGATAGTACTTCTACATATCCATGATCAGGGATTTAATCACACCTGATTAAATCTGGTAATAAGGCAGATCGGTATCTGCCTTATTTTTTAAAGCAGACAGTAAAATTCCCACCATTATCACCGGCATAACTGTATTCCCCTTTTAATTGCCTCACCAAAAGATCAATTAAATTCATTCCGTGGGTTTCCGTTTTCACTAAGTCCTGTGTTTTAAAACCAGGGCCATAATCTTTGATGCATAGCTCCACCAAGTCATCTTTTTCATGCAGGTCGATTTTGACTGTCCAGGTGCCGTCTTTGTTTTGTCCATATTTTATAATATTGGTAAGGACTTCATTGGCTACCAGTCCTAAGGGATTCGATTGTTCTGCCGTCAGCAAGACCGGATCAAGATTACTGACAATTTTGTTAGATAATTCCTGCTTTCTTATGCAACTCCGGTAACGCATATTTATCAGCTCTGTCGATGACTGCTGATAAACTGTCTATGGTATTTTGACCGAGGGTGGAATATGAACCGGGAAAAAAAAGAAAACAGTAAAAAATAATATGCCGGGAAAATTTCATATTTCCGGTTGTTTAACTTTAACTTTAGTTTACAGCTTATGCAAAATAATAATTTTATCAGGATTTTATTGGTTGAAGACGATGCATTGGTGAGTTTCGACCTTTCTGACCGGCTTAAAAGATTGGGATTTTCCAATATTATCATTTACGAAAAAGGGGAAGAGGCTATTGAAAATTTTTCCAGGGATCGACCCGACGTGGTAGTCATGGATATTGCTTTGGCTGGTGCACTCGATGGTATAGAGACGGCACGGAGGTTGAAAAATGAAAAGAAAATACCGGTTATTTTTTTGACAGATTATGTGGATGAAAAGACCTTTCAACGGTCATTGACGGTATACCCGGCAGATTTTTTACCTAAGCCTTTTGTCGATGTGCAGGTAGCACGGAGCATTAAAATAGCACTTCAGCAGAAAAATGAAGCTGAGATGAAAGAGAAAGTAGCCAATAAAAAGCCTTCGGTATTGGTAAGTGACGGTCTGTTTGCCTTTAAAGGTGAGGGGCGCTTTGAAAAGATTTCTTTATCATCCATTCGTTATTTGGAGGCAGGAGGGGCCTATTGCCACATATTTATTTCCGGTAATGAGCCTGTTTTGGTTTCCCATAGTATGAAAACGGTTTTTGAAATACTCAAACAGTTGGATCTTGCCCATAGTTTTGTTCAAATTCATCGTTCTTATATTGTCAATACTTCCTTTATTACCGGCTTTCAGGGCAGGACTTTGTATTTAGATGATACGGAATTGCCTGTTGGCGAACATTTTATTTCGGATCTGCGCAAACGGTTTTTTACCATTTAACAAACACAAATAGCTGATTTGGAAGACAGATATCCAGGTTCGGAAAAGGTATTCGCATAAAATTCTATTATTTAACATCTTGGCCATATCTTAACTGAAGTCAAAAGATCATGGCAAAAGAAAAGTATCCCGTTGGGGTGGTATTAAAACTCTTGACGGAGGTAGCACAAAGATTATAACGAGGAGGGATTTACCAGGAAAATTAGCGAGCGTTTAATGAAAAAGTATAATCTGGAGGTGGGAGCAGATTACTTCTACAACGATTATACAGTATTGAAATACAAGAATTTGGAGATAACCATTGAACGTCCCAAAGAAAACCTCGATGTACTGGCCAAAGAAGTTGATTGTGAAAACTTTGATCAATATTTATCAAAAATTGGTTATCGGGTTCCGGAAAAAGATAAGACCAGGAAGCGTATATTCCTTACAACAGAAGCATTACCTTCCGAATTCCTGCTTAAAAGAAATCCACCCCATACCCGCGAATGGCTCGGTAAATATACAATCGGTGCGCAGATCATGCCGGCCTTTCTGGGGGTTTTTCCATTGCTGATAACGCTGGCACTTATCATGCCCGAGTATAAACCCGAAGCCGACACCTACTTTATTTTTGGGATAATTATTGGCTTTGGCCTTGTTATCGCACTTTCCGGCTGGCTGGCTATCGTGGGAAAACGATGGGAAAACAGGATTTTCTTTTTCTAATAGAAACAAAGGCTTTCCAACCACTTATCTGATGTTATTCAGCACGAAAAGCAAATATTCCGAAGCACAAAAACAGGAGTACAGGGATAAAGTAGCAACCTGTTTCGGAATTCTTTTTCCGTCTCAAGAGGAAGAAATAACCGACGAGACAACGGCCATCCAAAAACTTTATCAGGCAGGGATGAAAGTAAAGAATGTGATCGAGTCAGCACGCATTAGGTCTGCACAGATTAAATATGGGTTTCATAGAAATTTGATTCCGGCTTCGGTTTTGGGCATGGTGATGGCTATACCAGGTACCGCTTACGGGGTGTGGAAAGGTAACCTGCCGCTGATTGGCTGCATGGCATGGTGCTTTGCAGCCGGACTTTACTATCATCTGTTTCACAACAAATGGGTAAAAATGGCATCTGAAGCTTACGCCAGATATCTGATTGATGAGTTTCTAAGCCGTTAACAGCGCATGGTTGTGACCTGAGCGTATGTCTTATAAGTATAATTATATATGTATGGAGTTTTCAATAAAAATGGTACGGCTCGAGGGCCGTACCTTACCACTCAATTATCAATACGCGCTTTCTTCCTGGATATACAAGGTGATCGCTAACGCAGACCGACAGTACGCGACCTGGCTGCATCAGGAAGGGCATATGTTGGGAAGTAAAAAATTTAAGCTGTTCACTTTTTCGCGCTTAATGATTCATCCCTACAAAATTGAAGGGGACCGCATCCTGATCATGGGTGAAGAAATAACATTAAACGTACGGTTTTTGGTACACAAAAGTATGGAAAAATTTATCCGGGGACTTTTCATGCCACAACGTTTTACCCTGGGAGACTGGAAAAGCCAGGTAAGGCTTCAGGTAGCAGAAATGACTTTACAACCGGGTCCTTTATTCATGCCCACCATGCGTTACCGATGTGTTTCTCCTGTTTGTATGGCAGTCAATGGGGATAAGTATGCCGCCTATCTGAGCCCTTATACAGTAGGTTATGGTGAGTACCTGTTCAGGAACCTGTGTAAAAAACAAATGGTCGAGGGCATGGCAGGTGCGAGGGATAATTTTGACAGCTTTAGCTTTAAGCTGCTAAGCAAGCCGCTATCCAGGCTCATTACCATGAAGCCAGGTACCTCCGACGCCGTGAAAATCCGTGGCTATTCCTTCAACTTTGAGATGACGTTGCCAACCGTCCTTCATAAAATCGGATACTATGCAGGATTTGGGGAAAAAAACAGTACCGGTTTCGGATGTGTAAAAGCCCTGTCATAAAACCTGACTGTATGGAATGTTTACAAGGCAAGGCCTCGCTAACCAGGGATGAATGCGGCCATCTAACGTGTAGAAGGAAGGCATTCCTGAAACCATATTGACATTCCGGATTACCGATTGACATCAATATAATACAATATGAAATACCAGTTGATTGAAAACTATTTTGAGACAGCACTCTTTCAAGGGGTTGTACGGGACTATTTTGATACGGTGCTAGGGAATATTATTGCTAAAAATGCCATAGTTTCTGCCAAAGGTCTGTTCATGGTAGACGGGGAACAAAAGAGGGATTATTATGATATGCCCTACCATGTACATATCCTCAATGGCCTGATCCCGGCTTTGTTGGTCTATGAACATTATATGCTGGAGCATGGATATGTCAATGACCGGGAAGCGGCGTTATACCTTAAGGTATTTATGCTGGGTTTTACTTTTCATGATGCCAATAAGTTGCTGAATACACAAGCGGAAAGTAACAAATCCGACCTCGAAGTGGCAGTGGCGGCTTTAGACAGCTATGTAGACCAGTGGCACGTCGATGCTTTCTTTTCTGAATTTGAGCACTACAAAAGTAACATTTATTACCTCGCCCTGGCTACTGAAAATGGCGCCTGGGCTACGGCAGAAGATTACCCCATTACGCTTGGCAACAGGGATGAGATACGCATGACACAGCGCGAATTATGCCACCTGGCCGATGGCCTTGCCTCTATTCAGAATGAAAGCCTGGAGTCCATTGAAGCCTTGCACGATGCCGTAAGCCACCGTATTGGCCGTATCGCCAAAATTGCTCCGCTCCGTGTTTCCTATGTAAAAATACGGCCTAATCCTTACACGCTTTTAAGTCAGAATTTACTGCAGGTAGCCAGGCAAGTGTTGGCAACCAGTGGAAAGAAGGTCGTTTACGCTACGCGCGAGGGCTTTGTGTTTTGGGGAGAGGAGGTATCACAAAATGAATATGAAGCCATTAGAAAGGCTTATCTGAAAGGTAGTGCCGAAGACATTAAATTCAGGGAGTTGACCAAGATCGATGCCCAAAAATGCAAGTTTGGATTTATTGGCTCTACCCCGTTTACGAAGCATATATTGTCTGAGATTACTGACAAGCTGGGCGATAAGTTTCTGTCTTTGTCTCCGAATGGCAGTGAAGGGATCAGTGATTTTGACGGTTTTGTATCATTGACAGAACAGTTTATAGAGGTTTATGACTTACCTGTCGAATGTGACCTCAAAAATGGTCGGCTTGTCCTTCGGTATTATGAGCATATTGTCGAAGAATATGATGAATATTTCAAAACCCTATTCAATTTACACAAAATTCAATGGCTCAACAGTAAAGAGAATGAATCCTGGCGCCTGGATTTTGACGATTGGCAAAAAGGTGAACGCCCATTGCCGGCGCCCATTCAGTTTGACTGTGCGTCTGGCCATGTAGATCGACAAACCGCTCAGGACCTGTTGACCTTTATCAGGGAAAGGGTCAAGATGACCAATGCCTTGTACAAAACTTACCTGAATTTTGTTAAAACCTGCCATGTGCTGCAAGAGGAAGAAGATATCGAGGGCTACATAGCGATGCTTCAGGAGCATATTATTGATCATTTTGAGCCTGAAGAAACCGGTGGAAATGTGAAAGACATGCTCTTTGATCGCTATTTTGAATGTCCGGGGCAGGTGAATTTGCAATTTTTAAAACAATATGCCCCTTCTGTTCCTCCAAAAAAGGCTATGTGTGCCTTTACAGGGGGTGTCGGTGAGGTAGCCTACAAGGCTGAAGTAGCGTTTGCCATGAAAGCCAGGGGTTTCAGCAACAGAACTGTCACTAACTTAAACAATCATACCAGCTATATTTCCTCCTTGTTTTCAGAGGAAAATAAATTGAGAGCTTCCCTGTTTAGGGTTTCTGAAGCCAATCTCGTTTTATATTATGATTTTTTTGAAGCCAACCTCGATATAGAAAAAGACATCATAAAAGGTTGCATAAAAGCCAAAGACGAAATGAAGTTGCTGGAGGATGGAAACGTGGCATTGGATAAAAATTCAAAATTTGATTATAATCTTTATAACCTGGAATTTATCAAACTGGACCCGAAGGTAGCACCGACATTTTTCCTGGTAAGAAAGTGTCTGAGGATAGCCAGGGAACTGGGAGTCCGCACCTACATTTCGGGCATAATGACTCCCTACACGCCTCACAAGGCGGTTTTTCACTTCGAAAATGCCCCACAATTTTTAAAGCTCCTGGGTTGGGACAGCGTACGGTTGATTCATGCAAATGAGGTATTGGATGAAATACGGCTGGTGCTGACTTTTGGAAAAGGAGGCATAGAGAGCAATTTATTGAAAATAGCCCGAAGCCGCCGTGCCTATTTTACCCTTTATTATTTGTTGGGTGCGGATGACCAAAAAAAGGTATACAATTCATTCATCAACTTTTATACAAAATATAAACAAAAATTTGGAAGCATGACAGTAACAGAAAAACTGGCGGAACTGGCAGTCAAAATCGACATCGGTTACAAGACTGCCGCCGAAGAAACCTGGCTGATCCGTACAGCCATGGATTTTTTGAGGAAATACCATAAACAAGGCAGCAGCCGGGAAGACATTATCCAAAAGACCAATGGTGAGATATACCGTAAGCTGCGCATGGATAAACCTGATACAGAGGCGATAGAAGCATTTTCCACGGCCGTTTATGATCAGCTATTTATGCAGGACTGGCAGGGGAAAATTCCTGCGGTCAATGTTGAAAAAGATTGGATATACCAATTTGCATTTCTTTTTCGCGAACAGTCCCTGATAAAAATCAGAACCCTAAAGGCCAAAAAAGATCCTGAAAGCGTTGAAAGCGGAAGCGAAGGAAATCAGTGAAGAAAACATAGCGCTAAGCTTGCCTGAACAGCAAAAGAGAAATGCTGCTCAATATTTTGAAATCATTAAAAATCTAAAGAAAAATCAATAATGAACGCACTATTTGACATTATTCCGCAAACCTGTTTTGTCGAAGATCTGAAGCAAAACATTTTAGGAACCATAAAAATTGCGGTACTGCGCGAAACCATCGGCAATGCCATTATACGCAGCAATTATCCCGATGAAACCATCAACTTCAAGCTTTCACCCACCAAAGATGTTGTGGAAGTGCCGGCCCGAAAACTGAAAAGCCGTGAAAAATTGCTGGGGTTACGGACATGCCGCCGGTTTGGGGTGGTTGACCCGGCGCTCAGGTACAATGTTATCAAGAAGAGGGAACAACTGGCCAACCCTAATTCGATTTTGTTCGGCGATAGTATTACAGAAAGCAATGATACGGTAGCGCTGAGAAGCAGGGTCATTTACGACTGGGCTTATTCCCTCAGGGATATCGATGAGATCACAGCCACCATGCAGCACAATGCGCTAAGTGAGGGGGGTACTATGTGGGACGAGGAAAAGGGAGATCATCGGCAATTCCTGTTTCAGGTGCAATATGTAAAGCCCGGCGTTTTCCTGCCCCATTTTATTATGGTGGAAAATGTAACCCCTGAATTGTTCATACACCTGCTGGCCTGTATCATGTACGAGTCCCGGTATTTTGCCCAAAGTACTACCAATAGTTCTGCTAATGTAAAAAACCATATTCTGGGAATCGGGTATTCCAGCTTTGAGCAGCCTGTTAATAGCTATACTATCGCCAAAAACTGGGATGAGAATACGCCTGTCGACTTTGAAACGGTGAGTAGCACGATGAATGATACCATGAAAGCAGCCTATGGAGAGGAAGGGTATATACCAGGAAAGATGCTCACAGATTTTATAGAGAGCTTATGGCAGGATGAAAAAGCATTGCAGACCATCTATCAAAAAGCGAAGGAAGACTGTGCCCGGTTTTTGAAAGATATTAATGTTACCAAATGATGGAGGCAAAAGTAATCCGTCTGAGTTTACTGAACCACTTATTTTATTTCACCGAGGTTTCAGGGGGCAAAACATCTGCTACAGTCACTGGAAATTTTATCGGTGACCTGGCGCTGACTTATTCATTTGAAAAAGTTTTGAAAGCCTCAGGTGGCTACTACAGGCACCTGGAAACACCGGTGTATGAAGAAATACGTGATTTTGGATTCTATTGTACGGTAGCCAGGCCTTTGGAACGAAGTAATAAAACTGAGGCTTACATTCAAAATACACTATTTGATGTGGACGGTTTTGTGGATGTTAAAGCCATTGAAAAATCCGGTAAATCACCTTTCAAAAACTTCAGGCAAGTGCAGGGTTTGCGTATCGGCACCAGCTTTCAGGCCCCTTTTTTTATCTGAAAAAAAGATGCCGTTGCCTCCGGTCATCAGGGTAGGAAGAGCGCTGGAAACGCTGGTACTGGTAGAAGAAATGGTTTTACCGCCTACCGATGAGTTTTGGCTCAATGCTTTTTCTTTAAAAACAGTATTTAATAACCTCGATACTGCTACGGAGATTATGGTAAAAAGTCAAAAAATCAACTTTTCCTTCCTGCTTGAAAACTATAACCTCATCAAGCAATTATCATTGGAGGAAGTCAAAACTATTTTTAAACCTGTATTCAAAGATGGATAACTTTTCCATATACATTAAGCCTCAATATGTCAGGCAGACAAATGAAAAGGAGGTCATTAATGGCTGGGCATGCCTGTTGCATGAAGTGCAAAAGCGTATCAAACTGGATTTTGACCGGTTACCGGAGTTTACTTTGATCACAGCGCCGACAGGCACCGGAAAGAGTTATGCTTTTCCTTTCCCGGCCATTAATGCCAAAAAACAACGGAAAGGGATAGGTAGCAGCAGAAACGTGCGAGGCCTTATCGTATTGCCTACCAATGCTTTGATCAATGAGTTGACCGGAAGTTTCCGGGAGACCTACAGGCAGCTAGTCATCAACCAACTCACAGGCCCTGAATTGAACCGGTATGAGGTGACCGGTTACAGGCGTTGGCAGAAAGCCATTGACCTAGCCGAAAGCAGTGATCTTGTCATTACCAATCCTGATATTATCAATTTTGCCATGCATGGAGGTTATCATCGATATGCCTGGGACAACAAAACCGGTGATACCACCTTTAGCAGGTTTTTGAGCACTTTCAATTATGTGATTTTTGATGAATACCATTTGTATGATGAAGCACAGATCGCCAACATCCTGACTTTGATAAAGTTGCGTGAGTTTTTTTTGAAGCATCATGGGGCGGAGAAAGGGAGTGTACACGGCGTACGTTTCCTTTTCGTATCGGCTACTCCTGAGGAAGGTTTAAAAAAGATTTTTGAAGAGGAAAATATGGCGTATGAAGAAATCATCGAAGCGATTGTCGATGACAGCTCCCATGCCCGCCCGATCCATGGCCGGATAGCAGTGGAATTTGTGGATAGTAAAGACATGTCATCGCTGGTCATGGAAAAAATACCGGAACTCAGGGAAGTATTGGCTGTGCATAAGGCCTTGCTGATCCTGGATCAGTTACGCGATGTACAGATACTGGCTGAAAAACTTCGGGAAGTTTTTCCGGAATACACCATTTACCAAAGTACAGGTTATGTGTCATCCAATGAACCGCAGGAAGCCAAAATAAAGGCAGCTCATCTGATTATTGCCACCAACAAGGCAGAGGTAGGTGTTAATTATGATGTGGAATATTGCATCATGCAGCCTGGCAAGTATTTTCAAAATTTCGTACAGCGTTTTGGCAGGGTGTCAAGGGGTGATTTGGATGGGAAGGTGGTGATATGTGTGGATAAAAGATACCGTAGGTTCAAAAATGTTTTCAAATCTGTTAACCTCATCAGTTATTATGATTTTCTGGAAGTGATGCGTGCCGAACTACAGGGCAGAAAGTTTTACACAGAACGCGTACCTATGTATTTGGGTGAGTACATGTGGTGTATTGAAAACAATATCAGAAGGTACCAGGCGTATGACGTGCACCGGTATTTGAAGCGCCGCATGGAGGAAGAAGCGTTTCATATGGGTAAATATTATCAACGTTACAGATTAATGAAGGATATTAATAATAAAATAAGGGAAATCATCAAAAAGTCTTTACGATTAGCGCAACTGCCGTATAGTGAAAAAAAACTGAAAAAGCAGGGAGTTTACACAACGCTGGAGAAAATGGCGCCTCGTTCCTGGCAATGGGCCATGTGGTGGAACAACTACATTGACACTTTTCTTACCTTTCGCGATGGTGGTAAGGTGGTGAAAATCTATGACCAAAAGCAGGGTATTGAATTAGCCTATTCACTGGATTGGATATTGCAGCATAAGGTGGTGGTGGACATACAAACTGAGCAAACCGAACCTTACGAAATTGTAAAATATGTGGTCGGTGACCTCAAAGATCGCGATAAAGACCTGCAATATACCGTCAGTACTATTCCGAATGCCGGTATGCAGGGTAACAATTACCTGTCATACCGTGAAATATATCAGTTAGGTGAAGTATTTGAAAAAGCCATAGAAAGGATTTATGATAAAGTAAGAAAAGGGGTGGAGGAGCAGGACCGGCTACAAATGGAGCTCTGTAAGCTGGTGTCATCATTGTCAAAATCCTTTGACAGGAAACGGCTGAAAATCGAAGCAATAGAAAACAATGATACTTTTCTTTGAAGCCATTCTGCCATGCACATTATTACCGCAACACATATCAGCTATTACCACATATGCAGCAGGAAACTTTGGCTTTTCAGTAATGGCATACAAATGGAACACACCGCTGACCATGTGGCTGAGGGCAAGCTGATCGGTGAAACCAGCTATGGCGACAGGGCCGCCAAATACACAGAAATCGAAGCAGACGGGGTGAAGATCGATTACTACGATCCCCGCAACAAAGTGGTACATGAGATTAAAAAATCCAATAAAATGCAAGAATCCCACATTGCTCAGGTGAAGTACTATATTTGGAAATTGGCTCAAAAAGGGATAGCAGGCGTTACAGGAATCATTGAATATCCCAGACAAAAGCAACGGCTTCAGGTGATCCTGGGGCAGGAAGAGGCGGAATTAATTGAGCAATGGGAAAAGGAAGTAGCCCAAATCATGACTTTGGAATCTTGTCCGCCGGTGATCCATGCCAAAATATGTCAAACATGCAGTTATTACGATTTGTGTTATGCGGGTGAAGCATGATGGAGGGAGAATGTTTCAAAAGGTTCTTTGACATACTGATTTATAGCATAAAAAAAACACTATCTGTTCAATCCGAATCGAGGTATCCCAATTAGTATTTTTTAGGAGTCATGAAGAAAACCTACTATCTGTTCAACCCCGGGCGTATGAGCCGGAAAGATAATACCCTGAAGTTCACCCCGGTGGATGAAAATGGTAAAGAAGGGCAGCCAAAGTACATACCTGTCCAAAGTGTTTCGGGGCTATTTATCTTTGGCAGCCTGGATGCCAACAGTGCTTTGTACAATTACCTGGGCAAACAACAAATCGCAGTACACTTTTTCGATTACTATGGGCACTACACCGGTTCATTTCACCCCAAAGAATACCTGCTGGCCGGTAAAGTGCTCATACAACAGGCCAGCCATTATCAGGACCCGGTAAAACGAATGCCCATCGCCAGAAAATTTGTAGAAGGGGCTGGTTTCAACCTGCTTAAAAACCTGAAATACTATGTCCGGCGTGACAAACCGTTGGATGATATTATTACCAGTATAGAGGAATTACAGGAACAAGTGCCGGCTACTGTCACCATTAGCGAACTGATGGGCATAGAAGGTAATATTCAGCTACCTCCACGAGCCTGGCACCAGAAGGTATTCCCTGGCGTTGGATTTGGCTGAGATATTCAAACCGGTATTGGTAGACAGGATCATATTCCGTACCCTTAACAAAAGAGAAATTAAGGCTTCGCATTTTTCACAAACGGTGAACCGGTGTGTATTGAAAGAAAGCGGCAGGAAAAAGTTTGCCAGGGTCTGGGAAGAACGCCTGGCAGAAACTATCAAACACCGTGCCCTGAAAAAAAATGTGAGCTACAGGCACCTTGTAAGACTTGAGTGTTATAAGCTAAGTAAGCATATTTTAGGTATGGAAGCATACAAACCTTTTAAAGCGTGGTGGTGACATGTATGTAATACTGGTCTATGATATTGGGCACAAACGGGTAGGCAAAATGCTGAAGCTTTGCCGCATGTACCTGCACTGGATACAAAACTCCGTATTTGAAGGCGACATAACCCAGGTAAAGCTTAAAAGTCTGATTTCCGAAGCCAATAGCCTTATGAAAGAGAATGATAGTTTGATCATCTTTAAAAGCCGCGAAAGCCATTGGTTAGAAAAAGAGGTACATGGCACTGAAAAAAACAGCCTTGACAGCTTTATTTAAAGGGGTGAGTCGTTGATGCCAATATCTATAATCGTTTCAATCATATGCAAAGTCATAAAAACCTCCAAAAACCACGTTTTCAGCCGGCAACCCCGGTTGTCGCTGCCCCCATAAAATCCGGTTATTACGGATCGATGACTTTCGGCCGATTTATAAGAAAAGAAAATGCCCTAAATGGCGAGTATTTAGACGTTTTAACGGTTAAGGGAACGGGGCTTTAATCGAACCATGATGGAATTGAAATACAACTTCGGGAGAATATTTTCATAGCCCGCCTGAAGCTTTAATCGAACCATGATGGAATTGAAATAATGACCGGACTCTTACGGTTGTGTTTAAAAATACAGTTGAGATCAGAATTATTGCCCCTGTGATGGTTTAAGTTGGGTTAATTTATCCTAGATATATTCTTCCAACCGGGTCACAGCCATTCTGACTGGGTTATCGGTTTCCAGTTCATGGTTGAAGTCGGTAATCAATCGGAGCAGTTCATCTGTTTTTCCCCGGTTAGTAAGGGCAAAAAACAGGTACGACCCCACACCGTCGCCTTCACTGGAAAACCAACCGGAGGTTATTAACTGTGCCTGAGAGCTTTTGTAACCATCGATGCCCAGGCCGCTGAAGCTTTCGATGCTGGCTTTTTTGCATAGTTCTGACACCTGTTCGCGGAACTGGGTGGCGGTTGTGACAATAAGGAGTTTCATGTTAATTGTGATTTTTACGTTCTATTAGGTAATAAACAAGCGGTACCACCAGCAGGGTCAGTACGGTAGAGGCTATGGTTCCTCCCATTAAAGAGATGGCCAATCCCTGGAAAATCGGGTCGAAAAGGATGACGAATGCGCCTATTACCACGGTGCCGGCTGTCAGTAAGATGGGTGTGGTACGCACAGCACCGGCCTCGATGACAGCTTGTTTCAGGGCCACGCCTTCAGACACCCTTAGGTTGACAAAGTCTATGAGCAGGACGGCGTTTCTCACCATAATACCTGCCAGGGCGATCATGCCTATAAAAGAGGTCGCGGTAAAGAAGGCGTCCAGCAGCCAATGCCCCAGGACAATCCCTACCATAGACAAAGGAATGGCTACCATCATGACCACCGGCGCTTTAAAGTTCCGGAACCAGCCCACAATAAGCATGTAAATGATGATAATTACCCCGAGAAACGCCATTCCCAAATCTCTGAATACTTCCAGGGTGATCTGCCATTCGCCATCCCATTTTACCGTAAAATCTTCTTCCAGGGCAGGTTGTTCGATGTACAGCTCATCTATGTGGTAACCTGCAGGCAGGTTGATGGCTTCCAGCTTATCAGTCATGCCCAGGATCGCATATACCGGGCTTTCCAACTTGCCTGCCATGTCCGACATCACATAGACCACCCGTTTTTGGTTTTTGCGATAAATGTTTTTGGCCCTGGTATGCACCCGGATATCCACCAGATCACCAATCGAAACCATCGCCCCTGTCTGAGACCTTACCTGAAGGAGAGCGATGTCGTGAAGGCCGGACTTTTCTTTTTCATCCAATGCGAGGATCAGCCCCACCTGCCGGGCGGCATCTTCCTGATAGAGTGTGGTGATGGCACTTTCTGACAAAGCCATGTGCATAGTATGGACGATTTGCTGAGGGGATACGCCGTATAACATGGCTTTTTCCTTGTCGATGATCAATTCATATTCGGTTTGGTCATCTTCCACCATCCAGTCTATATCTACCACATCCCGTGTGTTGGCCAGGATGGTTTTTACCTCATCGGCTACTTTCATTTGCTGTTCATAGTCAGGGCCGTAGATCTCGGCCACGATGGTAGACAATACCGGCGGACCGGGAGGCACCTCTACCAGCTTTACGTTCGCATTGTACGGGCGGGCTACGGCCTGAATGCCGGGACGTAGCAGCTTTACGATGTCATGGCTTTGCTCATCTCTGTCATGTTTATCGGCCAGATTCACCTGGATGTCAGCCATGTTGCTGCCCCCACGCAGGTCGTAGTGACGAACAAGCCCGTTGAAGGTGATGGGAGCAGAAGTGCCTGTATAACTTTGGTAGTGGACCACTTCAGGGCGGGAGGAGAGGTATTGAGTAATCTCCCGGGCTACTGCAGCAGTGCGTTCGAGGGTGGTTCCTTCGGGCATATCAATGACTACCTGGAACTCATTTTTATTGTCGAAAGGCAGCATTTTTACGGCTACTGATTGGGTGAAAAACATGGCCAGGGAACCAAGCAACAGCACAATGGTCCCACCCAAAAAAATCCAACGTTTGACCTTGTTTTCAATCAGAGGGCGTTGAAGTTTTTCATACCAGCGATAGATGCGTGTGTCCTCCGGCTTTTTACCTTCCGGTTCTTTGCCCTCCGCCCCATTTTTCTTTTTATCCTTTTCACGCAGAAACAGATACCCAAGGAAAGGGGTAATGGTGAGCGCCACAAACAAGGACAAAATCATGGCTATAGAGGCGCCGATAGGCATCGGAGACATGTAGGGCCCCATAAGACCGGAGACAAAAGCCATAGGCAATACCGAAGCGATGACCGTGAACGTGGCGAGTATGGTAGGGTTTCCCACCTCATTGATGGCATATAACGCCGCATCCCGGAAGGGCAACCGCTTCATTTTAAAATGCCTGTGCATGTTCTCTGCAATAATGATGGAATCATCTACCACAATCCCGGTCACAAATACCAGGGCAAACAGTGTGATGCGGTTCAATGTATAATCCAGCATGTAGTAACTCAGCAAGGTAAGGGCAAAAGTGATGGGTACGGAAAGAAATACCACCAGACCGCCCCTCCAACCCATGGCGAGCATCACCACAAACGTCACGGCCACAATGGCCCCGATCAGATGCATCAACAATTCCGATACCTTTTGAGAGGCTGTTTCGCCATAATTCCTGGTCACTTCGACATGGACATCGCCGGGAATTAAGCTGGCTTTCAAGCGTTCGACCTTCGCTAAAATCACATCGGCGATTTGCATGGCATCGGCGCCTTTCCGCTTGGCAATGGAAATGGTTACCGCAGGATATTCAGAGCGGTAAACCGAAGCTTTTTCACTTCCCTTGCCAAAGCCAAAGGACACATAATTTTTAGGAAGCTCCGGGCCATCTGTAATGGCAGCAATTTGTCTCAGGTAGACGGGTTGGCTTTCCTGTACACCTACCACCAGGTTTTCCACATCTCCTGCAGTTTCAAGAAATTTGCCTGTTTTGACCAAAAACTCATTGTCATTCTTGTTAAAACTTCCTGCATTCAGTTGCTGGTTGTTGACCCTGATCATTGCTGATACGGACAGGAAATCCAGACCACTGGCGGCCAGCTTATCCTTGTCCAACACCACGCGGACCTGACGCTTTTTGCCACCGATTTCTTTGGTGATGGACACATCATTGACTTTTTCTATCTCGCTGGTGAGTTCTTCTGCTATTTGACGCAAGCGATAGTCGTCGTAGTTTTCGCTCCAAAGTGTGAGGCCCAGGACCGGCACATCGTCTATAGCGCGCGTTTTTATCAGGGGCATGGTCACACCCTGGGGCATGATATCCATGTGTTTATTGATTTCGTTATACATTTTGACAAACGAACGTTCTATATCTTCCCCTACATAAAACTGCACAATGACCATACCCTGCTCCTTCATAGAAGTGGAATAGACATACTCCACACCGGGGATGTTTGAAATCAGTTTTTCCAAAGGCTCGATGACCCTGGACTCCACCTCAGTGGGGCTGGCGCCGGGATAGCCCACAAATATATCGGCCATGGGCACATCTATTTGTGGCTCTTCTTCTCTGGGGATCAAAAATGAGCTGTAGACCCCAATGACCATGAATACGATCATTAAAAGTACCGTGAGTTTTGAGTCGATAAACCCACGGGCGATTTTTCCTGCTAATCCTTCCTTCATCGCTTAAGATCTTTGATTATCGAATGCTTATTTTTACTCCGTTGTACAGTTTTTCCTGTGCTGAAACCACATACGTTTCTCCCGGTGACAGTCCCGATAATACCTCGACTTTGTCGCCATAAGTTCTGCCCAACCGAAGCCAGCGTAACAGGGCCGTGTTGCTTTGGCTGACAGTATAAACCCCTCTTAGTTGACCGCGGTCGATAAGTGCTTCTTTTGGAAGAAGAGTTAGGCCGGGAGCAGTTTCGTCCGGTACGGGAAAGTCCACTGTGGCGAACATACCGGAGCGGATTTCATCCCCGGCATTCGCCAATGCTACTTTTACCAGGTATTGCCCTCCGGAGCCAGCGGATGATGCGCTTACCTCGACCACTGCTCCATTCACTTCCTTATTAACAGATTTGATTGTGACGAGCACGTCATCGTTGGCTTTGATATGTACAATCTCATTTTCCGGAACTTTTACATGGGCTTCAAAAATGTCCGGTGACTCCAGTGCGACCAGCGTCATGCCCGGGTTGGCCATGTCCCCTGGTTCGACGAGTTTCTGCGTTACCACTCCGTCAAAGGGCGCGCGAATGTTAGTGTAGGAAAATTGGGCTTGGACCTCGTTTTTCATCTGTCGGGCAATTTCTAATCTGGCTTTGGTCATTTCGAAATGGGTGGTCATGTCATCCATTTCCTTTTGCGAAGCGCTGTTAGCCGCCATCAGGTTCTTCAAACGTTTATAGTCCCTTTCGGCATTGGCAAAACCAGCTTTGGCCTCCAGCACACCGGCATCGGCCCGGGCTAGTTTGGCCTGCAGGTCAGTACTGTTGATGACTACCAATACCTGCCCTTTTTTGACCTTGTCTCCCAGTCTGGCATAAATTTTATCTACGAAGCCCATCATCCGGGTACCCACTTTGGCGCTTTGTACCGCGGTCACTTTTCCACTTGCTGTGATAAAAGGCTGCCTGCCTGTTGCTTCAACTACCTCTACTTTTACTTTGATGGATTTCACATCATCTTGCAACGCCTGTTTTTTGCCATCGCCGCAGCCTGCAAGTAATGCTGCGATCATGAATGGGATGGTCTTTAGGTTATATTTTTTCATCATGGTTATTCCTTGATTAAAAATTCGATATAAGCCTGGGTATAGTTCAGTTCGAAAATGGCCTGGTAGTATTCCAGTTGCTTGCGGGCATATTGGGTTTCGGCTGTAAGCAGGTCGGCAGTTTTTTCGAGTCCTTCTTTGAACCGGTTTGTCCGGATGCGCAATGATTCACGGGACTGATCCAGGGCAGATTTTGAAAGCCGGAGTTTGTTTCGGGCATCGGATAGCTTGCGTACCGCCTGATTCATTTCCAGGTTGCTTTGTGACAGATACTGATCGTAAGAGAGTTTCGAGCGTTCCAAAGCCGCTTTACTCTTTTGTGTTTTTCCTATCCGCTTTGTACCTTCCAGGATATTCCAGCTAAGTTGGGCGCCGATCATGTAGCCATTGGCATCTCCCTGAAACAAGTCGTCATCATATAATTGATAACTTCCAAAAGCATTTATACGAGGTAAAAAAGACATTTTATTGGCCCGGTAAGCTGCCGCATGAGCTTCTGTGGCCAATCGTGCCGCCTGAATGTCTGCCCTGCCCTGAGGTATCTCATTGACTGCAGCAGGGCCGGTACCGGAGACCATGAGGCTATCGGCTGGCTTCAAAAGCACCTGATCTTCCTTTCCCATCAGGAAAGCCAGGTAATCGGAAGCGTTCATTACGTGGCTTTCAGCGAGCTGCAATTGATTTTTCACTTCTATCAGCCTGACCTCCACTGCCAGCAGATCTGCCTTTTGCAGATAACCTTGCTCATACCTGTCATTGGCCATTTTCCAGTTTGCCCGGGCTGCCTCCAGGGCCGTTTGAAGCACCTCCACCGATTGGTAGGCCAACTGCAGTTGCATATAGGATTTTTCGGCATCGAATGCCAGTTGATCTTTGGTACGGGTGGTTTGGAGCTCAGCGGCCCTCATTTTGATGGCAGCCGCCTTGCGTTGATGGTATCCGTCCGGATTGAGCAATGGTTGGCGGATTTCCAGTACGGTGGCATAGTTGGTGGTACGGGAAGGGTCATTGAGAAAGAGGGGGTTGAAATCTTCTGTTGTCAATACCTCCTGGTTCAGTTTTGAACCAAAAGCTGCCAGAGGATTGGTCGTGGTAAAGCCTGTGTAAGATAAGGCAATATGAGGCATCAATACGGAGTTAGTCTGCCGGTAATCTGCCCGGGCTTCTTTGCGTTGCTGTTCACTGATCCTGATAGACAGGTTTTGCCCGGCTACTGTTTCCAGCACTTTTGACTTGGTAACGGGTACCACCTCCTGCGCCCGGAGTGCTGACCATAAAAATGAAAAGCAAAGTGTCAATAGGTAAAATGCCTTTTTCATATTATTTTCTATTTGGTAAAAGCAAAACTAAGGATGTGTTAGCGGGTAGTCGGTAACTTATGTTACCAAGCCACAAAAACGGCCTTAACCGCTTATTCCATAGTATTTTTTATTTTTGGATCGGGACGGTTGTGACTGAAAACATCTTCTTTTTACATGCTGATTAGTAAATGCAGGTTTAATCTTTAATTTGACTCTTTTTTACCATTAAATTCCATTTAAATGGAATAACTCATTAAATTGTACAGCGACTGGGAAATTTATACTAAACCAACTACTGATGAAAAACAATTTTACAGCTTTAAGCCTGCTCATATTAACCCTGGCCGCCTGCCAGCCAAAGCCCGAAGGTGGCATTGAGACCACAAAGGAATATACCGTTGCCCCTTTTACCGGTCTGGATTCTATCACAATCAATGACTGGTGGAACAGAAAACCCAACCACATCATCGATGTGAAGATAGCCCGGGATTCCGTCATTGCCTTTGGTGCTTACACGGTTGCCAACAACACCCTCAAACTTACTGCGCAGCTTTTTCCGCTATATCCCGATGAACCCAAATTCGTTTTGCTGGACATTAAAGAAGGCGGGGAGTGGAAAGAGATACAACGGCAGCCGGTGCATGAATTAGGTTGGTCGGCCCATTTCCGGGTAGAAAACTGGAATAAAACGGAGAACATGGCCTATCGCCTGAGGCATGGCGAAGCTGCAACTTTTGAAGGAACCATACGGAAACTGCCGGTAGACAAACAGGAGATTGTCATCGCTGCCCTATCCTGCAATTCCAATAAAGGCCCCAAAGACCGGGATACTTATGTAAAAAATATCAATGCACTGGATCCCGATGTGGTCTTTTTTGCCGGCGACCAGTCTTATCACCACAGGGAACACACGGCCGCCTGGTTGCTTTTTGGCAGGCAATTCCGCGAAACCTTCCGCCACCGGCCTATGATTGCCATTCCCGATGATCATGACATTGGCCAGGGTAACCTGTGGGGAGAGGGAGGGAAGCAGGCCACGTCCATGGCAGGGAATGACGGGGGTTATTTTTTCCACCCCGAGTATGTCAAAATGGTAGAAAGATGCCAGACCGCCCATCTGCCGGATCCGGTGGACCCTGATCCTGTATTGCAAGGGATCGGTGTTTACTTCACCAGCTATCAACTGGGGCCCGTTGATTTTGCCATTATCGAAGACCGTAAATTCAAGTCGGGGCCAAAAGGAAAAATACCTCAGCAGGGGCCGAGACCTGACCATATTATAAACCCTGACTACGATCCGGCATCAGTTGATGTACCGGGTTTAAAGTTGCTTGGTGACCGTCAGCTTAATTTTCTGGATAGCTGGGCAGATGAAAACAAGGAAGGTGTCATTATGAAGGCTGTTTTGTCCCAGACAGGGTTCTGCGGTGGTGCCCATGTGCATGGCGATTCTACCAACCGGCTGCATGCCGACATGGACTCGAACGGCTGGCCGCAAACCGGTCGTAAAAAAGCCCTTGAAAAGATCAAAAAGGCCAATGCCGTGCACATTGCGGGTGACCAGCATCTGGCGACAGTCATAAAACACGGCATTGAAGCGTATGGCGATGGTCCCTGGGCCTTTGTTGTACCGGCCATTGTCAACAATTATTACAGCCGCTGGTGGTGGCCGAAGGATGAAAAGCCAGGATCAGGCCCTGCTATCGACAACGACCTTCCATGGACAGGTAACTACCTGGACGGGTTTGACAATAAAATCACCATGCATGCCTACGTCAATCCCGGTTCTCAGGATTTCGGGGCGGGTTTTGGCCTGATCCGTTTCAATACCGCAGCCAGGGAAGTGACTTTCGAATGCTGGCCGGGAACAGCCGATGTAACATCGCCTGATGCCGGGCAATTTACCGGCTGGCCTATTACGGTAAAACCATAAAATTGACATTTTACCGGAATCACTTGCCGGAGAGTGGCCGGCAAAAACACAGGGCTAGCCCACTATGTCTTAAAGAGAAGCACAGATTATCGGCGGTTGTTTGTTAGTGAATTTTAAAAGTTTTGGATTTTCTGAATTAGAATATTTCAAGTTTTTAGATTTTCAAGTACTAATTATGTTGTATTATTTTAATAGAAGTATTTTGATTAGCTTTCTGATCGGCCTTTTGGTCACAGCAAAGTAACCTACTTCATAATAAATTAATATCTGCCTATAAGGGGAAAATCAATCAATTCCAAGGTATTAGGAATTTAGGGATTCCTTTTCTTTGTCTTCCAGCATATGGTAGGCCGACATCATCAGGCCGGCCCAATGCCGCCGGTAGATGGTCTCAAAGGCTTGCCGGTCGTTGATTTTTATCAACTTCCAGCGTTCCTGATCGCTATGGGATGTGTAGTCTTTCAATTCGGTAGAATGGCCGGATTCATCCGGTGACCATCCCACGGACATACAATCGGAATCAAAAGAAACCAAAAAAAACGCTAAATTTCATCAAAAGATAACACATGTCATGTCATCCGATACCCGCAGGCCAGGATTTTAAAAAACACTAAAAAAAGCAGTGAGTAAACAAATCGGTTACACTTCTTCCACTTTAAAGTGAGGTGAGAAACATGTAAACAACTTTTTCAAATCGCTGTTCTCGACCCATAATTTATCCCAATATCATTATCATATTTTTATTCAATGGCACCTCAATTAAAAATTTATTAAAAATCACCTTTATTTAAAGTCATTGATTGAAAATTTAGCAGGTAGGTACAGGATGCAATCTGCTGATAATTAGGTTAATATTACTTAACTGTTAACTTTTTAAGCGCTAAAAAATATGAAAGTACGCTACTGTAAAATGCTTTTACCCTGGATATACGGTCTGGGATGCGTTATTTTTTCTTACCCTGTTTTTAGTCAGGAAAAAACAATCACGGGTACGGTATATTCGTCTGACGGCGAAAGGTTACCCGGTGCAAATGTAATTCAAAAAGGTACCTCAAATGGTACCCTTACCGATGCAGAAGGAAATTACAGGCTGCAGTTGATTGAAGGGGCCGACATCCTGGTTTTCTCCTTTATTGGTTATGTCTCGGAAGAGATTGCTGTGAACGAACAGTCGGTTATCGATGTTCGGTTGCTTTCGGATGTTATGTCACTTTCTGAGGTGGTAGTAGTAGGGTACGGTACACAGTTAAAAAGGGAGGTAACAGGAGCAGTTCAAACGGTAGATGCCCAGGAACTGCAGGATTTGCCGGTGGCCCAGGTGACCCAGAAGCTGCAGGGCCGTCTGGCTGGTGTGCAAATCAACCAAACGACTGGCAAGCCGGGGCAGGGCATGTCGGTCCGGATTCGGGGTCAATTGTCGGTATCGGGTGGCAGTGATCCGTTATATGTGGTAGATGGCTTTCCCATCACCGGTGACATCGGTTCTATCAATCCGGATGAAATTCAGGAGATTTCGGTATTGAAAGATGCGGCCTCTACGGCCTTGTATGGATCCAGAGCGGCCAATGGAGTTGTCCTGATTACCACCAAAAAGGGGAAGCCGGGACAAACCAATATCAGCTTTACCGCCTATGCAGGCGTGCAGGAAGTGCCCCGGGAAGGCAGACTTGAAATGATGGATGCTGTTGAATTTGTCCGGTTTAAAAAAGAATATTACGAAGATGCCGGGCAGCCGGTTCCGGAAATATTTCAGGACCCCTCTCAATATGAAGGCAAAAACAATGATTGGTACGATGCATTGCTGAGAAATGCCCCCATTCAAAGCTACAGCCTGGCCATTTCAACCAACCGGGAGAAGGTCAGTACAGCCATTGTCGCCGGGATTTTTAATCAGCAGGGGGTGGTTTTAAATTCTGAGTTCAGAAGGTATTCCCTGCGCATAAACACCAATTATGATGTACCGGATAAAATAAGGCTCGGGTTTAATTTGGCGCCTTCTTATATCGAAGACAATATTCCGGAAACTGACGGAACCAGGGGAACCGGAATTCTTTTCAATGCTTTACATACCTGGCCTATCATGCCTATCTATGATGAAAATGGCGAACTCACCAGGTTTAACAGGTTTCCTGCCGAGACCGGTAATATTTTTGCTTACGCCAACTGGGTGAGGTCTGTCGAGGAAATTGATAACGAAACAACAGAAGTCAACCTGCTTTCCAACGCTTTTATTGAATACGAGCCGATCGAGGGGTTAGTCTTGAAATCCACTTTTAATGCAGAGTTATATAATTCCAAGTATTTCTTTTTCAATCCTTCCACGGCAACCGGCAGGATCAATGTTCCCCTGCCAACTACCGCTTTTTCTATCAGGGAAAATATAGAAGATTTTTCCTGGCTGAATGAAAACCTGGCTACTTATACCAGGAGTTTTAACGATCACAACCTGGAATTACTTGTTGGATTTACCAATCAAAAATTCCGCAGAAACAGAACGCGCATCCAGGCCGATACTTATGCCGATGACAGGCTTCCTACCATTCAGGGGGCCATCAACATCAACCGGGCCGGTACCAATAGCGGGGTGGAGGAATGGTCGCTCACCTCGGTACTTTCCAGGTTTACCTATAACTTCAAAGGTAAATACCTGTTCACCGCTTCCATCCGGAGTGACGGATCATCCCGGTTTGGTGCCGATAACCGATGGGGTACTTTTCCCTCGGCTTCCATTGGATGGGTAGTATCCGATGAAGATTTCCTGAAAGGCATTGAAGCCATATCCTTTGCAAAGCTACGGGCAAGCTATGGTGTGACGGGCAACAATAATATAGGCAATTATACCCAGTATGCTCTGATCGACAATACCGTTAACGCGGTTTTTGGAGATAATGTGGCCCCCGGAGCGGTAGTCACTTCCCTTGCCAACAACAACCTGGGATGGGAAACCACCGAACAGTTCGATGTTGGTTTCGACCTGGGCCTTTTTAACGACCGTATACAGTTTATGTACGATTATTACAAAAAGACTACCACCAACCTGCTGTTCAATGTACAGATTCCGCAGGAGTCGGGCTTCGGCAACTTCAACGACAATATCGGCGAAATAGACTTCTGGGGTCACGAATTTGCTATCACCTCCATCAATACCAATGGAAAACTGAAATGGACCACCAATGCTAACATTTCATTTAATCGAAACAAGGTTATTTCCCTCGCAGATGGGATAGACAGGGTGTATGGCACCTGGCATATCACTCAGACAGGACAACCTTTCGGGCAGTTCTATGGTCACATGGCAGACGGACTTTACTGGAATGAAGAAGACCTGGCCAATTCCCCACAGGTACCCGGACGTTCTACCGTGGGTAGCATCAAATTGCGGGATGTCAATGGTGACGGCATCATCACCAGGGGAGGGGATAATGATGACCGGGCCATCATAGGTAACCCATTTCCGGATTTCACTTATGGAATTACCAACACGCTGAGATATGGTGATTTCGACTTGTCAGTAGTGGGTACGGGCTCTCATGGCAATGAAGTTATGGTACGTCATCTGTATAGCACGACCAATCTCGACGGTGTTTTTAATCTGATGAAAGAAGTTAAATACCGCTTCAGGTCAGTTGAAAATCCCGGCAAAGGTTTCTTTGGCACTACCGTGGGTGGTGGAAACGTAACCGGCATCGAAAGGGACTGGATGAACAGCCGTTTTGTGACCGATGCCTCATTTTTTACCATCAGGAATGTAACACTTGGGTATACGATCGATGAGCCTGCTAAATTTATCAGGTCGGCGCGTATTTATACGTCCATACAAAACCTGTACGTGTTTACTGATTACTGGGGAGGTTCTAACCCGGAAACCAGTATGCAGAACAACGGTCAGGGCGATGGCGGTAATCTCAGTCAGGGTGTGGATCTCTCCGGATATCCGGTGCCGCGTACCTACACGGTTGGTGTAAACCTGAATTTTTAGCCCCCTGTAATCAAGTGATTATTTTACACCTTTACACATGAAATGAGCATTAACTTCGGCCCCCTGAATTCCATCGGAATAGGGCGGTTTAATTTTATTGCGAATTTCATGTGACCCTTGAAAATAATTATATACTCATGAATGAAATGAAAAAATCAGTCATATTATTCGGTTTGGCAATGCTTACTTTTGCCGGCTGTCAGGATGATTTCCTCACAATCGTTCCTGAAACTTCCCTGAGCTCTGCTACTTTTTTCAACACAGAGGCCGATTTTCAACAGGCCGTTAACGGAGTGTATGTGCCTTTAAGAAATATTGTTAACGAAAGGGCCTGGTTGTTGGGCGAAATGCACTCTGACAATACCTATTATGCCCGCAACATCCTTTTTGGTGCTACCGAACAACAGGAAGATATTGCTGACTTCGCTATTCCCAGTGATAATGGCGTTACCACCAATACCCACGTACTTAACCAGTACCGCCTGGACTACCGAATCATCGCACGGGCCAACCAGGTTTTGTCCCGTATTGACGAGGTAGCGTTTGACGCCAATACAAAAAATAACCTGAAAGGGCAGGCCCTGTTCCTGCGGGGATATGCCTATTTTGAATTGGTAAAATATTTTGGCAGTGTCCCATTACATTTAACACCGGTAGAGACACGTGACGAGGCGGCCCTGCCCATGGCACCCGAGGCAGATGTATATGCCCGGATCATCGAAGATGTCGAGGAAGCGACCGGACTCTTACCGCCAAAGTCTGCCCAGGAGCCGGGAAGAGCTACTTCTGGTGCTGCCAAAACCCTGTTGGCTAATGTTTACATCGCCCGGCAAAAATGGGCGCAGGCAGAAAGCCTTTTAAAGGAAGTCGTACAAAGCAATGAATACGCCCTTATGCCAGATTACGCGGATGCCTTTTCTACCAACACAGGCAATAAAAATAATGGGGAGTCGGTATTCGAAGTCCAGTTCAAAGAGGGGCCCGACGGGCTTCATGGCAACTTTCTCTATCGCTTCATGCCAAGGCCCATGGCACCCGAAGAGCTGGTAACCATCACAGGCACCGCCAACCCTCAGCCGCTGAATGGGGAAGGAAACAACATTCCCACACCAGATATTATCGCGGCCTATGAGGATGGGGATCTCAGGAGAGATGCCTCCATTGATTACATTACGATAGAAGGAAGTTTTTGGGCGGATAAGACCTATCCCTACATTAAAAAATATGCCAAAACCCATGCTTTACACGATAATCATGGCATTAACTGGCCGGTATACCGCTATTCGGAAGTCCTTTTATTTTTGGCTGAAGCCTTAAATGAACAAGGTAAAGCCGGCGAAGCGGAGAATTATCTGAACCAGGTGCGCAGCCGCGCGGGTCTTGGGGCAGCGCAGGGTGATCTCAGGGAGGCGATTTACCGGGAAAGACGGGTGGAACTAGCTTTTGAAAACAAACGGTGGTTTGACCTGGTGCGTACCGGCAGGGCCATCGAGGTGATTACAGGATATGGTAACAGAATTAAAGCTAACCCCCTGGCTTACTATTACCCTGAAGGGGCAGCGCCACGGGACAATGCTTTTACGAATATATCGCTCTATTATGCCCTGCCCGCGGCTGAGGCAGATTTGAGCCCTCATTTTTAGGTTTTGATTAACATTTTGTCCAAAGCGTTGTGTGACAGCCACGGGACGCTTGCGCTATGGTACCGATGGGAAAAGGCTTACAAACCCAATCCCTGATGTCCTTAAAAGCCGGTGCAGCGCGATCATATAATATAAAAGTCGATTTGCGCTCAGGAGGTAAAATGATTAAATTATATTTTATATGACTTGTAACGTTGTCTAATTTTAACTTAATCCGATGCTACAACTTTCCAATGCTTTAAAACTGCTTTTGGCTTCTCTATGGTTAATGGTTTTAAATACTTCCTGTAACCAAAACAAACCCCCGGCTTCAGACCAGGACAGCCCCATGCATCCCAAAATTGAAAAGCTCAAACTGCCGGAAGGCTTTCGTGCAGAGCACCTGTACGGGCCCTCTGAAAATGAACAGGGATCATGGGTTTCCATGGCTTTTGATCATAAAGGAAGACTCATTGCCTCTGACCAGTACGGATCATTGTACCGGTTGGAATTGCCCCCGATTGGTGCAGACAACCTGAAACCCAAAGTAGAAAAACTGGAAGTAAACATGGGTTATGCGCAGGGATTGCTTTGGGCCTTTAACAGTCTTTTTGTAATGGTCAACAACAAGGGCAATGAAAATTTTGAAAAAGGAAGCGGGCTTTACAGACTCCGGGATACAAATGGAGATGACCAGTTTGATAAAGTGGCACTTCTGAAGGCATTCAATGGCGCAGGCGAACACGGCCCACACAGCATCGTTCCGGCCCCTGATGGAAATTCCCTGTATGTGATTCTCGGCAACCATACCGACGTCCCCGAAATGGACGCCTACAGGGTACCGCCGGTTTGGGATGAAGATAATCTTTTCCCTTTGATCAAAGATCCTATTGGCCATGCCAGGAACCGCACAGCCCCTGGTGGTTACGTGGTCAATGTGGATTCTACCGGCACACATTGGGAACTGTTCAGCGCAGGCTACCGCAATGCTTTCGACATGGCTTTTAACGAAACGGGTGATCTTTTTACCTTTGATTCGGATATGGAATGGGACCTGGGCACTCCCTGGTATCGCCCGACGCGAATTTGTCATGTAACCAGCGGCAGCGAATACGGCTGGAGAACCGGAACCGGTAAATGGTCGCCGGCGTTTCCTGATAACCTCCCTGCCATAGTCAACATCGGCCAGGGCTCCCCGACAGCCGTTATTCACGGCAAAACCGCCAGGTTTCCCGGTAAATATCGAAAAGCCCTGTATGCTTTTGACTGGAGCTTTGGCATTATTTATGCGATTCACCTGGAACAAAAAGGGAGTTCTTACACGGCCAAAGCCGAGGAATTCCTGTCGGGAATACCCTTGCCGTTAACAGACGGCGTAATAGGCCCCGATGGTGCTATGTATTTTGCCACAGGTGGCAGGAGGCTGGAAAGTGACCTTTACCGGGTATACCACGAAAATCACCGAAGTTTACAGGCTACCGTCGCTGACAATTCTCCAAAAATCACGAAAGAGCATAAGCTGAGAAGGCAGTTGGAAGCCTGTCATGGCAAAACAGATAAAGCGGCGGTGGATTTCGTATGGCCTCACTTGAAGCATGAGGACAGATTTGTTCGTTTTGCTGCCCGCATTGCCCTGGAGCATCAGCCGGTCGACCAGTGGCAGGAAAAACTGTTTAGCGAGACCGATCCCGTGATATTGACGCAGGGAATGATCGCCTTGGCCCGGCATGGTCAGAAAAACCAACGTAGCCGCCTGTTAAAATCACTGTCATCCATCAAGTATGAAACACTTTCTGAGTCACAGCAGGTAGATTTGCTGCGGGCGTATGAGCTCATTTTCTACAGGATGGGCATGCCGGACCGCACACAAAGATCCCAAATCCTGGCGCAGATAGATATCCAATATCCTGCCGGGACCGACATCCTGAATCGTCAGTTGAGCAAGTTGCTGATTCATCTTGATGCCCCGGGAGTGGCCAAAAGGACGCTCGCTTTGTTTGAAGAGGCAGAAGGCCAGGGCTCAGGCGATGATTTCTATGACCAATCTTCGGAACTGATTTTTCGAAATCCTCAATACGGATTGGACATTGCCGAAATGCTGTCCAAAATGCCACCGGCACAGCAAACCTATTATGCTACGATGTTGAGCGAGTTGGAAACGGGCTGGACGCCGGCGCTTCGTGATCAATATTTTCAATGGTTCAATGCGGCCTTCAGCTATGCGGGGGGCCGGAGTTATAAAGGGTTTATCGATAAAGCCCGTACAGAGGCTTTAAGCCATGTGCCTGAAGATCAATTTAACCATTATGATAAAATGTCCTCCGAAGCCCTGCAAAATGCGCTGCCGGATTTTAGCAGTATGGTACGACCGAAAGGGCCGGGAAGAAACTGGACGGTGGAAGAAGCTTTACCGGTCGTAGAGGGTAATTTGAACGGCAGGGATTTCGAACAAGGCAGCATTATGTTTATAGCCACCCGTTGTCTTTCCTGCCATGGCATGCGGGGACAAGGGAGAAACATTGGGCCTGACCTCACCCAGTTAGGCACACGATTTGGTGTTAAGGATATGCTGGAACATGTTATCGACCCTAACAAAGAGATATCCGACCAATATTCATCCACCGTGTTTTCCTTAAAAGACGGTAGGTCCATCGTTGGCAGGCTTGCCAATGAAAACGAGCAATCATATTTTATTTCCCAAAACCCCTTCGCACCAGAGGTTTTGCGTGAAATCGCCAAGTCAGCGGTAGCAGAGACTGAGATTTCACCGGTATCCATCATGATGCCCGGCCTGATCAACCGTCTCAATGAGGAAGAACTTAAAGATCTGATGGCCTATCTTATGACCGGAGGAAACCAGGAACATCCGATGTATACTGGCGAAAACCCGTAATTGAATTCAAGTATAGGAAGTAATTATTATGAATAATTATTAGTAAGGTATAACTATTTTAATATGAAGGGAATACGAAGATTAACCAGATATAAATCCACCATTTCATGGGATATTAAAGATGGTTTTTTTACATGCGAAGAGGGAAAAAGCAGCCGGGAAGCAGTTAGCAGCCAGTTAATATTGAAGGCCGATGCATTTCACTGATACAAACTGGACCGGCAAAATATCAAATCCTGCCCAGCTTGGGGGCATCGAAACTGCTGTCATAGACAACGGGCAGGGGAGGGGAACCAGAATAGCATGGGTCAACACCGGCACAGGTCTCCGGTACAAGGTGGTGATGGACCGCGCCATGGATATTGCAGATGCTTTTTATAACCAGCATAGCCTGGCCTGGCTGAGCCACCTGGGCGTCAGTCCGCCGCAACCCTTTTCAAACCGCGGAATGGATTGGCTCAGAACATTCGGTGGCGGGTTAATGGTCACCTGTGGCCTCGGTCATGTGGGGGATCCCGAGATGGATGCCAATGGTGAGCGCGGCCTTCACGGGCTTATCAGCAATCTACCTGCTGAAGTCGAGTCTGTCGTGCAGCCCGATCCCCTGGCAGGTAACAGGGAAATGAGCATTACCGGAAGAATCAGGCAAACACAGGTATTTGGCCCCAGCCTTGAACTAAAACGCACCATAGCGGGAACCCTTGGAAAGGCATCAATCCGGGGCTATGACGAAGTGATCAACCGCGGTAATACGACGGTGCCCCATATGATCCTGTATCACTTCAACTTCGGCTGGCCACTGGTGGATGAAGGAACAGATATCATCTGGCAGGGGGCATGGCAATCGCCCGCAGGCGATTTGAATCATGAAATTTTTAGCGCGGAAAACAACTTTCGCCGATGTCCCGTACCGCTGGAGGCACATAGTGGCAGGGGAGAGGCAGTTGCTTTTATTGACATTACCCCTGACGGCTCCGGCCAATGCACCTGCGGTCTTCACAATGCCCGACTCGGCCTGGCAGTGGCTTTGCGATTTTCAAAGCAGCAACTTCCATGGCTGACCAACTGGCAGCATTGGGGCAGGGGGGAGTATGTTACGGGTTTGGAACCAGGTACCAACCCACCAATAGGACAGGGAAAAGCCAGGCAACAACGTGAGCTGATAGAACTGGCTCCGGGAGAGCGCAGGGTTTATCGTCTTGAAATGGAAGTGTTGAACGATACGGCAAGGATCAATGAACTTTTAAAAAATAATATTCCGGCAGAATAAAAATCATTTTCTATGAAAACAATGCAAAGAACAAGTCTGGCAGCGCAGGCATTAGAACAAGGCAGGGGCATTTTACGCTTGGCCCCCAACTGGGTGCCCAGGTCATTTTGTGTACCGGGGCGAAGAATAAAGTTACACCCTGACGATTATTATGTGTTGGGAGGTGAACGGGGTGGCGTAGACGAACGTTGGCTTTCGTCTACTACTCCGGCTCAAAACGGCCCATTGACCGGTGAAAATGAAGGGTTGAGTGCCGTTGTTGTGGAAGGGGGAAAGGAAGAAGGCCAAATCCTGTTAAGAGACGCCATCGACGAGTTGAAGGACGCTTTGATAGGCGAGCGCATTTGGCATGAATATGGCAGTTGGCCGATGTACTCTAAATTTTTTGATAATAGAGGGCCGCTTCCCCACCACGTACATCACAATGATGAGTACGCAAAATTGGTTCACCAATTGGGAAAACCGGAGGCGTATTACTTTCCTCCGCAACTGAATAACCATGGGGGCGATTTCCCTTATACATTTTTTGGCATTGCACCAGGCACCACCAAAGAGGAAATTCGGCAGTGCCTGGTGAATTTTACCAAAGGCGACAACAAGATCACCAACTACTCACAGGCATTTCGCCTGGAGCCCGGCACCGGCTGGGATGTGCCCCCGGGATTACTCCATGCGCCGGGAAGCCTGTGCACCTATGAGCCCCAAAAAGCTTCGGATGTATTTGCCATGTACCAGTCATTGGTCAATGATGCCGTGATTCCGGAAGAATTACTATGGAATTGCACCCCGGAGGAAAGCGTAGGGGACTTCGACAGGCTGGTGGAGGTGCTGGACTGGGAGTTGAATATAGATCCGCACATGATGAGCAATCGATTCATGCGTCCTATACCGGTCAGGCCGCCGGAGGAGATGCAGGCCGAAAGGTATGTGGAAAAATGGGTTTGCTACAAATCCGATGCATTTAGCGCCAAGGAACTTACTGTCATGCCCGGGGCCACTGCGACCATCAAAGACAGTGCTGCCTATGGCATGATTATGATGCAGGGACGTGGTAAAATGGGCGTATGGGAGATTGAAACACCGGCTTTGATCCGGTACGGGCAGTTGACTCATGACGAATTTTTTGTTAGTGAAAAAGCGGCACTTGAAGGAGTGGTCATCGTCAATAACTCCAAAACCGATCCGATCGTAATGCTTAAACATTTTGGCCCCGGCAACCCGGATTTAGACTTATAAATTGTCCATCGAAACAAGCTTGATTTTTAACCCTGAATTTTAAATAAAAGACTTATGACAGCACATAATTATCCTAAACTCCACAATGCCACCTGGCCGGGCATTGTGGGAAAAGGAGCTGATTCCGAACCACCTCTTTCTTTTGAAAAAATGCTCGAAATGACAGCGGCTGCCGAAGTAGACGGAATCAGGTTCGATGGTGTGGACCTGGGCCTGTTGGAACCGCACATCGATATCTCCAAAAACACGGACGACGATATCGAAAAGCTGGCCGATAAAGTATCTTCCTATAATCTCAAAATAGGTAGTCTTGTGGCACCTGTTTGGGGCGGCCCGGCCATGGGCAGCCGGGAAGAGCGGACACTGTTTGTGGATATGGTTCGCAAATCCTGCCAATTTGGTAAAAGACTACGTGAATTGGGCGTACGGCCGTATGGGGTAGTTCGTATTGACTCTGCTTCGTCACCCGATTCGTGGCTGGCCGATCCTGTTAACAACTCTAAGCGGATCGCCGAAACATTCTGCGAGGCATGCGATATAGCTGCCGGCTATGGCGAAAAACTGGCTGCTGAAGGGGAAATATGCTGGGGTGGCATGCATAGTTGGAAAACTATGGTGGAAATGCTCGAGGCTGTCGATCGCCCTAACCTTGGCTTTCAGGCAGACATGGCCCATACCTTATTGTACCTGTTGGGTTACAATAGCCCGGAGGACCGCATCCTGCCGGCAGATTTTGACTGGAATGACCGGGAAACCCTCACCGAAGGCCTTAAAACGGTAACAAAAGCCCTTCGCCCCTGGACCATCGATTTTCATGTGGCTCAGAACGATGGCACTGTGTTTGGCTCCGGCTCGCACGATAAAACCGGCCGTCACTGCCAGGCTCATGATCCCCATGGAAAACTCGACATCCCCAACGACGCAGGCTTCTGGCTACGCGACGAAAACGGCCATCTTACCAAAGCGTTTAAGCACATTTGCTGGGACGGATGCATGTTTCCCAATGAAGTCATGATGCGACAACAAACATGGAATGATATACTGGCTGCGATGATACAAGTTCGTCAGCAACACGGATGGTATGAGGCTGACTGACCTTTTGATAATTCATTATTTTTTTCAATTACCTCAAAAAAGTAATCAAAATGACCAAAAAGAAAGCATTGAGAATAGGATTAATCGGCAGCGGCTTAATGGGCCGGACGCATTCCAACGGTTATAAACGCCTTGGAGATTTTTTCCCCGAACTGGCATACCGGCCGGTACTACAGGCCGTCTGTTCGCGAACAGCGGAAAAAGTGCGGACATTTGCCGAACAGTGGGGGTATGAGTCCGTTGAGACAGACTGGAAAGCCATCATTGCCCGCGAAGATATCGATGCCGTGGATATCTGCACCCCCAACGATACACACGCCGAAATAGCCATTGCCGCTGCCGGAGCTGGGAAGATGATCCTTTGTGAGAAGCCGCTGGCACGGACCCTGGAGGAGGCGCAATCCATGGTAGAAGCCATTGAAAAGGCAGGCGTAAACAATACGGTGTGGTATAATTACCGGCGTGTTCCCGCTGTAACGCTGGCAAAACAGATCGTGGACTCGGGCAAACTTGGAAAGATTTTTCACTACCGTGCTAATTTTCTTCAGGATTGGACCATTAATCCGGACTTGCCACAAGGTGGTGAGGCCTTGTGGCGTCTGGATGTGGACGCGGCCGGATCGGGTGTGACCGGTGACCTGCTGGCACATTGCATCGATACGGCTATGTGGATCAATGGGGGCATCAAAGATGTTTCCGCTGTTACCGAAACGTTCATTAAAGAACGCGTGCATCAGCAAGATGGTGAAGTAAGAAAAGTCGGCATCGATGATGCCTGCATATTCCACTGCCACTTTGATAATGGGTCTTTGGGACTTTTTGAATCCACCCGCTATGCCCGCGGACATAAGGCATTGTATACTTTTGAAATCAATGGTGAACATGCCTCCGTACGCTGGAACCTGCACGATATGAATTACCTGGATTATTTTGATCACGCCGATGACGCTACAGTCCGCGGCTGGCGCTCGATCCTTGTTACCGACAGCGACCAGCCTTACATGAAACGATGGTGGATACCCGGTACGAGCATCGGTTATGAACATTCTTTTGTGCACCAGGTGGCAGACTTTTTCAAAAGCCTGGAAACCGGGGAACCTTGTTCACCCACTTTCAGAGATGCATTGGAAACACAAAAGGTTTGCCAGGCCGTCCTCGATTCTGCGGCTTCCAAAAGGTGGGAGGACACCCGTGTCGAATGGCAAGGTAAATAATCTTGCGCTAATACGCCAATTATTACCAAATATTATCAATGATGTACAACAACTCAAATTTATTTCAAGGTTTGTTATCACTTTGTCGCCTGCCCCTGTTAGTGGCCATAGGTTGCGGTACAGCCGCGGTTGACCAAGATGGTTTTACACCCATATTCGATGGTAAAACACTTAACGGATGGAAGGGGGATGAAAACCTGTGGCGGGTGGAGTCCGGGACGTTAATAGGGGAAATTACACCATCGACTACTTTGGAAAAAAACTCCTTTATCATTTGGCAGGGTGGAACAACCAAAGATTTTGAACTGAAGCTGGAGTATAAGATATCCGAAACAGGCAACAGTGGGATTAATTATCGCAGCGAAGCGGTGGAAGGCGTGCCTTATGCACTAAAGGGTTATCAGGCCGACATAGACGGTGCCAACAGGTACACCGGCCAAAACTACGAAGAGCGCGGCCGCACCATTCTGGCATTCCGTGGGCAAAAAGTGACGATATCCCCGCTGCCCGGGCCAGTCAGATCCAATGTAAAAAAGAATACCTGGACAGGGGCGGAGGTAACAGCCTCCTTGGGTGACAGAGAGGCTTTAAAAGCCCATATTAAGGATGGCTGGAACGACATGCATTTGATTGTAAAGGGCAATCATATGCAGCATTATGTGAATGGGGTGCTGATGGCCGATATAACCGATAATGATTCGGCCAACAGAAAGCTATCCGGCCTGTTGGGCATGCAGGTTCATGTGGGTCCTCCGATGAAGGTGGCGTTTCGCAACATCCGGTATAAGGCCATTTAATGTTTTTTATGGTAGGCATGCAGGGAAACAGGCATAGCTAATGCGCCCACTCCCGGCTACGTCTTTGTGTCTCTTTGTGTCTTGGTGCCTCCGTTGTGAAAAGAGGTTAACCACAAAGACACTAAGACACAAAGAGGCACAAAGAATTTTGTCGAAGATGTTGTGCAACGGCTATGGGACGTTTGCGCTATTTAAGGCACGGAGGATATGGCAATGTCTGTTTATCATTTTAGTTCCAGGGATTCTATGGATGAAAGCTCCGGGCCTCCTCCGCGGTTTTCGGAGCCGGAAGCTATGTAGATACGGTTACCCAATACAGTAAGACAGGTTCCATGTCGACCGGTTTCCAGGGATCCGGCGACTTCCCAGGTTTGGCTGTCAAGGCTGAATACCTGTACTTCGTGATGCGCCTTTTCCTGTGCTGTTTCACCACCGGTGTAATAGATTTTGTTATTCAGATATACGGCTCCACCTCCGGCAGTGGGCACCGGAAGGTTGCCTGAAAGGGTGGCCCACACCTCTTTTTTAATATCAAAACGATCCACAGCCCGCTGGTTGGTTTTAAAAAAAGCAGTAAAGTTGTCTTCTTCGTGGTAGTCGGTTTGTCTGCCACCCAGTATGTAAAGATGCCCTTTGGCGATTACAGAGGTCACATGGTCTCTTTTACGCGGGGCATCGGGAAGTATGCGCCATTCTTCGGTTTCAAAGTCATACACATCCAGCCAGTTAACCGTACCGCTGCTGTGACCATCTATGATCCCTCCGGTGATGTAGGCTTTGCTGCCGCTTACTGCACAGGCTGCCCCGCCCCGGCGCCGGTTTTCAGGAATAGAGGGCCCCGTTTGCCATCGGTCTTTCCCGGGGTCAAAAATCAAAACATTCGGAATGGGCGTTTCATGCGGAAATTTACCCGTCAGGGCGCCGATTACATAGATTTTTCCCTGATAAGCCACAGGTTGGAAGTGATGTATCTCCATAGGTGTTTCACCGAGCTTTTCCCATTGATTGGTTTTGGGATCAAAGGCCTCGACAGGTTTTACGCCCCTGCCACCGATCAGATACAACTTATCGCCCGACGCCACAAATCCGTTTTCATGCCGGGGGGTGGCTTCATTGCTGGTTTTTATGATGCGAAAATCCTGGGCGGATGCCGGGATGAATACGAAAGTAAAGAGGAATAGGGGTAAGTTTCTCATCATTTTGTTTACAATCAATTTCTACTAAAATAATAAAAAATCATCTATTTCGGGATATTTGGCATGGATTACATTATATTTATAATATGTTATATTTCATTATAGCTATTTATGAACATATCAGTATATCTGCCGGACAATTTGAAAAATCGTTTGGAATCTTATATCAAAAATATCCGCTATTACAGCCTATGAGCTTCACTACGGTTTACAAAAGAATAAGCAGATCAGAAAATCCACGAAAAAGGCCGTTCGGGGATTTTTAGGAGATATTGAAATAGTGCCTTTCGACATCGACACTGCTAACTTTGCGACTGAAATCAGGACAAACCTGGAATTAGCCGGAAAACCAATAGGTGCTTACGACCTACTTATCGCGGCTACTGCCATGGCATGTAATCTTATTTTGGTAACCTCCCATGAAAAAGAATTTGTTGGGGTCTGTGAATTGAAGATAGAAAACTGGCGATCGCCGGTCAAACCTGATTAGCATGCACGCAAATGTTATTGTCACGGTACACACAATTCACGGGAATCCGCTTAACTGATTTAAATCATTGTTCATCCCCCAGGAGGTTAATATCTTTTGCGGTGTAAAGTAGATACCATGAATTCAATCATTTTCAATCCCCAAAACAGATGAAAGGAACCCTTAATATTGGCCGGGTGTCGGGAATCAAAGTGCAGGTGCACTGGACCTTTGTGTTTTTGATTGCCTGGGTGGTTTTTCTGGAGGTCTCGAGAGGCAGGGAAATGCCAGCGATTGTCTTAAGCATTTTATTTGTATTGGTGATTTTTGGCTGTGTGGTGCTCCATGAGCTAGGCCATGCGTTGACGGCCAGACGGTTTGGTATCAGCACACGAAAAATTACCTTGCTTCCAATCGGTGGCGTGGCCAGCCTGGAGAGGATGCCGGAAAAACCGAAACAAGAGCTGCTGGTAGCAGTTGCCGGCCCTGCTGTGAATGTAGTGATTGCCATCTTGTTATACATCGTTTTTCCTATTCATAGATTTTTAGATTTGGAACCTGAGGCTCTGCAGGAAATGTTAAGCGCCATATCGCCGCAGAACTTTGTTTTTTATCTGTTTGCGGCCAATGTGATGCTGGTGGTGTTTAATGCCATACCGGCATTTCCAATGGATGGAGGTCGCATATTGCGGGCATTATTGTCCATGACCATTGACCGCGTACAAGCCACCCGGATTGCGGCTGCCTTGGGACAGTTGATGGCGGTAATGTTTTTTTTCTTTGGCCTGTTTTATAATCCTTTACTTATTCTTATTGCTATTTTTGTCTATTTTGGGGCGCAGGGTGAAAATGTCATGGTGCAGCACCTCGCTTTGCTCAGAGGGCATAAAGTGAATGAGGCGATGATGACCAATATCACTGTCTTGAATCCCGGGCAAAGTATCGGTGAGGTAGCAGATATCGTATTATCCGGAACCGAAACCCATTTTGTAGTCAGTGAAAACGGCGAGGTTAGGGGAGTTTTATATCAGTCGGATTTTATCGATGCCATGAAAGGTAAAAATACACAGGCCGCAGTCAAGGATTTTATGACAACTGATTTTGAAAAAGTAGGTTTAAATGAAGACCTGGCCGAGTTTTACCGAAAAGTAAGGGCTAAAAACATAAACTTCTTTCCAGTGCTGGAAGATGATCAACTGAAAGGTGCCATTGATTTCAATAATATCAATGAATATATGTTAATCCGCTCCAGCCTGGACTACTGAAACTGATTGGTTTTAATCACTCTTCCCAAGATCAATGGCTGAATTTCTGGAGAGCTTAGGTTTTGACAATGTGTTATTAAACACGCTCAAGGAATTATTGATTGTTCTGGGCATTGGGTTGTTGCTGGGGCTTGAAAGAGAGCATACAAAAATAAGAAAGGCTCACGTCCGGCTTTTTGCAGGTGTGAGAACGTTTCCCATCGTTGGGATGGTCGGCTATTTATCGTTATTTCTCGCCTCAAAATTTGGGGTATGGATTTTTGTAGCCGCTTTTCTTGGTACGGTAAGCCTGATCGCTTTAGCCTATTACCGGACCCAGACTACTGACACCGGCACGACGACGGAGTTTACGTTAATGATAACATTCATTCTGGGCGGATTGATATTTGCAAAATTTTATCACATTTCAGTCACCGTAGCCGTATTAGTCACCGTATTGCTGACATTAAAGATTGAATTACACAAGGCAGTTTCCAGCTTGTCTGAAAGTGACATTTTGTCGATTATCAAATTTGTAATCATTGCGGCCCTGGTTTTACCCGTATTGGCAAACAGGGATTTCGGCCCTTACGAAGCCTTTAATTTTTATAAAATATGGCTGATAGTGGCCATATTCGTGTCTTTGAATTTTGTCGCTTACTTTCTGAGCAAATACCTCGATCAGAGAAAATCGGTTATTTTAACCGGTATACTCGGTGGTTTTGCTTCCAGTACGGCCACCGCCTGGTTTTTTTCGCATCAAAGCCGCCACTCACCCAAAGAAGGCAGGGTACAATCGGCTGCCATCATCCTGGCTTCCTCCATCATGTTTCCGAGGCTCCTGGTGTGGTTGCTGCTTTTGAACATGTCGTTGTTCATGGAGTTATGGCTGCCGGTTCTGAGTTTCGGAGCCCTGGGGCTCACGGCCGGTTATTTTATCAGTAAAAAACACCAACCCACGCAGACAAAGATCCGCCATGAAATCGGCAATCCCATCAACTTCCGTGAGGGGCTTCTGTTTGCCGGGGTTTACATCGTCATCCAACTCCTGATAGGTTATGCAGAGGAACATTTTGGCAGCGAAGGTATCTATATCGCCTCCGGAATCTCCGGCATTACAGACATTGACGCCATCACCATTTCCATGGCCAACTACAGCAAAACTCCTGACACCCAACCCATCGCCGCCACCGCCATCCTCATCGCTGCCTTTGCAAACACCCTGATGAAATATCTCTTTTGCCTCCTGTTTGGTAATGCTATTCTCAGAAAATATACTAGCTTAGCATTTGTTCCTCTTTTTCTGATCGGTCTAATCTATATTGTTGTAGTTGTCAATTGTCCATTGTAAATTGTCAATCCCTAACATTTTGATTATTAGCCATTTATTCACTATCTTGCCACCATCAGGCATCTAAAACCGCAGGTAAAACCCCGAACAGTCTGGCCTGAAGAAATTAAGGCAAATCAGCGCTAACTATGATTTATGTCATAGGTTGTCATTTTAACCAAAAGTTTCTTTGTACTCACCAAGATTGCGACAGTTATGAAGATAGTATTTATCAGTACCTATCCTCCCCAGCAATGCGGGATTGCTACATTTACACAAAACCTGCTTCAATCCGTTGCCAACATCCCCGAAAATATTGTGACGGAAATCGTTTTATTGGATGATGGAAGTTCCGGTCACAATTACCCTGACGAAGTAAAGTTCAGGATCAATAAAGATATGCGGGAAGATTACCTGAAAGCAGCCGAATTTATCAACCGAAGTGGTGCCGGTATTTGTATACTGCAACATGAATTCGGTATTTTTGGAGGAAAAGCCGGGGTTTTTATTTTGCCATTGGTGCATGCATTGGAAATTCCGTTGATGGTAACCCTTCACACCATTTTAAAGCGTCCGGACTTTATGGAAAGATCGGTGCTTCAGTCCCTTGCCATGAAAGCTGATAAATTGGTGGCAATGACCAGCATGGGGGTGGGTTTTCTGGAAGAGATTTACAATATACCTGCTGAAAAGGTGGTAAAGATCGAGCACGGCGTGCCGGACTTTAAAACTACTTCCTCTTCAGGCATAACAGAGAAGATTGATTTCGATAAAAGCAAAGTGTTGTTCACCTTTGGCTTATTAGGGAGAAACAAAGGGATAGAGACCGTACTTCAGGCATTGCCCCGGGTGATCAGCAAGCATCCGGATGTTTTATATATGGTTTTGGGAAAAACCCACCCCAATGTGATCAAAGCTACCGGAGAACGCTACCGGTCTTACCTCAACTTATTGGTAAAACAAAATGACCTGGAACAACACGTTTTTTTCCTGAATAAATTTGTCAGCGAAAAAGACCTGTTCGACTATCTGTCATCTATCGATATTTATATTACCCCTTACCTGAGCGAGGCACAAATTACCAGCGGTACCCTGTCGTATGCCCTCGGCGCTGGGGCTGCGGTGGTTTCAACACCGTATTGGCATGCCAGTGAATTATTGTCCGCAGGTTTGGGAAGGTTGTTTAAATTCAAAGATTCCGAAGGTCTGGCAGAACAACTGATTGATCTGCTCGACCACCCTCAAAAGCTTAAGCAATTGAAGGACAAAGCCTGCGCATACGGCCGGCAATTCAGGTGGAAGGCTATCGGAAAGCGGTATTTTGAACAGAGCAAGTCGCTGGTCGAGTACCATGAAAACAAAGACAGAAAGTCAGACGCTCATAGCGGGGTTTCGGGATTACCTTCGTTAAACTTTGACCATTTTAAGCGGTTGACAGATGATACCGGCATTATTCAGCACGCAAAATATGGTATCCCGAATTTAAAAGAAGGGTATTGCCTGGATGATAACGCACGGGCCTTGTTAGCGGCATTGATGGCATACGAAATCCTTGATTTCAAACCCGCTCTGGCGCTTATACCGGTTTACTTCAGCTACATCCACTATATGCAAAACATCAAAGGGACATTCCGGAACTTTCTGAGTTTTAACCGGCAGTTTTTGGATGAAGAGGGGTCGGAAGATGCCTTTGGCAGAACCATCTGGGCGCTTGGCTATTTGATGAAACATGCGCCAAACAATGCTTATTTCCAGCTTGCGGAAGAAACATTTTTTCTGGCAGCAGAAAACTTTGAAAAGTTAACATCCAACCGTGGTATTGCCAATACTATTATCGGTATAAGTTATTATCTGCAACGGTCACCCTCCGATGAAGAGATGTGCCAGAAGATGGAAAGAATGACCCACACTTTGGTAGACCGCTTTCAACTGCATAAATCTGATGAGTGGCAATGGTTTGAAGATATGCTGAGTTATGACAATGGAATTTTACCATTGGCGTTATATCATTCCTATGAAATTACAGGAGACAAACAGGTAAAGCAGGTGGCTGAAGAAGCTACTGCATTTTTAGACCAAATCACCATGGCCGATGGGTATTTGAACCCGGTGGGCAGTGATGGATGGTTTCCCAAAGGGAAAAACCGCGCCAGGTTCGATCAACAGGCCACCGATGTCACGGCCATGGTACTGCTCAATTTCAGGGCCTGGCTGAACACCAAACAAAACCACTATCGCCAAAAAATGCTGATTTGCCATGAGTGGTTTCTGGGAAAAAATGATTTGAAGGTTCCCTTGTACGACCCGGAGACCGGAGGATGTTGTGATGGTCTTGAGTCAGACCGGGTAAACCGTAATCAGGGCGCGGAAAGTACACTGGCTTATCTGATATCGTACATGACCGTGCTGAGTGTTGTTCAGCCGGGATCCGGTAAAGAAACCTCCCCGGAGCTTTCGGAAAAAAGGCAGAAAGGAAAAGCGAGAATTATCATCCGGTAGCATGAAAATTGCTGTTTTAGCGCCGGTAGCCTGGAGAACCCCACCACGCAAATACGGTCCATGGGAGCAGGTGGCTTCGAACATCGCGGAAGGTCTCGCGGGCAAGGGGCTGGATGTCACGCTCTTTGCTACTAAAGATTCACAGACGAATGCCAGGCTCGATTATATATGCCAGAAAGGCTACGAAGAGGACAGTGAAGCTGATCCCAAGGTCAATGAATGCCTGCATATCAGTCATATGATGGAAAAAGCCTATGAATTTGATATTATTCACAATCATTTTGACTTTCATCCCCTGACCTATTCGCGGCTTATTAAAACACCTATGGTGACCACCATTCATGGCTTTTCCTCAAAAAAGATTTTACCCGTTTATCAAAAATATAATAACCATACCAATCACTATATATCAATCAGTTATGCCGACAGAAACCCCGGGCTGAAATACCTTGCCAATGTGTATAATGGTGTTAAAACACGGGATTTTACCTTCCGGAAAGAATCCGGAGATTATTTGCTTTACTTTAGCAGGATACACCATGACAAGGGGACGTACGAAGCTATCCGGATAGCCCAAAAAGCAAAAAGGCCGCTGCTCATCTCCGGCTACATCCAGGATAAAGACTACTACAGGGAGAAGGTGGAACCTTTTCTCGATGGCGAAAATGTGAAGTACGTGGGAAATTCAGGACCACAAGAGAGAAACAGTTTACTGGGAAGGGCTTGCGCGTTGTTGCATCCCATTAACTTTGATGAACCCTTTGGACTCAGTGTCGCCGAATCCATGTTTTGCGGCACGCCGGTGATTGCTTTTAACCGTGGCGCTATGCCAGAATTGATTGAACACGGCAAAACCGGATTTTTGGTAAAAGATGTGCATGAGGCCACCAGGGCAGTAGCAGACATCGGAAATATCCGGCGCGAGCATTGTCACCGGCACGCTGTCTCAAAATTCAGCCAGGAAAAAATGGTAGATGCTTATGTGGATGTTTACAAAAGTGTTATTGAGTAGCTGATCATGCTTCCAGTATTTTGTCCAGGAGGCTTTCCAGCGGCACGGTAATGAAACTTGAGGAGTAATCCGACATGGCGTAGGGAATAATCACTTCTTCGTTATGAATGATGGCCCCACACGAATAAACTACGTTGGGTACGTACCCTTCCCGTTCTTCCTTATTAGGAATTAACAGCGGTTCCTTCAGGCGTCCCAGTTCTTTTCCGGGATCGTCGAGATCCAGGAGACTGGCACCGAGGCAGTACCTTCTCATGGGGCCCACGCCATGGGTAATTAACAACCAACCTCTGCTTGTTTCCAGGGGGGAGCCACAATTGCCTATCTGTACATACTCCCAGGGGTATTTGGGTTCCTGCAGCTTAATGGGGTTTTCCCAGACGGAAATGCTATCAGAAAACATGATATAGCTGTTAACGCCATCTATTCGTGACATCATCACATATTTTCCGTTGATTTTTTTGGGAAACAAAGCGAGATTTTTGTTTTGTGCCCCTTCACCCCGCAGGGGTCTGGTCGTGAAGCGGTAAAAATCCTTGGTCCGGATCATCTTCGGCATAATGGTGTAGCCATCATAAGCCGTATAAGTAGCGTAATAGGCCACGGAGCCGTCATCATCTTCAAATCTCACAAAACGGGCATCCTCTATCCCTTTTTGCTCGGCAGTGGAAACCGGGAAAATCACCCGTTCCGAAATGTCTGTATCCCATGAAAAATTCATCTCATGGTGAGAATCTGCCAGCCATACAATCTCTTTCAGTTCATTCCGGGTCTCTCCGGAGAGTTGATTAATTCTGACCACCTCATCGACAGCCTCTATTAAATCATCATAAACGAAGTTCGCTTTCAACTCCTGCATCACCAATTCGGAGGTTTTCTTCGAAACTTGCATTTCGCCCAGTAACCTGATAAACTCCTCCTTGTCATAAATCCGGTGTTTGATGATTCCGGCCTGCCCTATGCGTGTGCCTGCACTGCGGAAATGAAGGCTGTTATCGCTGTGAATAAGTCCGGTACGAAACACTATAGAAGAAATGTGCCCTTCACCGACGGCCCTGAAGCTCACGATTACCCTTTTCTGCCCTTCTTCCAGGTCTGTCTGGTCCGGGGCTTCCATGATTGAAGGGTTAAAGAAGGCGGCAGACTCTATGGAATATTCCATAGTAAAATAGGAGCCAATCAATAGTTTTCGTTTCTCGCTGATTTCTTTTTCATCGATCTTAAATTCCTTTAAAAGATGTCTGATCTCCCTGTAATGTTTGCCAAATATTCCTGAGATATTACGGTGTCTTTTCGCAAATTCCCTCAGGGTCTGATTCAGCGCCGCACTGGCATCTTCCTCAGACATGTCATATACCTTTTTAATGATGGATTTGGATCGGTCCGGCCCATAGCCATGGAACCTTAAAATAACCCGCTTGAAATCCGGACAAAAACGGATCGGGCTTCTATAAACTGAAATTCTCATTATACATACTGAACTGAGCTATATACGAAATTTAAAGGTAACGAGATCTTTTGATTCGTTTTTGGGTAAAAATCCCAAAATCATCATACGGGTACCACAAATTAATGTTTTAATCTGCGGCGATTGATTCAAGTCATTGTACTGTTACTTTGTCATAAATAACTTTAATAGCATTAATAACTCTAAAAAGTGCAAATAGTTCTGGCTACAAATTTAAAAAACCATGCAACTGGGAATAAGACCTAAAAGTGACTTTATATATACTGCCTCATGGCAGCAACTGCATGTGATTACCGAACACTGGCAATCGGATCTGGAGTTTTATGGCGATGAGATCAGGTTCATGCAGAATTTGATCAGTAAATATTTCCTGCTGCTGGTAAAAGAAGAAAGCGCTGAAGATTTGCAGAAACTTGTCAGCCGCCTGATGGATATAGACAAAAACCAGGAATCCCTCAAAGACCAAACCTTGAAGCACCTGGGCCACATAGCCTACGCAGTAAAAAACTCCCTGTCTGACGGTGAGCATCGGTTCAGGGATGAGCATGCGCATCTGGAAGATGGGTTTGTGAAATTTGTCAATGATTTCAGGGCATTAAAAAAAGATGTTTTTAAGGTCACAGAACACATGCTGCAGGGCGAAAAGCTCAGGCATTTGCTGGGAAAATAAGAGTTTTCAGGACAATTCCGGCACTTTATTGCACAAAAAGATAAGCCACATACAATATGAGGGCCGCGGAAGTGCCGACGATAAAGGTGCCCAAACTATATAACCTGTAGCCCATAGAAACACTCATACCGGTCATTTGGGTCACGATCCAAAAGAAGCTGTCATTGGCATGTGAAAAAACAGCGGAGCCAGCGCCGATAGAAAGCACGACCATGGCCTTGGCGGTTTCGGTTTCAAATCCCAGCTTTTGCATCAAGGGGGCCATGATGGAGGCAGTGGTGATCAGGGCGACTGTAGACGAGCCCTGGGCGGTTTTAATCGCTGCCGCCAGTAAAAAAGGCAGCCAAAGGCCCAGGCTGGCATTGGCAAGACGATCACTCAGCAGGTAGGCTATGCCGGAGTTTTGCAGAATCTTTCCGAAAATACCCCCTGCACCGGTAATGAGAATGATGGCGGCGGCATCTCTCAGGGCTTTTCCTACCCAACCTGAGCCTGAAAGCATTTCTTTATCCAGCTTTTTGGGTAACATAAAACTTAAAAACATACCTATTATTAAAGCAATCACCGGCTCCCCGAGAAAAACCAGTAAATTTTGCCAGGCCGCCTGCGCTGTTTCTCCGGCTTTGAATTCTATCAATGATTTTACCACAATCAAAACAATGGGCACCAGGATAGGCAGGAAGGCCTTTACTGCCCCCGGGGCATCTTTCAGCCTGGTTTCTACCTCTTCTTCGGTAAGCTCCGGATTGGGGTCAATATAGGTTTTACCGGCATATTTTTTTGCATAGATCAACCCGATGACAAAGGCAAGCATGCTCACGGCGAAGCCCCAAACCATCACTAAACCAAGATCAGCACCTAATATCCCCACAGCGGCTATTGGTCCTGGCGTGGGCGGTACCAGGTTATGTGTCACCATCAGACCCATGGCAAGGGCAATCACTGATGCTGCCAGCGAAATTCCCGCTTTTTTGGAAAGGCTTTTATTCAGTGGTGAAAGAATAATGAATCCACTGTCGGCAAATACCGGGATAGCAACAAAATAACCTATGATACCCATGGCTGTTGGCACCCGTTTTTTGCCGATTATTTTCAGGATTTTTTCAGCCATGGTAAACGCGCCGCCCGAATTCTCCAAAAAAGTACCGATAATCACCCCCAACACGATGACCAGCCCGATTTTTCCCAAAGTACCCCCAAAGCCTTCATTGATCGATTGAACGATGGTTTGCAGGGACATACCGGTGGCTAGTCCATAGCCGATTCCTACCAGTAATAAAGCCAGAAAAGGATGTAGCTTAAAGCGCGTGGTTAATATAATTATCAGAAAGACGCTTAAAAGAAGTAAAAATATCATCGAAGTTTAGCGCGTTAAAGTTCTGAAAAGGTTAGCATGGTCCATCTCTTAATGGGCATCACGCGTGACTTTTGACCCGGAGTTGCCTACTAAAAAATCAAGGTCGGCCCCCTTGTCAGCCTGCTGCACGTGGTTGATGTATAATTGTACGTAACCCCTTTGAGCGGCTGGGGCAGGCTTGATCCAGGCAGCTTTTCTTCGCTGCAGTTCCTCGTCGCTTATTTCAAGTTGCAGGCGTCTGTTTTTCACATCCAGCCTGATCATATCACCGTTTTGCACCAAAGCCAGCACACCGCCGGCGGTCGATTCGGGAGAAACATGTAATACCACCGTTCCATAGGCCGTCCCGCTCATACGGCCATCGGATATGCGTACCAAATCTTTTACCCCTTTTTTAATGAGCTTTTCCGGCAAATCCATATTGCCCACCTCGGCCATGCCCGGGTATCCCTGCGGGCCCACGCCTTTGAGCACCATCACGGAGTTTTCATCTATGTCCAGTTCGGGATCGTCCACGCGTCGATGGTAGTCTTCAATATTCTCAAATACCACCGCCTTTCCCCGGTGCTGCATAAGCTCAGGCGTGGCGGCAGAGGGCTTGATTACTGCACCGTTTTCGCATAGGTTGCCCTTTAACACAGCAATGCCCGCTTCTTTTTGAAAAGGATGGTCCATACTGGCAATTACCTTGCGGTTGTAGCACTCGGCCCCACTGTTATTTTCACCCAGCGTCTTCCCATTGGCCGTTATGGTGTGCAGGTGCAGGTGGTTTTCGAGCGCTTTGAGCACAACCGGCAGCCCTCCGGCGTAAAAAAAGTCTTCCATCAGATATTTTCCCGAAGGTTGTAAATTAACCAGAAGCGGAATTTTACTGCCCAGATGATCGAAGTCTTCCAGCTTTAAATCCACACCGATCCGGCCCGCAATAGCCTGCAGGTGAATGATGAAGTTGGTGGATCCACCTATTGCTGCATTGCTGATGATGGCATTTTCAAAGGCCTGCCGGGTGAGGATGTCAGAAAGTTTCAGATCTTCTTTGACCATGTCGACAATCCGTTTTCCGGACATGCGCGCCAATGCTTTTTTTCTTGAATCCACCGCGGGAATGGCCGCTATCCCCGGAAGGGTCAACCCCAGCGTTTCTACCATACACGCCATGGTGGACGCAGTACCCATAGTCATGCAGTGGCCACTGCTTCTGGCAGAACAGATTTCAGCTTCCAATAAATCTTCATCACTTAACTCACCCCTTTCCCTTTTTTCTTTTATTTGCCACACAAAGGTGCCCGACCCGATCTCACCCCCCTTGAATTTGCCGTTAAGCATCGGTCCGCCCGGTACGACAATGGTAGGCAGGTTAACACTGCACGCTCCCATTAATGTGGATGGTGTTGTTTTATCACAGCCTGTCAGCAACACTACCCCATCCAGCGGATTGGCCCTGATCGATTCTTCCACGTCCATACTGGCCAGATTGCGGAATAACATTGCAGTCGGCCGCATGACGGTCTCTCCCAGAGAGGTAACCGGAAACTCCAACGGAAAGCCCCCCGCCTCCAGCACCCCTTTTTTTACAATTTCGGCAAACTCTCTCAAATGCCCGTTACAAGGCGTCAGTTCCGACCAGGTGTTACATATGCCGATCACCGGCCGGTTTTGAAAAAGGTAGGTCGGATACCCCTGGTTCCGAAGCCATGAGCGGTGAAGAAATCCCCGTTTGTTCATCCCCCCAAACCAATCCTGGCTGCGTAGTTTTTTATTTTTATTCGACATCGTAGGCTTTTACTTTCTTATCAAAAAATTTTTACCCTTCAAAAACAGTATTCTGACAATTTAAAGATTTTTATTTTCATACCGAAACGAAGGGCGGGGTAATTCAATTGACAATGGATAATTGACAATGAATGGTTTGAGAGTTGGCAATTGATAAGGGGAGGGTGATAGTGGTGGTGGGGAAGTTTTTGTTATAGTACTAGTAACCCCCATTGTCAATTATTCATTGTCAATTGTCAACTCTAAAAAATTCAGTAACAAAAGCCTTCATTTTTTCTTCTAACTGCGCCCATTGATTGTTCATGATGAGTTTTTTGTCAAAAATTTCACCGCCAATGCCAAAGCCATCGGCGCCTGCTTTTAAAAACTCTGCAAGGTTGTCGCGTGTCACACCACCGGTGGGCAAAAGTTTTATGTGATCGAGGGGGCCTTTGATTTGTTTGATGTATTCGACACCACCTGGTGTTGCAGGAAAAACTTTGACCATCGATGCGCCGGCCTCCCAGGCGTAGTAAATTTCGGTAGGGGAGAACGCTCCGGGAAAGACGGGAATGTTGGATACCACACAAGCCTTTATCAGATCCTCATTCATGATCGGTGAAACAATAAACCGTGCCCCTGCTTTGACAGCTTTGTCCAAATCCTCGAGTGTGCAGACTGTACCGGCACCCACATTCATTTTTTCCCCAAAAGTTTCACTTAGCCATTGTATGATCGACAGCGCATCAGGAGTATTCAGCGTGATTTCCACGTTTGTGAAACCGGCAGCATGGTAAATAGGAAGAACGTGTTCCAGCTTATCACGGGAAATGCCGCGGATGATACCAATGACGGGGAGTGTATGGAATAATTCCCAACTGAATGAGCGATTTTTCATAGATGATCTTTAATATTCAGATTTTCATAAATTTTTTGATGACCCCTGCAAACAAGCAGAGCTACCTCCGAAGCCGGAACAAATTGACATTTTTCTGACAGTCCCAATACCGCTGTTCCCAGCCTGTAAGGTTCCACAAACTTCGCCCCGGCACAAACGACCATATTTTTGTAGCTTTTTGCGTTGCTAAGCTCCATGCCTGTGATAAGACCACTTAAATAGTAATAGTTTTCATAAAAATCCAACTTCTCGAGAAGTTGATTGGTTCTGGTTTTAAAGAGTCCGGTCAAAAAGTTGTATTTCCGGGAGGCCTGAACTCCCATGACAAACGCATCCTGGCATGCTTTATCAAATTTTTCAGGCCTGTCTACCGATGCCTTCAAAGTGCTGTGTGAAGTTAACAGATCGAATAATTCACCAGTCACAAAGGTATGAAAACCTATAATCTGATGGTTTTGAACCTCGATATGCTTGGAATGCGTTCCCGGGAAAATATAAACCCCTTCTTCAAAAGTATAATCAGTCTCCCGGGCCAAACCGATCAACTCAGTTTCTTCGCCGCGCATGACATCGTCCCGGGTACGCAGGCCCGATATCAGTAAAGTGTGGTAGGGGAATGCTGCCTGCGCTGGCAAAAATTGTTTTGGGAGTGCCTTTTCACTGAGGGCAATAGGCAATGTAGCATAAGGTACCTCCAACATACCAATCGAAGAGGAAGCCATACCGGATATGATCAGGATGAGCCCTTCACATGATACAGCACACCGGGCTTCCAGTTTGGCTATTGAGCTGGCCAGGCATTTTTGGAAATAACCGAAACGGTCAGGCTTTTCCTGAAGTCTGCCCCATTGGCTGTAAACCTTCGCTATGCCATCCCCTGCAATCACTTCTCCCTCGATGCTGCCTGAACTTGCCTCGATCAACCTCAGCCTTAAGCTTGAAGTACCCCAGTCGCAGCTTAAAAAAAAGTCATTCATATGGTAGGAAAAGCCCTCAATTACCTGATTAAAAGTGATATTGTCAATACTTCTTCTAAATATTTGTGTCATGCCGGATATTTTAAGGTGTTTTTGTTGTAACCACGGAGGAAAAAATTGACAATGAACAGTTGACAATTGACAATGGGTTACGTGCCATTAGCCTACATCCAGCTCCTGATTGTCAATTATGAATTATCAATTGCCAAAACTTTTTCCTCTTTCATTTGCCAAATAATCATTTGCTATTTAGATTTGCAGCCCGTAACGATTAGGCGGGAATTTTTACAGGCCGCTGAGTCACTGGTTCCGTAGCTCGACTGGATAGAGCAACTGCCTTCTAACCAGTATGAATCATTTAATAACTGTTTGATATACAAATAGTTAGTTCTTTGAAAAAATTGATTTGCAGAAAATTTGCAGATTTTCTTTGAAAGGTCCGCTAGCTCAACTGGATAGAGCAACTGCCTTCAAATAATAGATAGGAGTGCTCCAGGGGAAACTCTGGAAGTAGAACCACTCAAATTCGGGGAAACCTCAAGCTCGACTCATGTCGGGAATGGCAATCCCGAGCCAAGCCCTGATGAATTTTAAGGGAAGGTGTAGAGACTAAACGGGTGGGGCCTAACTTCCATAACGGATGGAATACGGTCAAGAGATAGTCCAGCTCACAAATTCTCCCACAATAGGGGTGAAGCAGCGAAAGCTGTAGAAGAGATGCTAAGCAGTAGGTTCCAGGTTCGAGTCCTGGGCGGATCACTTTAAAGAGGCTGTCTCAAAAGTCTCCAAAAGAAAGGCTGGCAAAAATTATATTGTCAGCCTTTTTAGTTGTTTCTCAAACTATTAATTTGAGGTTGTGAACACAACTTCAGAAAAGGAACTTACATTAAACGTTGATAAAAGGCTGGAAAATCGGAGAAAGAAATGCAGAACCAGTTTAGAACTGAGCAGCTAATATAAAAGTAACGAAACAGCGTAAAGTTAGCCATTTGAAGGAAATGTAAACATGGAAAAGTTATCAAAACCGGCTCGATCAATATTATATGGAAACCAAACTGATGCCAGTAGAATTGCAGGAAGGAGAACAATTTATCAAAATCAAAGCCTATTACAAGTATGAGCTGGCCGAGATGTACAACGTTTGCACTAAAACTTTTTCCGCCTGGATAGATATGTGCCTTGAAGAACTAAGGACACTCGGCTATACCAAGCATACCAAACTACTCCGTCCGGAGATCGTACGGTTTTTGTTTGCGAGGTTGGGGGAACCTTGAGGCTTCTATCAGTAGTATTGTTAAAATTTGTTTTAAAGCAGACCTAAGATTCAGCAATAAATTGATTTATTGCTGAATCTTAGGTTTTACTTTTTGCTTAAACAACTAAAAATATTGCAGACGCTTCATTGCATATCGATCAATTCATAAATCACTATTAAACGAGGAAAAGCTCAGGGATAACTTATAGCCTTTAATACCATTATCATTCAATCCGGTTTGGATATGCTGTGAAAAACCAATCTAAATAGATGTCTATTTGAGCAACCAGATAATACGGCAAATTCAGTAAGAAAAAGGCCTTTCCACTAACCGTGGTTAATTTATCAATTTGAAACTTTCCGGAATATAATCGTATCGCTATGGTATGCGGTGCTCGATCCATAAAAATATGTAAAGACTTTAATTTGCCAGTAGCACCGGATTTAACTTCCAGTGGTATCAGGAGATTATTATACAGGTACAAAAAATCTATTTCTGCCGATGATGTCCTCTTTTCTCTTACCCAAAAATGAAGCCCTCCCAGCACATTGAAGCTGGATGCCAGCAATTCCTGGCCCACAATATGCTCTGTAATACCACCCTGATAAATACTATTCAAGTCTTTGGTACCCAGTACTTCTTTTTGTAATCCTGCGAAGTGGTTTAATAACCCTGTATCCAGAACTTGCAAGCGCGGGAATTTTTTACGGTCTTCCAGTATCGGCAAAGTTACTTGTGTGGCTGGATAAACTAAATTGACCAACATGGCTCTTTCCAAGGTCCTTATCGCCTCACCCATTTCCCGGGACCCATAATTAGATCTGCCAAATCCCTGAAATTTAATTCTTTGACCTGCTTCGGCAAAGGATGAGCGAATGGCATGGCGCATCACTTCAGCCAGGCTTTGGTTGCGGGCATATTTTTCTACATCCTCCAGATAAGACACTAACAATGACTCATAGACGGGCTGTAAGCCGACTATATCTTTAGTAGCTGCATAGGTATCAACGATCTCCGGCATTCCACCTATCAAAGCATAACGGTGAAACAACTCCAGTAATTTATCATGGGCAAAGTCGGCAATAGGCACATTTTTCCATTGCTCTAATGCATTTGTTTCCCCTAAAGCTTCTAAAAACTCAACAAAACTTACCGGACGTACTACCATGTAGGTTACCCTACCTACTGGAAAATTAATGTCCTTATCAAATAATGTCTCCAGTAATGAGCCTGCTGCCATCATCCATAATTCAGGTACCTGCTCATAAAAATAGCGAAGTTGTGCAATGGCCTGAGGGGCCTCCTGAATTTCATCTATAAACAATAAGGTACTTCCTTCGCTTTTGGATTTGTCCTTCAGAAAAAATATGGCATCGAGCAAAGTTTCCACATTCTGGAAATCTTCAAATACTTTTCTGTCCTCCGCCAATTCCAGGTTCAGGTAAATATATTGATCGAAGTGCTTTGAAAACAGGTTGGCTACCGTGGTCTTCCCTACTTGTCTGGCACCTCGTAAAACAAGCGGTTTACGTCTTGGGTTTTCAGCCCATTTTACCAGCTCAGAGATGATTGCTCTATTAAACATGACACAAAGTTAGGGTAATCTCTCTGGTTTTTTGTCATAAAGTATGGGTAAATTATTGGATTTCTTGTAACAGAGTTAGGGTAAATGGCATAAGATACACTTAAAAAGTATGCTGTCTTTTATCGGATTTAAACCGAACCATCTTTTCCATCAAAAATCTTAGCGTCAATGCCTTGCATGATTTTTCTTTGTAAACCGAACCATCCCGAACCAACCGGAAACCACATTCCAGCATTTTCCTATCCTTACCCGAAAAAAGTAAGTAAGGATGAAACGCAAAAGAAAAACAAAATCCACAGCAGGTAAGCGGGCCGATACACGAAGAGTAACCCTAATAAGTCATCAGGCTAAGAAGATCAGGAAAAGGAATGAACCCTGGACAAAAGCTATCCAAAGGGCTACTAAGGAATTGAAGCGGGAAGGCAGGATATAGTTATCTGGAGTTTTTTCAAAAAAACACCGATGAAGTATTTTTTTTCCTCATGTGGATCCAAGTTTTCAGCAATTGATCTATAGCCATATTCTATAGCCCAGTAGTCGTATTCACCAATTTTGGTGTAAAAATTAGTCACACCGTCACCTGGTTGTGCTATATAATTGCCCCAGGCATAATCCATGATGGAAGGTGACAAACCATGTGTAGAAGTAAAAGTAGGCGAACGCAGTGAGTCCAAGGGATAGGCTGAGCTGGCTATCATATTATGCTGCAAACCAAGAGTATGCCCTACTTCATGAGCTATCACTGAATTGAGTGGTCTCCGTCTTGAAAGCAAAAACAAGCTCAAATTAGACCATAATACAAGGTGTATAAGCGTCTTGGCATTCTAATTTTGTCAGGGAATCAGAACTTGAATCCATAGATAAAATACTAATCATATCATTAGTAGCTTCATTAAGACGCCCAGACCTGCTCGACAAATTTCTCTGACAGACTCCTGGATTTTACATAGTCGACCGCATAACGGACCAACTCATCGTGGTACTTGTAGACAAGCTGGCGCAAAGCATTTTCATCTCCTTTTACTGATTTTTTCAGTAAGTTATTCCGGGATATTTTATACGACCGGCAAAAGAAGTATATAAGCTTTTTAAACAATGTTTGAAATTATAGGCTTTGCAACTTTGGAAAGACTACTTATTTTTCCAAAAGCCAAAATGCGACAAATTTTTTTTGTGGTCATTTAAAGAAACATAATATTGAATTAATGTTAAAAGTATCCCTGCGGCCATCCACCTTTTTTACCTGATTTATAGATGAACTTTGCTTGATTATAACAATATAATAAGTGTGTTCAGTGATTGAGAAAACAAATATTACCGGATTGAAGTATGTGCTGGCAATTTGCGTGCTGAAATCCAACATTTTGGGCTTCATCACTGCCAGGCAGAATTTATTGACAATTTATCCCACCTATTATTTCCGTTAAAAGGTTGGATATTTGATTATCATGAACGTTTTCAATTTGATCGTGCATGATAAAATGAAGATGGTCAATTCCAACTTCTTGAGCGAATTGAATATAGGCCAAATCAAATGCAGCTATCTGTCCTTTCTTTTTACCAGTACCAAGATTTCCTGTTAAGGAAGAAATATTCAATTCGTAGCCTCGTTCGTTTTTGTCATAGCTTAGAATAAATTGTTCATCATATAACCGAAAAGAGATTGCTGCAAAATACTTGTTAAAAAGTATAATCCTGTCCTTAATTAATTCTTCCTTTGAATCTATACCTTTATTAATATTTTCCAGTTCATTGGATAACGTATCTTGTGTTGATATTGAGTTATCCCACAATCTTTTTTGTTCTTCTAGAGTTCCTCGTTTTTCATATGCAGCGTTTAATTTCCTTATAACATTTTGGAGTTCATCCAGGGCACCGGACTTTTGAAGAGTATCAGTGTAAGAACGTTCTTTTTCTCTAAATGAATCTATTAAACGCTTGATCTCCTTTATTTGATTTTCCAAATCAGGTAATTCTTTCAAAATAAAGTTTAACACATATTTACCCTTTGTTCGAATATATAGTTGTCTAATATTTCGAAGAAGTTTTTGCTTTTTGAAGGATCCCTGCTTTTCAAGTTCATTATATAACGAGTTGATTTTTGGATAGTACCTACTGTATTCAAAAATTAATGGTTTATTTCTTTTAATAAAATTGTGAGAAATTTTATCCTCAATGCTAAAAGGAGTCAAATCTACATCTTCATTGTCTGAATCATCAAATGATATTTTCTTGCTTTCAAAAAGCCCTGTACTTCGAGTCTAAAAATTTATTAGCCGCTTCCTCCGAGAATTTGGCGGCTTCGTTGTTCCATTGAAGGGTTTTGTTAGGGAAACGGCCGGCAATCACTCCCAGAAGGATGGTTTCGGTGAGCCTTGCCGCATAGGAGAAGGGGGCGCTGCATTTGTCTTTTCCCAGGCAGGCATCTACAAATTGGTGGTAGTGCTTATCTGGGTCATTGACGGGCGCGCCGAGTTGATTGGCTGTGTCAAATTTGGCTACATCGATCTGCTCGTATTTGCCGTCGACAATCAACCTGGGCAGTTCCATGAAATGAGGTAAAAGCAACCTGCCCTTTTCTCCGACAAACATAGCGCCTTGCTCAGGGAGTGTTTCATTATCGGGCAGTGCCAAATCCTTGTGCTTTTTTGGGGCGCCAGGGCCATCATACCATACCCACTTCAAAGTATTGGCCGTGTATTGGGTGCCCGGAAATTTGTAGGATACAATGTTGTTTTCCGGAAATCCGAATCCGGTGGGTTTTCTGCATTTGTTTTTAATGGTGAGGGGCACGTCTAGGGCCAGGGCATTATAGGGTGTGTCAAAAATGTGCACGCCCATATCTCCCAGGGTGCCACAACCAAAATCCAAAAGTTTTCGCCAGTTTCCGGGATGATAAACATTTTCTTTGTAAGGCCTTTTGGCAGAAGTGCCCAGCCAAAGGTTCCAGTCTAAAGATTCAGGCACGGGATCACTTCCCACCGGGGCAGGACCGTCATAACCCCAGTTTTTGGGAGACCAGGCCCTGACCGTACTGACTTTGCCGATAATTCCGGATTGTATGAGTAAAGTGGCTAGCCTGTAATCATAAAAAGAGTGCACCTGAATGCCCATTTGGGTCACAAGATTCTTTTCGTCAGCCAGCTTTAACATGGCCCTGGCTTCTGATACGTGGTGGGTGAGGGGCTTTTGACAATACACAGGTTTGCCCATTTCCATCGCCATCATTGAGGCCGGCGCATGGGTGTGGTCAGGCGTCGATACAATCACTGCATCGATGGCGCTTCCCCTATCATCGAGAAGTTTTCTGTAGTCGGAAAAGGTTTTGGCATTGGGGTGTAATTTTTTTGCCGCGGCTAAATTGTTTGCGTCTACATCACACAAGGCAGTGACATCGACCAGCTTATGAGATGAAATGGATTTGAGATCCTCGGCCCCCATGCCGCCGACACCAATATGCGCTGTTCTTAAGCGTCCGTTTTTTAGAAATGCCCAGGAAGAGGAGGGAAGCAGCGCTAAGGAAGATAATGCCGCCGCGCTTTTTAAAAATTGCCGTTTGTTCATTTTCATGATGTATAATTATAATGCTCTGATTTTGATATTCTTGAAACAAATGGGACCTAAGCGCTACATATTCGGCAGGCCTGTCATACCAGCGCTTCAGGTCGCTTTCAGTCGCTTTCTCGCGAAAGTCGCAGGCACAAAACAGGTTAATCAAAATACATGTCAGCGCAAATTTTATTTTCAGGAGTGGGGGCTTTACAACAATCTTTCTGCTTTGCATTGATATCGTTGTTTTATAAAGCAATAAAAAACCGGGGTATTTTTGTGTTGATTCAAAAAAAATCTGCGTTCAAAAAATTACCCCTCACTATCACAGCATGCTGTGCGTGCTAAAGTTAATGAAAAGGTATTACATAATGAAAAGTTATCTGGAATGAAAAACCATCTATAGTCAAAAACTATCTAAAGTCAAAACCACCTACAGTGAAAAATTGTTTATAGCGAAAACCTATCTGTATTGCTTTAACCGGAAATAGAGCGATTTCCATAAAACAGCAAATTAGCGGGCGCCCGACCCGGTAAAGACGGACCCCAACTATCTTTTGATCATCCTTTTTCTATACAGATTGCCGTTTACATCTGAGACGACCATAAAATAGGTGCCGGCATTGATATCGGCGAGAGACAAAGCGCCCTTACCCGGATGGCTGAAATGCCGCAGACTTCTGCCGGCCGCGTCATGCAGTTCGACAGCGCTGATGGCATGGCCATTTTTCAGCGCCACAAAAACAAAATCTGAAAAGGGCACCGGGTATATATGCAACTCAAGCGCGTTTCGGGCTGAAATGCCGGTAATTAACTCCTCTAAAACAAGGGCAATGTCCTGATCGGCGCCGGTGATTTCGACTGTGCCCGAAATGGTCTCATACCCCGGTAGTGAAGCAGTGTAAGGGTAGGTGCCATTGGCCAGGGCGGTGATTTCAAGTTTTCCTGAAGTGTCGGTCGAATAACGTGATCCGTCAAAGTCGATGACTGCCTCCGCCAGCGGGGCCGTTCCATCGCTGACTGAGAAAGTGAGGGTGTGTGTAAGGGGGGCGGTTTTTTTCAGGGTGATCGTCGATGTCACATCGGCGCCTGCGATGGTTATTGTACCGGCTTCCGGCTGGTAGCCTGTGTAGGAAACGGTGTACTGATAGTTGCCATCGGCCAGCCCGGTAACCTGCACCTTGCCATCGGGGCCGGTCGTGTAGGTGGTCCCCTCGACACTGACTGCTGCCCCGGCGAGATCATTGGTGCCGTCGCCAACAGAAAAAGTCAGCGTATAGGTGGAAATAGTGGCTTTATTCAGTGTAATGGTTTCAGTCAGGTCTGCCCCTGCGATGTTAATAGTACCCGTTTGGGTTTCATAGCCGGGATGGGAAACGGCGTAGCGATAGCTGCCATTGATGAGGCCGGTAATCTGCACTTCTCCCGCTGCGTCGGTGGTATAGGTTGTGCCCTTAAAGTCAATCTTTGCTCCGGCCAGTGCCTGCGAGCCGTCATCGACGATCAGGGTTAACCCGAACTCAGGGTGCAGTAAAAAATGCTGCCTTATTTCATTTTCGTTGACATACATTCGGTGCCGCTGACCTTTGAATCCAGGGGCAGAGATGCTGACCTCAAAAAACCTTTCGGCTGCAATATTCTCTATCCGTACTATCCCATTGTCATCCGTCACGCCCATAAACCCACCGTAATCAACAGTAGCGCCCGGAATAGGAACCAGGTTTCTGTCAGTCACCGACACATCAAAAGAACTGACTATCCGGGGGGATAGCTCAACGGTAAGGGTAACATCTGTGCCGTTTACCGCGGCAACAGCCGTGTAAGTGTCATATCCTGTGGTGATGATAAAAAAATCATAATTACCGGAGGGCATGTTGATCAGCAGCTCCCCATTGGCGTCGCTGGTGTAGGCTTCTCCATCAAACAATATACCTGCATCGGGCACCCTCCAGGGGCCGTGTTGCAAAACCAATTTTACTTCGTATATGGGTTCACCAGGTGTTGGCAATATGATCTGTTCTGTGTAATCCGCCCCGTCGAAACTGAAAGCGCCATTGAAGGTGCTAAACCCTTCGGCATTGATCCAATAGTTGTAATCGCCCGACGCAAAGCCGGTAATTGCGATTTCTCCAAGGCTGTTACTTCGGTAAGTTTTACCATCCAGGATCATCTCAGCACCCTCCACCGGTTGACCCGTATCGGATATGATCATTGAAGGTGACATCATGAAGTGAAATCAATTGCACCGTGAACGCCCTGTCATCAGAAGTTGCGTGGGTAAATTCACCGGTAAATGCCTGAAAACCATTGGCTGTGACCTTGTACCTGGCCGTCACGAGCAGTAAATTATTGAACCTGGCCTGGCCATTTTCATCAGTGACGGCGAAAAGTGTGTCTGACGGTGAAGCCAGTGTGGCGAGGGCGATCCGGGCATTGGGTATAGGCACAAGGCCGTTTTTTACAATAAATGTAACCGTGTTGATGGGTTCGGAGATCCTGTTGAGCCTGATGGTATCGGCGGTTGAAGTATTGAGAATACGCAATGTATCATGATAGGTAACATATTTGCTGGCGCTGACTGTGAAGGGATAGACGCCTGGGTCTAAATTTTGTATGGTTAAATTACCGTCCTTGTCACTGCTGTAGAAGCTGTTTTCCATTTCAAGCGTAGCGCCGGCCAAAGGAGCAAGGTTATCGGTCAGGTGAAGGTTCCAGTCGTAAGCCCCGCTTCTTGCCACAAACAGCGGGGATATGACCGTGTCGCTGGTAACAACCTCCAGCGTAACGGGATTACCGGTATTGATTTTAACCCCGTTTTTATCCTGCCATTCTACAAACCGGTACCCGGGGTCGGGTTTTGCAAATATTTTTCCGGAACTCCTTCCTGCAATCGTCAACCTGTCGGGATCATTCGCCGAACCTCCGGTGGGCATCGCGGTTTTCAGCCTGTACGACTTCTCCCATTTTAAATAAGGCCTTTTAAAGCCGTCATGCCCATAGGCATATTGCCAGGTGTTCGTTAAATCGAGGCCCATTTGGAATTCTGTGAAAAACGGGTCTGTAAAACTGTCGGTCCCACCCGAAATGTAGTTGCCTGGCGCGTTGTTACCGAAGGCTTCCTCAATCACGCTTTTGCTGTAATCAAATGCAGAATAACCTATATTTGAATCTTCATACCTTCCTGCTAAAGCCCCGGCTTCGGCACCGGCTAAGACCGGTCCGGCGCTATAAACCTGAATGATAGAAGACCGCTTGCAAAAGCCCATTAATCCGCCAACCCGGCGTCTTCCGACAACTCTGGCCGTATTGTAAGTGTTGTCCAGGTAAATACTTTCCGCATAACCTGCCATGGCACCGACATTATCCTGCCCCTGTACTTCTCCCGACACATAGACGCGCGAAAGTTCGGTGCCCTCAAAGCCGGTCACCGGCAGTACCTGGCCAAACCAGGCGCCTACCGAGTCTCTGCCCCTGATGAAGCAATCGAACAGGCCTAAATCGGAGATCTTTGCGTCTAACGCACGACGAATAAGTCCGACTACATCCTCATCGGGCCGGTTGATATGTAAGTATTCAATACGGTGGTCCCCGCCATCGATACTACCGGTAAAGGGCACTTTTTGATGGGTATCCTCATAACCTAGCGGTTGAAAACCCTTACCTCCGTTCCAGTTGGCTGTGGCCGACGCGTCGATGTCATTCATCAGCAGGTAGTGGCGTGACATGAGTGAAGGCAGGCTGTTGATGCGTTGCAACTGATCGATGTTCTCGATTTGAAAAGGGTCTGTCGACGTACCGGAGCCTCCGGCAAATGCAATATTTTCCTTTAACAATGCGGTAAGCCGAGCGGGGCCCGAGCAGGTAAATGTGTATGGGTTGGCAGTGCTTATCACTGTTTCTCCATCAGCCCAGCCCACGAAAGAAAAGTCGGCGCCGGCATCTGCAAATAGTGTCGCCGTTTCGCCGGTGTTATAAAAGGTATTACCTGCAATGACAGCAGCCGTTGCCGGGACCACAATCACCCTTATTTCATGCTGAAAAACCTGGTGCCGCAGGTAAGGCCGCGGGTTGCTATCGAATCCGGCGATCGTCGTTAATATCCAATCGTCCTGAAAGTTCCACCCTGCTGCTTCAAAAACCGACTGGTCGTTAAACCCGGCCGTGTTCAGGGCAGTGCCTGACTGGCCGGCATTGTCTGTGCCAATGGCTACATTAACAGTAGAGACATCGCTGTCGAAAAAGCCGTTGTTAAGTTCGCTGTCATTTAAAACACCTATTAACGCCCCTGTTGTCGGAAGGTCGTTGGAGGTAAGCCTGCTGACAGCATACACATCGTCAATTTTGGCTTGAATACATAAACCGGCGATCCCACCGATTGCCCTGTTGCCTGTAATTTCGCCTATCGAGCAAGAGGCCGAAAGCGCTGTCTCGAACAATGCCCCTGCCAATCCACCTAAAACTTCATTGCCCGATACTGCTACCGATGCAATACATCCCACGATGGTGTCATGATCACTCGCCCCGATCAGGCCTCCGCCATACTCGCCTGTGATTTCTACACTGCCGGATAATACGATACAGTACGATATGTGGGAATTATTACTGAGACCTACCAATGTGCCAACAGCCAGCTTCCCGCGAATTTCCGGTGATTGCAGACTGAGTCTTTCAATTTTGGCGTCTCTTAAATTGCCGAACAATCCAATATCACCTTGAGTCCTGTTGATGTAAAGGTTGGAAATCGTATGGCCGTTACCCAAAAAAGAGCCTGTAAAAGCATTGTCCCCGGACGATAAAATAGTATTGCCAATGGGTGAAAATCCCAATGCCTTGTTATTGACGACATTCCAGTTCCTGGTATCCGATGCATCAATATCACTGGTAAGGACAAAATGGTTGTTCCAGTAACTGTCATTTTCCGAAAGGTACCTTAAATCGGTGAGGTTGCTTATCTTGTAAGGATCTCCCAGGGTGCCCGAACCCCCTGAAAACTGTGCATAAGCCGGAAAAATAAATGCCTTGACAAAAGCTAAAAAAAGTGTAAAACGCCTAAACATATAAAAAATATCTGATCGAACTAAACATTAAATCATCCCCCTCGTCCGCCGTAGCCTTGGCGAAGTAGAACTCCGCCTTAAAACCTGATGGCGCAAGCGTCTCGCGGCTGTTGCGCAACACCCACGAGACGCTTGCGCCATATTCCGTAAAATACTCGCACCATCCACTAATACCACTCCCTGCAACCGACCGGGATGCTGACCGTTTTGCATTAATACCTTCACACGCTGATAAGTGACCGGGTATACCTGGCTTTCCGAAAATGCTTTTGAGCAAATATATTTAAAAACTTCACTACCGATATATCTGAAAACTTCACTACCTTTTGGAAGTTTTACCAAAAAAAACAGAAAGATAGGTTGAAAAATAATGAACAAAGCATATAATACTGAAAATATAAAATGAATACCCTGGAAAACTCCATCCCGTTTTTTGACAGAAACCTTGTTCAGCTATCTGTTAGCATTGTTTTGGTCACGCTATTTTTGATTGTGCGATTAGTCCTGCTCAAACTTATTAAAAGACGTGCAAAGAAGCACGAGATGCATTATTCAAGAGAAGCTTATGTGAGAAAACTGATTGACATTGCCTTACTTTTACTTTTTGTCTCCATCATTGGCATGATATGGGAGATTTCACTGAAAGGTTTATCCATTTATTTTGCTTCTGTTTTTACAGTGATCGGTGTCGGGCTTTTTGCCACCTGGTCAGTTTTAAGCAATCTTACAGCCTCGGTTATCCTCTTTTTTTTCTTTCCTTACCGGATAGGGGAAAAAATGAAAATTGTGGATAAAGATATGGCGGTCGAGGGCCTGGTGATCGATATTACTTTATTTTACATCAAAATAAAGACAGAAGAGGGGCAAATTATCTCCTATCCCAACAACCTGGCCATTCAAAAGCCTATTCAGCAGTCGTAAAACAGCACCAATGAACCCATATAGATGCAAAAGTGAACTATTGCTAAGAAAATGACCGGCGTTTTTATAGGAATATTGATTTTCATTATCGGCGTCACCCTCTATGCTATCTGGAGTAGGTGGGAATATGTCAGAGGTTCGAAAAAGCCTCCGAAAAAGGACAGGGACGATAACGGCCGACAACGGGACCAGTGATGGTGCAATTATCGATACAGACTCCCTGTAGAATTCCGGGGGCGCCGGGAGATGCATGCTTTCACGAGCATGCCGGGGGCAACATACATATGCCGGATTATGGTAATCATAGTCTGACTCTCCAGGAAATACCAAAATCGATGAACCAGTCCGTCAAACGGTCATTTCTGCCAAAACCAGTTGAAAAATCAGCCATGAGATCTTTGTTCAGGAGGTAAGCCAAACCGGTATCCCACCGTGTATCGAAGTCACCGCTGTATACCTCTCCATAGTTTTCGATATAACCACTGAGTTTTCCTGCCACCGGAAAAGATATATTGATAACGTAAGTGCCTGTTGGATGGATGTCATTGCCGTTCCAGGAGACGGACCAGTTGGTGGTAAGACCAAAAGTTTCGCTGAGCTTTTGCGCGTGTATCAGCATCAGCCGGGGAGCGATTTCCTGTGACCGGTAATCTTCGTCTACCCAGGTTAGGTCGACATCGGTTTTAATAGCAAAAGATGGTTTGGCGCCATCGCCGTCCAATAGGTTATATCTAATGCCTACATTCCATAAACTTACTCCATCCAACAAGGTGGAACTTTGGTCGCCAAAGGTGATTTTGTCCCTCCTCACACCGAATGCAGATTGAATTTCAAAATTTTCAAGGATTCCGTATCGAAGGGCAACAGTATATTTCAGATAATCCCCCTTTTGATCCGGACTGGTTTGCTCAAAGTCCAAATAGGTGAACCCGGTTTGGATTTGGAAAACATTTTGACCAGTTGTAAGAGGGGCAAAAGCTTGTCCCGGGCGGTCGGTACTGATCGTTTCATGGTATTGGGCTGTGGCCAGTTGGCTGGTCAGGCTGACGGCAGTAACCAGTAACAATTTTTTCATCATCTGTAATAAAAAATATTTTGTATCTGCACATTTTTTATATCTACACACAGTTATTCATCCACTGCCTGTAAAAGTATCACTTTTTATTAAATGAAGATCCCATTGCAAGAATGGGATGGTGCGTTACACAACGTTTTGGACAAATTTCTTTGTGCCTCTTTGTGTCTTGGTGCCTCCGTGGTGAAAAATGGTTAACCACAAAGGCACCAAGACACAAAGAGGCACAGAGATTTTAGCAGAAGCAATGAGAATGCAGGCAACCCGAATCCTCCATCGACAATCGATCACCCTCTGATGAGCTCCCAAAAAAGATCACCGGATAGTTTTATCCGGCTGCATCAATGACATGAGTTTATGATAAATGCCGGTGTTTTGATAGACGCCGGCAAACTTTTCGGCGCCGGGGCCGAAGGCAAAAACGGGGATCAGGGTAGCCGAATGCCCGCCGGTGGAAAAGGTAGGGGAGAGGACATTGTAATCCCCCCCGGAGGCGCTAAGGGTGAAACCGCCGGTCTCGTGGTCGGCGGTGACCAGTACCAGGGTTTCACCGTCTTTCCTGGCAAAATCCAGCGCCAGGCCGATGGTTTTATCGAAATCCAGCATTTCCGATACCAGGTATTCCGCATGGTTGCTATGACCGGCCCAGTCTATTTGTGACCCTTCTACCATTAAAAAGAAGCCATCCTTGTCCTGGTTTAAAAATTCCAGGGCCGAGGTAGTTGCATCTGCAAGAAAATTTCCCCTGTCGACAGCGGGAGGCATCGCATTGGCGGCCAAGGGAAATGCATACCTGGTTTTGTCATTAAAAGTGAGCTTGTTTTTTATCGCTATGGTATCTATTGAGAAATTATTGGCGGCCAGACTATCCAGAAAGTTTTTACCGTCTTTTCTGGCGTTAAAGAACTGTAGTCCACCACCAGCGAAGAAATCAATGGCCGAAGTATGCATTTGCGAGGCGATGAGCTCCTCCTTTTTGCGCTGGTCGGCCTTGGCAAAGAAAGAAGCCGGGGTGGCGTGGGTAATGGATGAGGTGGCGATAAGGCCGTTACTGAGGCCCTGCGCTTTTAATTGTTCTGTAATGAGCGTCAGCGGCGCGGCATTTTCGTCAACCCCAATGGCGCCATTGTATGTTTTTTTACCTGCTGAAAAGGCTGTTGCCCCTGCGGCTGAATCGGTTATCTTTTGCTTCGCAGAAGAAGTATTGATCAGGCCTACAAACGGGAACCGCTCAAAACTGGAAGTTCGATCCTGGTAATAAATGGCTGAAGACACCTGGGATAAACCCATGCCGTCGCCAATCAGAAAAATGATTTTTTTAGGTTTTGACGCGGCGTCCACATGGGCTGTGGTAGTGGTCCTTACCGACGAACAGGCGGCGCAGATGCACAATACAAGTAAGGCAGACAGGATTTTAGTTTTCATATTTATCAAATCATGGATTCATTTTCCAAACGAAGCAGGCATCTTCTGAATGTAATACGCATTTTCAGGATAATGTACTCATTTATCAGCACTCATATTTGATTAAATGAAATGCCATTTACCCGTCAAACAAAGAAAAGAAAAAATTATGGTAGAAAAAATGGCGGTTCAGCATTGGCTTTGAAAAGCTATTGAGAAAATATGTATTTTAGTGATGGTTTTTTTAATGTAATCCATGCGAATATTAATCACAGGAAGCACAGGACATTTAGGAGAGGCTATCATCCGGATTTTGAAAAATGGCCATCATCACCTCGTTGGCATTGACATAGAACCATCTGAATATACTACTCATTCAGGTTCAATCATTCACCGCGATTTTGCGAAAGCTTGTATCAGAGATATCGATGTGGTGATTCATACGGCAACACTGCATAAGCCGCATGTGGCTACCCATAGCAACCAGGATTTTGTCGACACCAATTTGACCGGTACGTTAAACCTGCTGGAAGAATCTGTATTGCAAGGTGTTAAAGCATTTATTTTCACAAGCACCACAAGCACATTCGGTGATGTGCTAACACCCAAAATGACTGAACCTGCCATCCGGATAACCGAAGCAATACAACCCATTCCCAAAAATATTTACGGCGTAACCAAAACGGCGGCAGAAGACCTTTGCCAGTTGTTTTATCGCAACCATCGATTGCCCTGCCTGATCCTCAGGACATCCAGGTTTTTTCCTGAAGAAGATGACAAACCGGCAATCAGGCAACAATATGAAGATGCCAACAGCAAAGCCAATGAATTTCTGTACAGGCGTGTCGATATAGAAGATGCGGCAACAGCACATATTCTTGCCATTGAAAAGGCCCCCCTGATCGGGTTTGGAAAGTATATCATCAGCGCCACTACGCCATTCGCGCCAACGGACTTGGTGGATTTGCGTTTGAATGCACCAGCTGTCGTCGAAAGGATATATCCTGATTATAAAGAACTTTACCAACAGAAAAACTGGAAAATGTTCCCTGAAATTGACAGGGTATATGTAAATGACAAGGCCAGGGCCGAATTGGGGTGGGAGCCGGTGTATGATTTCAGGCACGTTCTTGATTGTCTGAGACAAGGGAAAGATTTTCGCAGTCAATTATCAATTGATGTTGGGATAAAAGGATATCACGCACAAAAGTTCGATAAAGGGCCTTACCCGGTTACCAAATATTGAAAAGTGCTCATGTCATCAAATTTAACGGGTTGGCACAAGCGTCTTGTGGCTGTTATGCAAAGGTTCCTGACAAGATTCTCTGTGAATCTTTGTGCCTTGGTGCCTCCGTGGTGTCCCTTTTTGAACCACCAAGGCACCAAGGCACGAAGAGACACCGAGGTTTTGACTCTTAAAAGAAAATATATGGACATTCCAGAACTGCGCAACAGCCACGTCTTGCTTCTACCTCTTAGCGAAACACTGATTTTATTCCATTTTCAGCAATTAATAACTATTTTAGTGCAGTATGCAGACAATGAACCTCCATATTTAGCAACAAATAATACAAATAATTACTATCAAAATTGGATTTATCACTTTATATAAAAAACTGCTATTCCAGCCTCTCGGTTCTGCGGAATTATAATTTCCCCTGGGAAATCACCTCCAACCTGACTCAGGTGATAGCATTGTTATTATCTGAACTTTCCGGTTCGGAATTTGACATAAAAAACAATATTGCCATCCACAAATCCGCCACTATCGAAGAAAATGTAACCATCAAGGAATATTCAATTATCGGGGAAAAAAGTATTGTAAAATCGGGATGCTACCTTAGAGGCGGGGTATACATAGGTGAAAAGGTAGTGATCGGGGCAAATTGTGAAATTAAGCAAAGCATTATCTTCAATCAATCCAGGATTGCTCATCTTAACTATGTGGGAAATTCAATCGTGGGAGAAGCCGTAAATATGGAGGCGGGGTCAATACTGGCCAATCATTTTAATGAAAGGGAGAATAAAGAGATCAAGGTTGTTATGGAAGGATCAATGGTTGACACAAATACCGTAAAGTTTGGATCGCTGCTTGGTGACAATTCCAGGATCGGGGCCAATGCCGTGCTGAACCCCGGCACTATTTTGCATAGGGGCGCTATTGTTGGAAGGTTGGTGCATATAGATCAAATCGCGGAAAAAACATCTGAGGTATAAACCACTACTTCGACCTGCTTCCTTATGACCAACAAGATAAATTTGGCCATAATCAATACCACGCTGAATTGGTTTAAAGCGATTATTGGTGGCCATGGTTGGTAACATTTTGAATGTATTTTCTGTTTTTGACTCAAACACTTTCTTTATTTCTAAATGAAGAAAATCAAAACGTTACAAATAGAACATATTTTTGATTCTTTGTTGGACAGGCTTGCGAAAGCTAAGTGGCAGCAACATGGGCCTGTTCAGATTTATTCCCTGCAAAAGCTCGCTTCCTTCAAGACCAAACAAGCGGCGACCGGCGCCATCAAACGGGCTGCCAGCCTATATATGGTTTATCCTTCCTGCCGTCTTCTTTTCTGCTTTTTTTATCAAAGATGTATTTTGCAGGTATTACTGTCCGGTAGGCAACTTTCTGAAATTTCTCATCATTAGGGTAAGAAAACCCCTATTTAAACAACTAAAGGCATGGCAAAACGTAAGCAAAGTAAAACAGGTTATTTCATAGCAGGCCTGATGTATTTCACTATCTTGGCATCGCTAGTAATGCTTTTTATGACTTTTTAATCTTAATGAATATTGCGAATGCCAAAGTTTTACCATCAAGCCCAGGGAACTGACATAGTGTTGTATCATGATATTCGTAAGCACCTTGAAAAACATCCTGAATCAACCTGTCGGGCCCTGGCACAAATTTTCTGATAATCATTTAAATGCCACTATTTTTTAGCAATTTCTTAATACCACCTGGCCGGGAACAGGTCTTCCGTTAAAACGATTGTATTACATGGCGTATGCTGACACACTAAAGAGTTTACTTCCTACACGGGCCAAACGTAATAATTACCAATATCAGGATACCGTCTCGAACCCTTATTTCAAATATTCATACGGTAAGTTTTGGCCGGAACCTGTATTGGAGGTTAGTGAGGAAACCCCATTCCGGTATAATCCCAGATCCAATTAAAAACCGGTGGAATTACAGCCTGAAAGTGCCGAAAGAACGGAATACAGCCTGGTTCCTGCAAAAGGCCATGAGAAAGGATCTTGATTTGTACTTCGGGTATGAGGTAAGCGTGGAAACAAGGATGATGCCTTGTTGGTTTCTGAAAGCTTACCCTGGCGCGGCTAAAAAACTTGCCACCAAAACGCCCGAAAAAGGAAGTTATTGGAGTTTTGAAAAACCGAATGAAGACCATTGGAAATATTATAACGCTTCTACACTGGACATCATTAGAAGACTATACGTATTTGGACCCCTCTTCAATGGGTATCAAAAAGCCATAAAAGCTCCATTCGTTGATGCTACAGGAATCAATACTTACATTGACTATGATATAACACGTGAGGAAGTAGATTACTTTAGTGACCGGGACTTTGAGGCAGTCGAACGTTATTTAGCAAGACTGGGGCTGTATTTAGAAAAAGGTGAGAAACCCATAAAAGTAGTGGTCATCAGGGATCCCAAAAGCTAAAATGAATTAGTACAAAAAATCTTTTGAAATCTCCAAGGCGGCTCCCTGGATGAAGCCGTCTCATATTACTTTTGAGACGGCTTCTTTAAAATGTTAACCGGCCAGGCCACTGAATACTGTTAAATATGAGATCGTCCGGGACTTGCCTTGCGTCCGGATGTTTCAGGCAACCTACTCCCTTTGATATTCCCCCTTCAAAATAGCTAACCGCAAAAATTCTTTGATAGTCATAAAATCATGACAACAACACCATAATGCCTCCGGTGCAGTGCTCCCGAGAAACTTTTGGTGGGTCAATGCCTGGCCAATAAACCTGCTGAAGTCGTCGATAAATGATTCGCTGAGGGGTAAAATCGAATCCTTTACGATGGTATCCATTTGAGATTGTGTTCTTTTAATTTTTTCAGTGATTGAGGCTGGAGGCAATTCACCGATTTTTGGCCTTTTGGTTGTTGTGCTGGATATGTCGGAATTGCTGGTTTTTTTGTAAACAATGCTGGAAAGGCTTGCTTTTAAGGCTTCCAGTTGAGCAATTTCCTGTTTGTGTGCGGACTTTTCAATGGCTGGTGCATTGATCAACCTGTTACTCCATGTTTTCAAATCCCTATCGATTTGTTCTATTTGTCTGGTAAGTTGTGATTTGTGTTGATGAGTTTTTTTCATTTTATAAATTTTTAAGAAATATTATTTACATAGATTATCCATGGCAGCTCTCATTCGTTGAAACAAGAGAGCGATCACCTTTTATTGCTATGCACTGTTTCTTGTTTTGAAAATTACAGTATTCTATTATTCATTTTTTTATTAGGGGTTTTTTTAAACCATTGTCAGTTACTAAGTATCAACTATACAAATATAATAATTATATTGTTAGTTAGCAAGCATCAATAAGATTTTTGCCTTTAAAATACAACTGAATTGAAATACCATAGTGTAATTATCATTGAATATTTACACTTACCAATTACTGATTGATAATGACCAATAAAATGGGTATTTTCGCACAAGTTAATTAGTTATGAAAGTAGATATTGAAAACCTAAGAACTGTTAAAGAAATTGCTGACAATTACCAAGGTAAAAAAGGAAAAGGTGTAAGTAAACAATACATTTCGATTTTGCTAAAGGAACATTTTATTGATATCAGAGGATTTATGTTTGTGGATATCACCAAGCTACCAAAAAAGATAAGGGATAAAATTGATTTGTAAATACGAATGAATGAGCCAAAAGAAGTTAAAATATAAACTATCAAAACTCTCATAATGTTATGGCCAACCTGGATATAAGATGGAAACAGCGATTCCAAAACTATGAAAAGGCAGTTGCCCATCTACAGGAAGCAGTATCAAAAAAGGATCTTTCTGATTTGGAAAAAGCAGGTGTTGTTCAAACTTATGAATTCACTTTTGAACTGGGCTGGAAAACAGTCAAAGACTATCTTCAGGAAAAAGATATCGACGTGAAGTTTCCGCGTGAAGTTATTAAAGAGGGTTATAAATATGATATAATTAAAGATGGGGACGCATGGATAGATATGTTGCAAAAACGAAATCTTATGAGCCATACATACAATGAAAAAAATGCAGAACTGGCTTATAAACTAATCGTAGAACAATATTTTGATGAATTATACGATACATACCAAAAGCTGAAGAAGGAATTATGAACCCATTTGGCATCTCAGAAAAAAGCTACAACTTCCTGGTAAATGCTTTTGGAAACTATCCGGAGGTAGAGGAAGTATTGATATTTGGCAGCAGGGCCAAAGGCAACTACAAGAAAGGCAGCGATATTGATCTGGCTATCAAAGGAAAGCAGTGTAGCGACCTCACCGCCATTAATATACAGGGGTATTTTAATGAAGAATTGCCCATACCTTATTATGTCGATGTGGTTTATTATGATGGACTGGAACACCAGGAATTGAAAGCGCATATCGACAGGGTCGGCAAAAACTTTTTTGTGGGAAAGCTTCCACGGGAAATGAATGAACCGCGGGTGAGCGGTCAGGCTGAAAGGGGAGAGGCAGACCGGGAACCGTAGTCATAGTATGACTATAAGCGATACGGTACTTTTTGGTATAATGTTTTTAGCATTTGCAATGATCTCACTAGCAATCGCGAATAGAGTTATACTATGACTAGTTTACGTACAAGCAGGTCCAAATTGAGTCA
>NZ_JBXEQE010000026.1:0-108299 GCF_056858335.1 Agaribacillus sp. DX54
AAAGGCACCAAGGCACAAAGAGACACAGAGGTTTTCGTCTATAACATAAAAATATAAGCACGGTCTTAAATTGTGCAACAGTCACATCGCGCTTGTGCTATCTAATAGTCTTAATAATGAGAGGATGAGATGATTTCATAATCGCAAGGACGCGTACTATAAAATAATTGTCCATTGTCAACTGTCAATTAAATAAATAGTAAAAGAAATTAATTGCCTTATACCAATCCAAAAAATTTACCCTGCCAATTTGTTTTTGTTATTTGACTGAATTGTATGACATAATTTTGTAGGTTTACCGCGATAAATTTCATATTATGGTATGTTATAAAAATAAGTTTTATTGATTAAACCGGATTCAAAATATGGGTTGGAGTAATTACATTCCAAATGACATTGCTTATCTTTATGAAATACATGACTACAAACACGCGGCGGCAATTTTATCTAAAGAATTTCCTAAAGAATTTGAGGAATTATGTAATGCACTAAGGGAATTCAGATTCACTGAAGATGACCTGAAAGCCGCCGGAGGCAGTGAAAGCAGAATTCCAAAATATTTCTCAAAGATTTTAAGAGGGCTGGGATGGCATGAGAAAAATTTAGGAGCGGAGCTGAATGTTTACGAAATTGGGAAAAAATCAGGCAAAAGTCTCAAAAGTTCTTTTAATCATGGGTCCCATAAAGTGGATTATCTGAAGGGAAGGGTGGCATTTGATTTGGAATGGAACAGTAAAGATCAGACCTTTGACAGGGACCTTTATGCTTTCAGGGCATTTTTTGAATACAATGCCATTAGTCTGGGGGTTCTTGTTACGAGAAGTAATGAGCTTGATCCTATATTTAAAAAGTTAGGAATATATCCGAAGTACGGAGCTAGTACAACACAAATGGGAAAGTTGATCCCTCGCTTGGAGGCGGGCAGAAATGGGGGCTGTCCGGTTTTGGTTTTTGGCATCACGCCGAGGTTAATCATAAAAAGTGTAATGGCATGAATCCATCAGATGATTTATTAAGATTTGCTCAGAATAGAAAGTTTTCAACAATACTGGCTGATCCACCCTGGCAGTTTCAGAACAGAACCGGTAAAATGGCGCCGGAGCATAAAAGACTGTCGCGGTATCCCACTATGACGCTGGAGGAAATCAAGGTATTACCTGTTGACGCTATAACGGAGGATACGGCGCATTTGTATCTTTGGGTACCTAATGCACTTTTGGCTGAGGGTTTGCAGGTCATGGAGTGTTGGGGGTTTAAGTATAAAACCAATCTCATCTGGTATAAGACCCGAAAGGACGGTGGGCCTGACAGACGTGGGGTGGGTTTTTATTTTCGCAATGTTACGGAAGTTATTTTGTTTGGGGTAAAAGGTAAAAATGCCAGAACGCTCCAACCCGGCAGAACACAGGAAAACATCATAGTACAGCGAAAAAGAGAACATAGCAGAAAGCCGGATGAGCAATATAATTTAATTGAAACCTGTAGCTGGGGCCCTTACCTGGAATTATTTGCACGTGGGAACAGACAAGGCTGGCATTGTTGGGGAAATCAGGCTGGTGATTATTACCCGGATTGGGAAACTTATAAAAACCATTCGCAAAACGGGAAGTCTACCGGCGATTCCGATAAAATGCCTGATGATAATTCGGCGCATCATCTCAGGCTAATGTCCCGGTAGATGCCCTAAAACCGGTTATGCTTCTTATATAACTTATTCCCAAACCGGTGTGAATGTCTGGCGCTGACGCCCAACGTTTTCGACAAAATTCTTTGTGTCTCTTGGTGTCTCCTTTTTCGATTTGCCATGGCACAATGGTGATACCTTGCAGGGAGAGGTTATTGTATTTTTTAACCAGATACCTTATCGAAGCGCCAACCCCACATCCCGTATCCAGTATGCCGGCCCTTTATCCGGATCCAGCTCAAGCCGGTTAAATACCTCCTGCGTCATCTGATTAAGCACCGGCTCCCTGTGGAAAGGGTTCATGCCCTTCCGGAAATACCCATAGTGCATGTTAAACGCTTTGCTCCAGGTTTCATAGTCTGGTCCGGCTTCACGGCACTAGGTATCGATTTGACTTTTTTGCTGTTTATCTATGCCGGCAACCCTCATTTCTGCAGGTGTACTATTTAATGTTTCCGTGGAATTTGTCATTTCCCAATTTCTGCGGGCTCTGCCATTACAATCAGGGTAATGGATGGTTTTAATTCCGGTACCACCCGTAGGGATATTTTTTCGTTTCATGATACGTGAATTTTAGATTTGATTTAAAAGCTTAAGGTGAGGTAAAAAGCCCCCTTTGCGGCCTTGTTACTTGTGGTATCTTTTGATTCTCAAATAAGACAGCACATAGTAAAACAAGGCTAAAAGCCATGGTATGACGGTAATCCATATGTGAAAAAAACATCGCTTATAAAGTCTATGAGTAATAAAGTAAGGAATAAGTAGATTGTAGAGGCGGTTAGGTGTATCGATATTAATGATTTAAATAGGGAAGAAGGTTGTTTCAGGTTTTTTATCCAGGTAATCAGCGACCCAAAAAATTGCCACGGGCCGATGAACAGTTGTGCATATAAGAGCTCAGTTAACGGCATTCCCGGATTCCCGATGATGCCTGCCAGCAGGAATATCGGGGCCAGCATAATCATGAATGTTTGAACAATGAAATCAATCTTTCTCATAGTTATATTATTTATGGAACTTTCAATAAATAATGAAAAAAATATCTAAAAAAAATTTTATTTCCTTTTCCGGGTGAAAAGTCCGAAAAACCAATGTTGGTCAGCCTTGACGAATATATCCAGTGTGGAGGCTGCTTTGTGGCTAAACTTTTCTATTTCCCTGGTAACTTTTTTAAATTCTTTTACTTCTTTCGATTGGTCTTCTTCCACCTTTGCTACCTGATCCAACATTTTCAGGACCGGGTCCAGTTCTCTTCTCTTCCTTTCACCGGCTACTTGCCTTGCCAATTCCCAGATGTCTTTTTCGGAAGTGAAAAAATCTTTTCTTTCGCCTGCCTTGTACACTTTGTGCACAATACCCCAATCAATTAACGCCCTGATGTTCATATTGGCATTACCCCTGGAGATATTTAATTGTTCCATAATATCTTCTGTTGACAACGGTTCGGGAGCGATTAGCAGTAATGCCTGAATCTGTGCCATGGCCTTATTGATCCCCCAACTGGTGCCATGGGCACCCCATGCCTGTATGAACTGTTCTCTTGCTTCAGGTAATTTCATGTGACAAAATTAAATATAATTCCTAAACTTTCAAAATTTTTTGAAAGAAATGTAAAAATACGCAAAAGCTGCGAGCTGCAAGGATACGGATAGGGTGTGGGTGAACGATGGCAACACCCACTGAGACATGGGGTAGGAATATTTAGCTTAAATTTAGTGCGGTAATAATAGCATCGATTTTTTGGTCCAACGCAGCCCATTCTTCATCAAAGGCTTCCTTGCTGCCCAACTTTTTATTAACACTAAAGTAAAATTTGATTTTTGGCTCCGTGCCTGAAGGCCTTGCAGAAACTTTACAACCATCTTCCGTGAAAAACTGCAGCACATTCGAGGCAGGAAAGTCCACTTTTGTTTCCTCGCCACTCAGTAAATCCCTGGCAGTGCCGCTTTGGTAGTCAATGGTTTTAACCAAAGTAGAGCCGTTTAACGACTTTGGTGGATTATTTCTTAAATCAAACATCATTTTTTCAATCTCTTCGGCTCCGCTTTTACCTTTCTTGGTGATTGAAATCAATTTTTCTTTATACAAGCCAAATTCAACATACATTTCCAGTAGAAAATCAAATATACTTTTGCCCTGATCTTTGACATAGGCGGCCATTTCGGCCAGCATAGCGCATGAGGCGATAGCATCTTTATCCCTGACAAAATCACTGATCAGATACCCATAGCTTTCTTCCCCGCCGCCTATAAACTCCATGTTACCTTCGAGCTTTTTGATAAGCGCCGCAATATATTTAAAGCCGGTGAGGGTATCGTAGCACTCGACGTCATAAGTTTTGGCAATTTCGTTGATCAGATCACTGGTTACTATGGTTTTGACAATGTATTGCCTGCCGTTTAACTTTTCGTGTTCTTTCCATTTTTTTAACAGATAATAGATTAAAAGGCAACCGGTTTGGTTCCCATTGAGCAGTTGAAAATCACCATGATTGTTTTTTACAGCTATTCCTACCCTGTCTGAGTCGGGGTCAGTCGCCATCACCAGATCAGCATCGATTTCCGCGGCCTCTTTCAGGGCAATACCCATGGCTTCGGCTTCTTCAGGATTGGGGTAAACAACCGTTGGGAAATTACCATCGGGAACAGACTGTGCTTTAACCACATGTACATTTTCAAAACCAAATTTTTCCAAAACATGAGGAACCATTGTGATCCCTGTGCCGTGGATGGGCGAAAAAACTATTTTCAGGTCTTTTTGCCTGCTGATTGCCTCCGGAGCGAGCGACAGGTTCTTTATAGCTGACAAATAGCGCTCGTCTAGTTCTTTTCCTATTACTTCTATTTTCCTTTCATCTTTGTCAAACTTCACCTCGTCGATATTCTTAATAGCTGCTACCTCATTCATTACATTTTTATCGTGTGGCGGTACCAACTGCGCACCGTCGTTCCAGTAGGCTTTGTAGCCATTGTATTCTTTGGGGTTATGAGAAGCCGTCAGGACTACACCACTTTGACAACCCAGGTGACGGATGGCATATGAAAGCTCCGGAGTTGGCCTTAAATCCTCAAAAAAGTAGACCTTGATACCGTTTGCTGAAAATACCGAGGCTGTAATTTCAGCAAAAAAACGGCTGTTGTTTCTGCTGTCATGCGCAATAGCCACCTTCAATGGTTGGGAAGGAAATGATTTTAAAAGGTAATTCGCCAGTCCCTGGGTCGCCATACCAACTGTATATTTGTTTATTCTGTTCGAGCCAACGCCCATTATTCCTCTTAGTCCTCCGGTGCCAAATTCCAGATCTTTGTAAAAGGAGTCCGTCAACTCCGTCTCATTTCCGGGAGATAATAAGTCTTTTATAGCCACCTTGGTGTCCTCATCAATATTGCTGTTAAGCCATTTTTCTGCCTTGTCGACGATCATTTGTTCCATTATTCCAATGATTAAGTTGTACGATTTTTGGGTTGATTCCCTGGCCTCCGGCTAATCAGGAATTGTGTACTTCAACCGGGTTTTTACCAGCCCTGATTATCAGATGTAATATTAAAAAAAAATAAGACACAGAATGCAAATTAACCAAAATTTCAATGACTATATTTATCTGCCCAGCATTCCACGCTTCCAAATATTCCACATCTCCAACATGCTATTCCTCCAATATTCCGTTTTCCCAACTTCCATTTCCCCTCTCCTTAAATCATCACCGCCGATCCCACCCCTTTATACCACCCCCAATTCCCTCACGAAATTTAAACCAGGTATTATTTTGATACATTTTAACTTGTATGTTATATTTAGTCTTTAGAGTTTTGCAAAATATGATATCAAATAACGTAAACTAATGGATATAAAAGCTTTAGATGAAGCGCTCATCTCAATTGTAGAAATGAAAAATCAACTGAGTACTATTGACTATAATGATGAGAGTTACGACCACATCGAGGAGGAATTACATCGATTAGAAGATGATTTTGGGGAAAAATTTGGGGATTATGTTGAAGATGCTTTGCATTATGTGCATGATGAGTTTTGCCCGGATAACGAAGTGCTTCTGCCTATTGCCTACCTGGCCAATAAATACATCGAAAGAGGAAAGAATCCCGATGGCTCAACAGCTTTTGATGTTGAAGTAAATGAAGGAGTTATCGTGGATGTTGATGACTTCCCGGGGCAGGAAACCAGGTTGGTATTGATACCAAATCCTACAAGAATAATTTTGCAGGTAGGCAAAGATCAGAGAGAGGAAGTGTGGAAGGCAGGTTAAAAAACGCCCTGGCTCAGATTTTGCCTTGTTTTTTATACATACCGACTAGCAGTTTGTATTTTTTGTACGTGCATTTGAACTCTTCATAACATATACGGAGTCCGAAGCCCCCGTCCAGAAAACCAAGCCTTATAATATACATAGAAAAAAATTTGGAGATTGGACTGAACAACATTTTCAGAACGGCGGTATTTTTGTGCAATCCATGCTTAAACTTATAGTTTGCAGCTATTTTAGCATAGTTTTCGGTTTGCCTTTTATGTTCTTCAAGGCTGTTTAAGGTGTCATGGTACAGATCACCCTGAAGGTGGAAAGTATAATCTTCATTATCTATTACCACCAGATCATGCGGGTTTTCACCGCCCCATCTGGCCTTTTCCTTATTAAAAAGCCTTATCCTCGAGTCGGGATACCAACCACTGTGGTTAATGTCTTTGCCCCTGTAAAAGTTACGGCGGTTCATAGAGTAGCCTTGATAAGTGAGTTGGTTTTTCACTTGTCGGATAGAAGATTGTAATTCCCTCGAAAGATGTTCATCGGCATCGAGGCTCAGCACATATTGGTATGTTGCCTGGGAAAGTGCGTACTGTTTTTGCTGTATATGGCCTTCAAACGGGTTCTTGATAAAGGTGATGGGGTATCTTTTGCAGATATTTTCAGTTTCATCATCAGAATAGGAGTCCACCACCACGATTTCATCTACTATGCCTGTCAAAGATTTGATACACTTTTCAATGTTTTTTTCTTCATTGTAGGTAATAATCGTGGCAGATATCTTTCCCTGAAGCGATCTGAGGAACGCATCTTCGGCTTCCTGCTCAGTTAAATCGAGCAAGCCATGCCGGCAATATTTTACTTGGTTAAGCCTTGTTTTTTCAGCCATATCCGCTTTCTCTGGCCATGATTCCTCAACGGCACCGTCCCGGAACAGTTGAAATTGTATCGCACTGAATTTAAGATTCATCTGTCCGATCTTGTTATTAATAAACCTTGCCGCCAATTCCGCCTCCCCCGACGTCTGTTCATTTATGTTTTCGTCATAGCCATTTACCTTCACAAAATCCTGCCGCCAATAGGCCGTTATCTTACCCTGCCGCCTGGCTATATCAAGATGAGGCCTTAATAAAAACAGTGTAATTGATTTGATATGTAATGCGTTGAGCCGTTTTTTAATATGGCTTGAAAAAGCAGATAATTGCCAGTGCTTGTTTGACAATATATCAGAAGAGAGGCGTTTATCGATAAAAGCGCTCTTTCCTGTTACAAAGCACATGGGCCTGGCAAATTGCAGATGATCCTTGATAAAACACGGGTGCAGGATGGTTCCGCTATCGATCTGTATAATATATTCCGACTGGGATTTTGCCACTGATTTATTTAGCATAGTTGCGCTCCGCCAGTTATCGGTGACCGACAAGACGTGAATCAATGAGGTGTTAAATCCGGATTTTAAGCTATCGATCAAAGTACCGGTGGTCATAGCCGATTCATAACCGACGATAATTATTTCGTCAGGCATTTGCTTTTGCTTCAGCAGGCTCAGGAGTGTAATTTCAAGTGCCTCCGGCCAGTTACAGGTGGTGATTATTAATGAAACGGATGGAAGCTTTTTCATATAATTCCTGGGCAAAAGGCTAAAATTAGTTTATTTCGTTTTCTGATTACCATTGTTTTCCGGAGTCTTGTTAATTGTGTAATCTCGTATATACTTTCATTAAATTAGCAGCTATTTTAATATCACTGAATTTTTGTACAAATTGAAATCCCCTTTCCACCATTTCTTCCTTTTTTGCGGCGTCTTCCCAGATCGCCGAGATGGCGGCTGACATTTGAGGCACATTGTATGGGTCTACATATATGCTTGCGGGGCCTCCCGACTCTGAAAAACAGCTTCCTGTTGAGGTTATTACCGGCACCTTGCTAAACAATGCTTCTATGATTGGAATGCCAAACCCTTCGAATACAGACGGGTAAGCAAACATGCTGGCGTTTTGATAAACTCCTGCCAGATCGTTCAAATCAATATTTTGCCTGTGAAGTACGTGTTCACTCATGTTGTTTTCCCTGACATATTTAAAAACGCTGTCAGCATACTTGGTTTTTTTACCGATTACCACCAACTTAATATCTTTAAACGGTTTTATAGCCTTTACTAATGAGAGCAGATTTTTTCGCTTTTCAATAGTTCCTACATTTAATATGTATTTTTCAGGTAGCGCGTGCTTATTTCTGATTCTCAGCAGTTCTTCTTCCGGCAGGGATTTCTGAAATACGGAATGGCAGCCCTGGTAAACCACCTCAATTTTTTCTTCTTCTATTCCAAAATATTTCACGATATCCGCTTTTGTTTGCTGGCTGATAGCAATAATTTTGTCGGCAACATGGCAGGCATGCTTAAATTTATACCGGTAAATGTTGCGATCGACCACCGGGTATAGTTCCGGGAACCTGATGAAAATCAGATCGTGTATGGTCACCACTGTTTTGACCGAAGACTTGTGAATGCCAAAAGGTAATTCATTGGTAAGGCCATGGTAAATTTGTACCTTGTTTTTGACAATAGCATTCACTATAGGTCCTATTCTCCAAAAAGAGGACATTTTCCTGTAAAAGGCCCCTTCAGGGTTGATCTCCTGTATGTTTGTCCGGTCTGAGAGAAATTTTTGGCCACTTGCAGGCTTTGGATTAAACAAAAAATAGGAGTTTTCAGGGTAATAACCAGACAGTATGCTAACTGTGTCTCTGCTGTAGTTACCTAGTCCTGTTTGATTATGAAAAATTCTTTTGGCATCAAAACCAATATTCATGTTCATGAAATTAACCGCAAAGCTAGTTAATAATTTCCTTTATGTTTTCAAAAAGTCCTGCAGCAATCATGAAGGGTTGGTGATAAAATATAAATATGGATTAAATTGATATTAGTTTTTTCAGGTTGTCGTTCTGAGAAGGTTCGAAAACTTCGAAAAGATCGAGTTTACTTAACAAAAATATTGATAAACCCCCTGTAATAGATCGTAAAATATTACATGTTGCAACACTTAATAAATTGTATTTTTCCAATAAACACTGTTTAAAAACCGGGAATTTCTGCCTTAGCCTGCACTCTTTATCGACAGAATACAATTTATATTACATTTAACCAGTATAGCAGACCCTTTATCTTTCTTGAAATATTACTATATTGAAGTTTTGAGAGGGATAAAAAAATTATTTTGGTTATGACTAAGTATAATTTGAGAAGAATAGTACCCTTATTGATATTGATGGTGGTTTATTGCTATAGTGCAAAGACTCAGCCTGTAATAGAGCATGTAAATTCAAAGGCTATGAAGAAGGCCATGGAAAGTGAATCAAATGTGGTGGTGCTGGATGTGAGGCAGCCTGGCGAAATGGTGGAAGGAAAAATTCCAGGTGCTGAAAACATAGATATCAAACAGGATGAGTTCTGGCTGAAGCTCAAAGCGTTGAGCAAAGAAAAAAAGTATTTTGTGTATAGCAGCGACGGCGGTCTTAGCACCAGCGCGGCAAGGGTGATGAAGCAAATGGGATTTCAAAACGTCTACAATTTGTTAGGAGGATTTGAAGCCTGGAAGTCAGCGGGATACTTTGTTGAATAACAAAACAGTTCAGGCATGCTTCTTATGAATAACAGTCGAATGTTCATGTATATTTGCTTTTATTAAATTTTCTAACACGATCGAAATTCCCCTGTTTTACTCGTTCCGCAACAGATCTGCCGGGATAAAAACCCCGATACCCATCGAAGTTTTATAACTAAAATCTGCCAGCCAGTTGTCCGTAAACAGATACGCGGTTGGAATAGTGATGATCACCGCAATAATGCTGGCTGAAAATGAAATACTTATACATAATGATCATTCACCGGTTTACAGGTTGTATGGGAGGCATAAATAATTCATATTTTACTAATTTCAGTGGTTTACTATTTAGGCTTAAATGTGCTACCTTTGACAAAACAATAAGGACCATACCATGATTTTAGTAGAAAAAACGGTAATCAGCGATGATATTAAAGACAATTTTTTTGTGTGCCATCTGGAAAAGTGCAAGGGCGCTTGTTGTGTGGAAGGTGATCTGGGAGCCCCGCTCGAAGATCATGAACTTGCCGTACTTGAGGATATTTATGAAGAGGTGAAGCCCTATATTTCTGAGGCAGGGAGACAGGCTATTGCCAGCCAGGGCACCTATGTATTGGATGATGAAAATGAATATTCTACCCCTACTATTAATGGCAGGGAGTGTGCGTATGCTGTTTACGATGAAAAGGGAATCCTGAAATGTGGTATTGAACTGGCTTACAGGGAAAAAAAGATTACTTTTCAAAAGCCTATTTCCTGTCATCTGTATCCGATCAGGATTACCCGGTATGATCAGTACGAAGCTATAAATTATAATCGTTGGCATATCTGTAGTGATGCCTGTACTTTGGGGGAAGCATTGCAGGTGCCTCTTTACAAATTTTTGAAAGAACCTTTGATAAGAAAATACGGTGAAGATTGGTACAGGGAGTTGGTGGAGGAAATTGAAACACTAAATCAGGATAAATCCTGAACCTGCCCGCTTTCAGGGCGTCTGTGTATTAATCTTTCAAATGCATTCTCAGTGCATTTTTGAGATCAATTCATTTTATTTGTAGCAAAATAGAATGTACATTGAAGAATAAATTTTTTCCGGTCTTTATTATAAGTGCCTTACTCGTCGGTGGTGGCCTCTATGCTTATAAGTACTTTCGCGATGCCCATGGGATTAATGCATGGATGCTGGTGCCTAATAGTGCTGTCATGGTGTACGAGTCTTCCAATACAGTGAAAGTCTGGAATGATTTGCAAAAAAAGGCCCCCTGGAGAAATCTCTTATCTATTCCCTGTTTTTACGATTTAAAAAAGGATTTCGAGTCTCTCGATAGTATTGGCGGGGGATCAGGACAACTGGATGAGTTGTTCAGAGGAAACCCTTTTTTGATTTCTATGCATGTAACCGGTGATGATGCGTTCGACTTCATGTATTATATAGAGCTGAAAGATCTCAAATCCAACGATCTGGCTAACAAAATCTTCAACAACTTCAAGAACAGGGAGGGAAATGTGTTTAGCGATAGGAAGTATAAAGGATTTAATATCAAAGAGATAAAGGCCGGAGAAGCGAATGGCTCCTTTACATTTGTTAACTATAAAAATTTTTTCATTGGCAGCTTTACACCTCATCTGGTCGAAGATGCCATTAGAAATATAACCGGAGAAAATCTGCATACATTTGAAAATCAGAACACCTCTTTGTTTAGCTTTTCCAAATTGGATAATGACGATGGCAACCTGTATGTTAACAGCAAGAAGATTACGGAGTTATATGGTGCTTTTGCCACTCAGAAAGTGGGGAATGAGTTAAGATTTTTTTCCGAGCAGGCTTTTTTGGATGTTAACATTACGGATAAGACGCTTTTGCTAAATGGCTTTAGTGAGGTGGATAAGGAGCCCAATACCACCTACCTGGGTACTTTTGCCGGGCAAAAGCCTGACAAGATTAAGTTACAGGCCTATCTGCCGAACCGCACGGCGATTTTGTTTCATTTATCCTTTAACGACGGAAAAACCTGGAAGGAAAACCTGATAAGATATTGGAGAAAAAGAGCGCCCATTCAGATGAAGAAATGGGATGATCTGGCGAACCAACATCAATTTGATGTAGATGCGTTTTTCACCTGGTTAGGTTATGAGATAGGCCTTGCCACACTCGAGTCGGTCGACCCGGAAGACCCGGAAAAAATACTGATTATCCAGGCATTGGATATCAATGAAGGGCTTAAACAATTTAATAAGCTAACTGAGAATTTATCTGTTGGCGGAGAAGATACGTTGTATGTAGAAAGCTATTCGGGAAATCAGATCAGACAAATACCTGTTGACAATTTTCCGGATTTATTATTAGGGCCACAATTTGGCGGGTTTAAAAACTGCTTTTATACAGCCATTGATAGCTACTTGATTATGGCCAACAATGTACAGGTACTTAAAGACCTGATGAATGACCGCGAAGAGGAGAATGTATGGTCGAAATCAATCAGACAAAACGCCTTTATAGAGAGCATATTAGAAGAAGCAAATGTTAATTTGATCATTAATACTTTAAGCGTATGGAATATCATGCAGGCAAATCTTCATCCGAAATGGCAAAGGTTTAGTCAAAAATATGCTTCTCAACTCAGGCAATTTGAAAATGTGGCCATACAGTTCAGTAACGTAGACAATAGATTCTTTACCAGCCTTTCGGTTGATTTTGTAGAGAAGAAACCGACAGACAACCAACCACAAAATTACATCCTGGTACAAAACGCATTTACAGAAGCGCCGATTGCAACAAAACCCTTTGTCGTGCGAAACCATATTAATAATAAAAGGGAAGTCCTGTTGCAGGACAAAATGAACTATCTGTACCTCATTGATGAAAGTGGCAAAACTTTATGGCGCGACTCTGTAGGGGATGCCATACAGGGGGTAGTTGCTCAAATTGACTATTACCATAATGGTAAATTGCAATATTATTTCATAACCGGAAATGCTTTGCATATCATCGATAGGTTAGGCAACTATGTTGAGGGATTTCCTGTGGAGGTGCCATCAGAGCTGGGTTTGTATCAGACATCTGTCGTCGATTATGATAAAAGCAAAAGGTACCGGTTTTTGGTTGCTGATAAGGAAGGGAATATATACATGTTTGACAAACAGGGCAAAAATCTGAACGGGTGGCAGCCCAGGAGGTTGAGCAACCGCCTGGCTACCGCGCCTTTTCACATAAGGGTGCGTGGCCGTGATTGCATTGTCGGTATTCAGGAAGATGGTGTGGTTAACATGATGAATCGCCGCGGGCAAATGTATCCGGGTTTTCCACTTGATTTAAAAGACAAAATAAACAATCCGCTGTTTATAGATGTGGGTACTGGCTTTTCCAAATCTTATTTTACAACGGCGACCAATAGCGGACAATTGGTAAGAATTAATCTGGAAGGTGCCATTATCGAACGCAAACAACTCCTCAGGCCTACTAAAGATGCCAGATTTAAGCTGGTCATCGATGCTCTCAACCGCAATTATGTCATAGGCAGACAAGAGCAAAACAGGGTAAGCATGCTTGACAGGAATGGTAAGGTAATTTTTGAAAAAGATTATGTGGCTTCCGGAGATATGAGGATGCAATATTATGATTTTAGCAGAGGGCAGCAGGTGTTTGCATTAACCGACAAAGACCAGGAGTTTACTTATTTATATGACATCGAAGGTAAGTTAATTAATTATCAGCCAATAGAAAGTGGATTTGACATTGGATTATTGTATTTTGAGTCACAGAAAAATTTCCGCGTATATAAAAACTACGAAAATAACTTTTCTATTCTGGATTATAAAAGATAATCATTTCATTGATAAACTAAACCGGACATGAAATTCAAGACTTTTTTCATCTTATATATTTTTTTGTATTCGTCACCTGCATTGGCCTTTTTCATTCAAGATCAGGACAATGATACGCCAGGTGTCGCAGCCGATTTATCCAGTCCGTTTGGTGCTATTTACACGCATTTTGAAAACCTGCAGGACTACAACTACCACCCTGAAATTGCCGCACAACCCTTTTTACGGGAAGGGGTTAGCCTGGCCGAAGCCCAGCAAATGGCCATCAAAGTAAAACATATTTTTGACGGTAAGGTCATCTATCTCGATGAAAATGATTTTCCTACAGACCCCTTATACCGGGATTCAATTAGCAGGAAACAAAAATACATCCTTTCAGGCCAGATACCCGAAATCTACGTTATCAGGGAAGAAGGCAGGTGGTTATACGCTCAAAAAACCATAGAAAGCATCGACAGAATTTACAAGAAAACCTATCCTTTGGGAACCGACAAATTGCTAACGTGGCTGCCTAAAATAGGGAATGATCGCTATCTGGGCTTGTATATCTGGCAATTGCTGGGATTGCTGATTATTACACTCATCTGTTTTGTTCTGCATAAAATCCTGACCTTTATTTTTGAAAAAATTCTTTTCAGGATACTGGTAAAACTAGGAAAAAGGGATGTGGTCAAAAAGGTGATTCATCCGGTAGCCAAGCCTACCAGTTTATTTTTTGTTTTCTGGCTGGCTACGCTCCTGATACCGGCTATGCAATTGCCTGTTAACACCTATTATAAATACATCCCGCTCATTCTGAAGGCGACTTTGCCAATTTTCGCTACGATGGTTTTTTACCGACTGGTTGATTTATTGTCAGAATATTTTAAGCGATTGGCAGAAAGAACCGAGACGACCTTGGACGACCAATTGGTACCTCTCGTGAGAAAAGCGCTGAAGACTTTTGTGGTAGTGATCGGTATTTTCTATACCCTTTACAACCTTAATGTAGATATTATTCCATTACTGACAGGATTATCTATCGGTGGATTGGCTTTTGCCCTGGCAGCTCAGGATACCATCAAAAATTTCTTTGGCTCGTTCATGATTTTTGTGGATAAACCTTTTCAAATAGGTGATTGGATCACTTCCGGCGATATCGACGGTTCGGTAGAGGAGGTGGGCTTCAGATCAACGCGCATACGCACTTTCAGAAATTCGGTAGTTTATGTACCGAATGCAAAATTGGCCGACAGCACCATTGACAACCATGGCTTACGTGTTTACCGTCGTTTTTATACCAAAATCGCCATTACCTATGATACGCCCCCTTCATTGATCCAGATATTTGTGGACGGCTTAGAAAAAATCATACAGGAGCATCCTGATACAAGAAAAGACTATTACAACGTGTATCTCAACGATATGGGGTCGCACTCACTGGATGTGATGTTTTATATGTTTTTTGATGTGCCTGATTGGCAAGCAGAATTAAAAGCCCGCCATGAGTTGATATTGTCTATCATCAGGCTGGCCGAGCATCTGGATGTGAGATTTGCCTTCCCTACACAAACGCTGCACATTGAGACTCAGCCTGGAAAGGAATCCCTGACGCCGGACTATATTGAAAGCGAAGAATCCATGAGGCAAAAAATGAAACATTTTTTTGTGCAAGACCAGGGAAATCAGACCTGAGCAGTAGTCGTCTAATTTTATGCTAAAAAATTTTTAGTAATCCTTGTTTTTGCTAAAATATTTGGCTATAATTATTGCCTAAACCAGATACTATAGTTAATTGAAAAGAGCAGGACATGCAGATTTACCGCTTCATCACGGACGCGTACCCATCTGGCTTGCACAGCGAATGAGTAAGCTGGCTGCGGCTATTGTCGAGGCCATTGTGGTCGAATATGGCAAATCTGAGGTAATGCGTCGTATGAGCGATCCATTATGGTTTCAATCTCTGGGTTGTGTGCTGGGAATGGATTGGCACTCCTCCGGAATAACTACTTCGGTAATGGGTGCCTTGAAAAAGGCGATTAATCCGATGTCTGGCGCCCTTGGAATTTATGTATGTGGTGGGAGGGGGAAGCATTCATTGCAAACACCGGCTGAGTTATTAACTGTGGCAGATAAGGCCGGATTGGATGGCAGGTATTTGGTAAAATGCAGTAAGTTAAGTGCCAAAATTGATAATACAGCTATTCAGGATGGGTTTCAGTTGTATTTACATTCTTTTTTGGTGACAGATGAAGGAGAGTGGGCTGTGGTACAGCAAGGTATGAATGATGGCAGCGGCTATGCAAGGAGATATCACTGGCATTCCGGCGTATTACATTCGTTTGTCGATGAACCGCACACCTGGATTTGCGGTAATAACCAGGGGAAGATTCTCAACTTTACAGATCATGGGGCAGCAGTAACCCGGGATAAAGTCATGGAAATTGTTCATGAATCCCCCAAAAGGATATTGCCGGAAATAAGGAAGGTTTACATGCCTTCGCACCATGATGTAAAATCACAGGATGTTAATTTAAAAAGACTGGGCAGTATACTGGCTTTTGCACATGACTATAACCCTGAAGACTTTGAGTCCCTTCTGTTACTTAAAGGAGTGGGTCCCCGTACGATGCAATCGCTCGCGCTGGTCAGCGAAGTGATTTACGGCACCCCTACCCGCTTTGATGATCCGGCAAGGTTCTCATTCGCCCATGGAGGTAAAGACGGGCATCCTTTTCCGGTACCGACTAAAGTTTACGATGAAACTATTCAAATTCTGAAAACCTCTGTGGAAAAAGCCAAAATTGGCTATTATGATAAACAAAGAGCCATCAAAAGCATTAACAGGATTGTCGAAAACATTGAGAGAGACTTTGAACCCAATACTAACTTCAATAGCGTAATCGCCAGGGAGCGGGCAGCGTCTTATCAATATGGCGGGATGACAGTTTTCGGAAAAGCGAAGCCACCCAAATCCGTCGCACCCCCGAAACCCAGGTTTAAGCAATTATCGCTGTTTTAGCTGGTTGTTATATCATTTTTCATTATGCAATGTCGGTCTGAATTATTTAAGCAAGGCGAAGAGCTCCGGGAGGGGTGCTCGGTTCTTGCACTATTTGTTTGAACATACGTAAGTATACTGCTAAAAGAATTGCACTTATTTTCTTGCACCAGCTTCCATACAAGCGTTACCTATTTTCATTTTAACTGTCATTTTCATTTTAACTGTCATTTTCATTTTAATTTTCCTTCCCCCGTTCTTTGCCTAGCCTGCCCGCATCCCTTAACGCTTTATGGATGATCCATTCCAGTTGTCCGTTCGTGCTACGGAATTCATCAGCTCCCCACTTTTCGACAGCCTTTAATATTTCAGGGTCTAAGCGCAACACAAACGGTTTTTTCTTGGCCATAGTTAGTAATCGATCTTTCTGTCCATTATCTCGCTCATAGCTTTTTTTAAGGCCTCCGGCTTTTGGGTGCCAATCAACCAGGTATGGCCGTCATGTAAAGTTAGCTCCAGACCATACTGTCCTTTTACAATCAACCCTGTAGAATTTTTAAAGAAATTTTTTCTATAGCCATAACCTCCGAAATCCTTTAAAGCATTAAGGCGTTTCATCTCATAACTGTTAATGTTATCCTTATGGATATATTTCCAGTTCCACACAAAAGGAAAATATTTATAATAAACGCTGTTGTCTTTAACTTCTATCTCCAGCTTTGCTCCGAAAATTATGATATTCACAAGTATCATACCTAGCAGTAAACATCCCCAAAAAATAATCAGTCCGGTATCCGACATTGGTTTATTACCCCAGGGCTCGCCTACTATAAACTGTGAATAAATTGAGCTAACCATTATGACAGCTACAATCAAATTCGTAGCGCCAATAATAAGGATAAGCCAGACCTGCGTAAATTTTTGCTTTTCTGAAAAAAGAATTCTGCTCATTGTTTTATCATTTAAACTAAGATGTGCTGTTATACTTGTTACTTTTATTCACGGAAATGTCTTTGCAGCATTAAATGGCCTATTATTCATTTCTTAATGGATGCGAAAAATAGGGTTTCTGCAAATTGCTTTTATTGATGCAAAGTTCCTGAATTGACAACAGGTGTCACGTCCTTGTCTGCACAAAGCACCACCATCAGGTTACTGACCATTGCTGCCTTTCTCTCTTCATCCAGTTCTACGACTTCCCTTTTTGACAGATCGTCCAGGGCCATTTCAACCATACTCACGGCACCTTCCACAATCTTATGCCTGGCTGCTACGATTGCAGTGGCTTGTTGCCTCCTGAGCATAGCACTTGCAATTTCCGAGGCATAGGCCAGGTATCCGATTCTTGCCTCTATTACATGAATGCCGGCAATGTCAAGCCGGGCCGTCAATTCCTTTTCAAGCGCTTCATTTACCTCCTTCATGCCTGAGCGTAAAGTAACTTCAGCCTGCTCATCGTCAAAATTGTCGTAGGGGTAACTTCCTGCCAGTTTTCTTACGGCGGCATCACTTTGTATGCGTACGAAGTTTTCATAATTATCAACTTCAAATGCCGCTTTAAAGGTATTTTTTACCTGCCATACCAATATGACGCCAATTAAAATCGGATTACCTACCTTGTCATTGACTTTTACCCTTTCACTGTCAAAGTTTCGTGCACGAAGTGAAATCTGCTTTTTGACGTAAAAGGGGTTTAACCAGAAAAAACCGTTCTTTTTTACTGTCCCTTTGTAATCTCCAAAAAGCAACAGTACCCTTGACCCATTGGGGTTTACATAAAAAAATCCAGGTGATAAGATAACCATCGCAAGAATAAAAATGGTAAATAAAGGATTTTTGGTGGCAATTATCCCAAAAATACCTGCTACCAATAAAACGAATAGCACCATTAACATGATGTAACCTGAAACAGGCGTGTTGATTTTTTCATTATTCATTGTGTACTTATTTAATTTGATATCAAAATGATATTAATATAATATACGAAAAATGGCCTGACAGGGTTACACCGGTAAAAAAAAGATGGTAAATCAAACTTTGAGAAGTGTTTGGATCAATGAAAGAATAGGTTTATTTTAGCGGGCCGTTTTAAAAAAGGTGAAATCTATGATTTTACTAAGGGATTATTTTAAAGTTTAGCAAAGGATTAAAGCGCTAGAGAATTAAATTATAATTAAATTAGAAAATCATGATGAGTGAAGACAAAGAGGAGGAACTTGAGGGAACCAGTATTCCAGTTTCAAGAATTCTCAAGGTTTCTGCTATTTTAGCCGCCGTATTACTGGCATCTTATTTTGTGTTTTTCCAACTTTTTTAATGGGTCATATTTGGAAATCACTTTTACCAAAGAATCTATCGATAAAGCACCAAACGGTGCTTTATTTGTTTTAGTCCTGAAAGGACACAGACACTATTCACCCTGAAAGAATCACCATGCCGGTGTCAAAAGGCAGAAGAAAAAATTTTCTTATCATCACAACCAGGATACTTTCGATAATAAAGACAACATAAAGGTTTTATTTCGCTTTGCACTATTTCATTATTTTTCAAAAAACTGCGTTATATTAAAGCATTGCGAAATGCATAAAAAAAACGTTTGGTGAATCTGATAACATAAATAACATGAAAGCGTCGAATTTGGATTTTGATCAGGTCAAAAGATATCTGAACGGTCAGATGGATGAGGAGGAGCGGCGGCAGTTTGAAGACCGGATTAACCACGATCCTGAATTGGCGCGGCAGGTGGACCTTGACCAGGTATTGCTGGAGGGTATCCAATTGCACTACCGGGGGCAGCTAAAAGAAAAACTACAAAGCCTGGATCGGAATGATTACAGTCGTGTAAAGCCGGTATTTCCGTTTTTCAAAGCCGTGACTATTGCAGCCGGCATCATCATGCTCATGGTGGTTGGCTTTTTTATTTTTGAGCGTAAGCCTGATACCGAGGCACTATATGCCAGCTATTTTAAACCCTACTACAAGGTGATCAGCGATATAAAAAGGGGGGAAGTTGTTCTCTCCGGCATAGAAGATCCGTTTCAATTATATGAAGCAGGACAATACCGGAAGGCTAATGAGTTATTTGAAAACCTGTTATTGGAAAATCCGGATGATTATCGACTGCTCTTCTATCATGGTCTGGCCTATCTGAATTCCGGATTTACATCTGGGGCCATCGACAATTTGTCCCAAGTGGCGGACAAAGATGATTTTTTGTTATCAGCAACAGCCAGGTGGTATTTGGGATTAGCCTATTTGAAAGAAAACCGTATGGGTCAGGCCATTGACGCCTTCAATTTCCTGGTCGAAAAAGATGCTGATTATGCTGCCAGAGCCGGTGAGATTCTTAAGGAACTTGAGTAGGCTGTCTAGCCCATATGATATTTAAAATTTCAGCCTTTGATTACACATGTAATAATCTGACATATCCGATTTTTGCGGTGCCACCACATTTATTTACCTTGGGGTTCTTTCTCAGGGGATTCGGGCTTTTATAAATTACAAACTAATTTACACTAAAACGCTTGATTCTTATGAAAAGGAAAAAGACGAATTTAAACAGATTTATCCTCAAACTTTTAATGTTTTTATTGTTTCTGATCGGCCTCAATTTTTGGTCCGAGGCGGCTAAGCTATTCTAATAACCAAGTTTATTTTTCACTCTGTTTAATACTTCCCTTCCTATTTTCCTGGCTTTGTTCTCCCCGGCTTCGAGCTTCTGGTTTAATTGATCTGGATTTTGTATGTAATGGTTAAAGACTTCACGTTCTTTTTTAAACTTGTTGACCATTAATTCAAACAATTCCTGTTTGGCATGTCCATACCCGTAATTACCCTTTAAATACTTTTCTCTCATGGCCGCTATTTGTGACGCTTCAGCCAGTAAACTATACAACGCGAAAACATTGCAGGTATCCGGGTTTTTGGGCTCCTCCAGAGGCGTGCTGTCCGTTACTATAGACATAACCTGTTTTCTTAACTGCTTGTCAGGCAAAAAGATATCGATAATGTTGCCATAAGATTTACTCATTTTTTCGCCATCGGTGCCCGGAATGGTCATTACATTTTCGTCCACAATCACATCGGGAACTACAAAGGTTTCTCCATACCTGTTATTAAAGATGGTGGCTATGTCCCTGGTGATTTCCAGGTGCTGTTTTTGGTCTTTTCCTACCGGTACAAAATCTGCGTCATACATGATAATATCACAAGCCATCAAAACGGGATAGGTAAACAAACCGGCATTTACATCGGCCAGCTTATCCGCTTTATCCTTAAATGAATGGGCATTAGCAAGCATGGGAAATGGGGTAAAACAGTTTAGATACCATGCCAGCTCACATACTTCAGGAATTTTGGATTGACGATAAAACAGGTTTTTTTCGGTATCAAAGCCAAAGGCCAACCACGCGGCAGCAATGGCGTTAACATTTTCAATCCTGACCGCGGGCTCTTTGATGGTGGTTAGTGAATGTAAATCCGCAATAAAAAAAAAGGACTCGTTGTCATCCTTTTTGGAGAGGGCAATTGCAGGAATGATTGCCCCTAAAAGATTGCCCAGATGTGGTCTTCCGGAACTTTGTATGCCGGTAAGTATTCTCGCCATTGAATTTTCTAAATTTTTGACAAAGAAAGAAATATTTTCTTAATCACACTAAATCAAAATCATTTAAGTTAAATATTCACAGAAACAACTTTCCTTTCCTATTACCATTGAAATTGTTTAATTTTAATTAACCTGACTATGATTAGCCAGTAATAATCAAACCCTTAAGATGATGAAATCAACAGATGTTTCCCGGTTTTATGCTTCAATCGTCATTTTTACTTTTCTTTTGACCTATAATTTCATCCCGGCCACAGGTTTCGCACAACAAAATGACCTTGGTAACATTGATTTTCCAACCAGTGGAAAAACAGAGGCCCAAAAAGACTTTATCATGGGTATGCTGCTGTTGCATAGCTTTGAATACGATGATGCTGTTGAACACTTTCGCGCTGCACAGCGGAAAGATCCCGGTTTTGTAATGGCTTATTGGGGTGAAGCTATGACCCATAACCATCCGATATGGTTTCAGCAGGAAAAGAGTAAGGCCCTGAGGGCTTTAAACAAAATAGCACCTGCACCTGCCGCGAGAATAAAGCAATGTAAATTGCCCATTGAAAAGGAATTTATCAGGGCGGCTGATATTTTGTATGGTGAAGGAACAAAAAAGGAAAGAGATTTGAAATACAGTGATTTTTTAGCGGACTTGTATGAAAAATATCCGGACAATCACGAAGTGGCCTGCTTTTATGCCTTGTCTTTAATGGGAAGCAGGCATAATGGAAGGCACATTCCTACTTATCTGAAGGCCGCAACTGTGACCGAAAAAGTATTAAAGGAAAACCCCAGGCATCCGGGTGCTTTACATTATACAATTCATGCCTATGATGAACCCACACATGCGCATTTGGGTTTAGAGGCGGCAAATACTTATGCCCAGGTAGCCCCGGGCTCGGAGCATGCACTGCATATGCCTTCACATATATTTGTAGCCTTGGGTATGTGGGATAGGGTAGTAGCCTCCAATGAAGCGTCGTGGGAGGCCGGAGAGGAGAGGTTCAGGCGGAAAAACCTCCGCCATGCACAAAGGGCTTACCATTCTTTACTATGGTTAACTTACGGTTATTTACAGCAGGGAAGGTTTGAAGAGGCCAAAAAGATGGTGGATATCATCGAGGATGATGCAAAACACCACACATCCGGAAGGGCGAAGGTGCATCTTAATCAAATGAGGGCTGCTTATCTGGTCAATTCAAGGCGATGGGACGGGGAGGTGGCGGATATAAAAGTAAACCTCGGAAATGTGGGGCTGGTGAACCGGTCGCTCAACGCTTTTATTGACGGCATGGTTGCTTTGCAAAGGAATGATTTGGCAAAGGCCAAAAAAATGGTGGAGGAAATAGCAAGATTGAGGAATAAAAATACGCCTAAATCGCTTGACGCCAACCTGTCTATGTGTTATGCCCCCGGCACCATGCCTAAAAAGACACAGGAAGCAAGGATATCGCTGATACTGGAGAATGAACTACAGGCATCTCTTCTAATAAATCAGGGGAGAAAACAGGAAGCTGAGATCATTCTGAAAGAAACGGTCGAGTTGGAGGAAGGCACATCGTTTAGTTTTGGCCCACCGGTTATAGCCAAGCCTTCGGCTGAGTTGTATGGTGAGTTTTTGTTGGCTGAAAATCGCCCGGAAGAAGCGCTGGCACAATTTGAAAAGGTTTTCAAAAGGGCACCGAAAAGGACCTTATCCCTGAAAGGTTATGCAGAGGCCGCAGCAAGATCAAATGATCCGGTAAAAGCCGCTGAGGCCAGGGATCTGCTTAATCAAATCGTGAAAACCGAAAATTAATCATTTCCACAGATCAGAAAGGCATTGGGCCGGCAATCCCTGAAAGGGTGATTTCTGATTTAAATACTTGTAAAATAGGCCAAAATTTTTCATTTTGATGTTTAAAAAACTAGTACCCATCAATGCTTTTAATCCATGAAAAGGCTTGTAGCTTGGCCGGTTCCCCTTTTGCACGTATCCTGTTGGCCTCCCTGATCATTGAAAAGTCTCCCTTGTATGAAGGCTGTCGTTTTTGAAAGATATGGCCCTCCGGCGGTGTTAAAGTATAAGGTAGTGGGAGAACCGGTATTTACAGATGATCAATTGCTCATACAAGTAAAAGCGTGTTCAGTTAATCCTGTGGATTTTAAAATCAGAAGGGGCGACCTGAAGATGCTTTCCGGTAAAAAGTTTCCTAAAGTCAATGGCAGTGATTTTTCCGGTGTGGTGGTAAAGGCAGGAAAAAATGTCAAAAGATTTCAACCTGGTGATGAAGTCTACGGATCGCTCAACGCACTCAGGGGTGGCGCCTATGCTGAGATGGTGGTAGCAGATGAGGAGCTGGTTAGTTTGAAACCCGAAGGCATGAGTTTTATTGAAGCGGCGTGCCTTCCCATAGCGGCCCTGACCGCCCTTAAATCCTTAAAGGACCTGGGGGGAATCAAAGCGGGACAGCATGTATTAATCAATGGCTGCACCGGAGGAGTGGGATCGATGGCTACCCAGATGGCCAAAAAATACTTTGATGCAAAAGTAACCGGTGTTTGCAGTACCGGTAATATTGATCTGGCTAAAGAATTGGGTGCGGATCAGGTGATTGATTATAAAAAAGACGATTTATGGTCTGCAGACGAATTATTCGATATTTTTTTTGATGTATCTGCTACTGCCACCTATCCGCAGGCAAAAAAACTTCTGAAGCCCAAAGGAACCTATATTTTTACCTTACCAGGTTTGCAATCCATGTTTGTTTGGCCCCTGTTAAGCCTTTTCAGTTTCAGGAAATCAAAAGTTATCTTGTTAAAAAAACAACGGGAAGACTGGGAGTTGTTAAATGATATCATTGACCTTGGGTATTTAAAGGTCGTGGTAGATAAAGTTTTCCCCATAGAAGAAATTGAAGCCGCCCATGAATATGCCGAGTCGGGTAAGGTCAGGGGTAAGATAGCGATTATTGTGTCAAAATACTCCCGCTTAGCCTAAGTAACTCTATCTCTGCCAGTTTTGCGACTAGCTGGGCATCCAGCAGCCTGTTTTGGCTGTCCACGGCATTTCTTTGTGCCTCGCGTAGTTCCAGGGAGGTTCCTGCGCCTAACTCATACCTGTCTAGTGCAATTCCTTCATTTTCCAGTGCGATTTCCACATTTGACTTTTCCAGATCTATCAGTTGCAGGTTGTTGGCATAGTTGACATAGGCTTTATTTACTTCACCCTGAAGCGAAAGTTCCAGTGCATCCCTTTCCAGTTGGGTGATTTCCTGGCGGACCTTGGCATTTTGAATTTCTCTTTTGCGGTTAAAGCCGTCAAAAATGTTCCATGAGGCAGAGACCCCATAGGTGATACCACTGGTGGAAGAGGATCGGAGCTGCCCTGCATCATTATTGGAAGTGCCCCGGTCGTATGAAAATTCCAGATTGACCGTTGGGTAACGTTCTGCCAGCAACTCTTTATATTCCAGAAATGCTACATTTTGTTCGCTAATAGCGCTCAAAAGTGAAGGGTTTAACCGGCTTACTTTCTGCAACAAGGGGTCTGGTTGCAAGTCAGGGTTTATATCAATGCGCCCGTTGACACTAAAAGGCGTGCTGCTCTCCCGGCCTAACAATACGTTTAAGTCGATTTTGACATTATTTAAAAGCTCTTCCTGTCTCAAAACGTTAGAGCGATCGGTATTATAATCTACCTTTGCAGCCAGGTAATCCAGTTTTGATCCCTTGCCCACCTCGTAGCGGGATTGGGCAAAGAAAAGCCTTGCCTGGGATATTTCCACCGTCTCTTTCAACACTGACAACCTGTCCTGCTCAAATACGGTCCGGTAATAAGCATTGTAAATAGCCGCAATTGTATTTTCAACAGTTACTTTTTTGTCAAGTAGTCCCTGACTTTCAAGTTCGATGAGCCTTTCCCTGGTCATAAACATGCCAAATCCGTCAAATACTGTCCAATTAAAACCGGCCGAAGTATTAAAACGGTCTGATTGGGCCCCTCTGTCAGAGAGGGGAAATATGCCTTCGGGGCCCTGAATCTCCAGGTCGACATCCTGAACCTGAAATATTTTATCCGCGGTGAGATCCACAGTTGGCAAAAAACCTGCATTCCCCAGGGTATTATTGTTCTTATTTACAAGCTGGTCTTTTTCTGCAATTTTTATATCGAAGTTATTTTCCAGTCCGATAGCCACTGCCTCCCTCAGCCCCAGAATTTCCTGGGCAGAGAGATTTGAAATCAGGAAGCTGGTGAGAAGAAGTACGACTAGTTTTTTACTCATTCTTATTTAGTTAGAACCTCGCTACTCTTTTTTCTTTACTACTGATAAAGGAATAAATAGCCGGAATCACATAAAGGGTGAGAATTGTTGAAAAAATCAATCCACCGATCACTGCCAAACCCATAGAAACCCTGCTTTCTGCCCCGGCGCCCAGGGCGAGGGCAATAGGTAATATTCCAAGGATGGTAGACAAGCTTGTCATCAATATGGGCCGGAATCTTGCTTCGGCCGCGTTAATGATAGCATCCATCAACGCCTCTCCATGGGCTTTTCTCTGGTTGGCAAATTCTACGATTAATATGCCGTTTTTGGTAACCAAACCGATCAACATGATAATGCCAATCTGGCTAAAAATATTTAATGTTTCCTGGAAAAGGTATAAAGTGAGCAACGCTCCGACAATGGCAAGCGGAACAGTAAACATGATAATTAAAGGGTCCTTAAAGCTTTCAAATTGTGCGGAAAGTGACAAATAAATCAGTATCAGTGCAAATATAAAGGCAAATAGCAGGCTCGATCTGCTTTCCTTGAATTCATTTGAAGTTCCTCCGAGAGCCGTGGAATAGCTGTCGTCCAGTACCTCATCGGCAATTTGTTCCATGACTTCTATGCCTTGGCCCAGCGTATTTCCCGGTGCCAGGCTGGCTGAAACCGTGGCTGACACAAATCTGTTGTACCGGTACAACTGAGGCGGATTGATCTGTTCTTTCATTTTCACCAGATTATCCAGTTGAATGAGCTCACCTGACTGGCTTCTGACATATACTGATTGTAAATCCAGCGGTTCACTGCGGTTTTCTCTGGTCACCTGGCCGATCACCTGATACTGCTTGCCATTCATGATGAAATAATCAAAGCGTTGACCGCTAAATGCCAGTTGAAGGGTTTGGGCGATGTCCAGCACAGAAACACCCAATGTTCTGGCTTTTTCCCGGTCGATTTCCAGGTTAATCTCAGGTTTATTAAATTTCAGATCAAGGTCAACGAAGTTGAAAGCAGGCTCCCGGTAAGCCCTTTCCATAAATTCCGGTAAAGCTTCTTTTAACTTTTCCAGGTTATGCGCCTGTATGATAAATTGTAGTGGCAAACGGTTGCTTCCTCCTCCTCTGCCTCCGATAGTTTCCGGCTGAATAACAAAAGCCCGGGCTTTCGTATTGCTCTGTATCATAGGGCTTAAGGCTTGTACGATCGCCTGTTGTGATCTTTCTCTTTCATCCGCAGGCTTTAGAATGGTGAAAACAAAGGCCGAATTTACCGAACTTGAAGCCCCAAAACCCGGTGAAGTTACTGATCCCACAAAATTCTTTTCCGGTACTTTGTCCAGGGTGGTTTTTACGATTTCATCTACATAATTATCCATGTATTCAAAAGTGACACCTTCAGGCCCGGTGGCAAATATCCTGAAACTGTTGCGGTCTTCCTTTGGTGCCAGTTCAGATGGTATGACAGGAAAGATGACATACCCCAGTACTACAGTCATAGCCATAATCACAAAAGCCAGCCATCGCTGTTTCATAAAGGCTTCTAACGAACGATTATAGTGTTTATTCAACCATATATAAAATGGCTCGGTGATCGTATAAAATTTCGGTTTTTTCTTTCGAAGCTTTAAAAGTTTGGTGCTGAGCATCGGGGTCATCGTTAAAGCAACAAATGAAGAAATGACCACTGCCCCTGCTACTACCACACCGAATTCCCTGAAGAGCCTTCCCGTTAACCCTTGCAAAAAAATGAGGGGTAAGAAAACCGCCACCAGGGAAACTGTCGTTGAGATTACCGCAAAAAAGATTTCCTGTGTACCCTTAATACCTGCCTGTCTTGGGTCCTCACCGGCTTCGATCCTTTTGTAGATGTTTTCCAAGACTACAATCGTATCGTCTACAACCAGTCCGATGGCCAGTATGATTCCAAGTAAGGTGAGCACATTGATGGAAAATCCCATGAGGTACATAAAGAAAAATGAACCGATCAATGAGATAGGTATCGTTACCACCGGAATCACTGTTGTACGCCAGTCCCTTAAAAACAAGAAAATAATAATCACCACCAGGCAAAATGCTGTGATAATGGTTTGCTGGACTTCGGTGATGGACATTTTAATGTATTCTGTGCTGTCAAAAACAATAGCAGCCTCTACGTCTTCCGGCAGGTCTTGTTTGATGGCTTCGAATCTTTTGTAAAACTCATCCGCAATGTCAATATGATTGGAACCGGGCTGAGCAATGACAATAGGCATCACCATGGGTATCCCATCTCTTTTCAGAATGGTTCGTTGGTTTTCAGGAGACAATTCCGCATGACCGACATCCTGAAATTTAACGATATTGAATGCATCTTCCTTGATTATCAGGCTATTAAATTCTTCCGGCGTGTTGAGCCGTCCGTTGGTTCGTACGGTAAGCTCCGTATTTGCGCCTTCTACACGACCTGTAGGTAATTCTATATTGTTGTTGTTAACGGCATTCAGCACGTCGAGCGGAGTGAGTTGATAGGCAGCCAGTTTTAAGGGGTCCATCCACAAGCGCATGGAATATTTTTTAGCTCCCCACACCCGGGACTCGCTAACGCCGGCAATGGTTTGCAGGCGTTCTTTGATGACATTTTCAGCCAGCAAAGTAAGATCCAGGAGGGAGCGGGTGTCACTCCTCAGACTTGTAATAATGATTGGAAAAGAGTCTGCATCGGCTTTGGAAACGATGGGCGGATCGGTATCAGGGGGCAAATTTCTTTGTGCGCGTGAAACCCTGTCTCTCACATCATTGGCGGCAGCCTCGAGGTCAATACCTAACTCAAATTCAACGGTTATCGTGCTCCGGCCATCACGGCTTACAGAGGTAAGGGATTTAATACCGGCAATGCCGTTGATAGACTCTTCCAGGGGCTCGGTGATTTGTGACTCAATAATGTCGGCGTTGGCGCCGGTGTAGCTGGTAGCCACGGTAATGATCGGTGGGTCTACACTGGGATATTCACGAACCCCTAAAAAGTTAAAACCGACCAACCCAAATATAACAATGACAATAGACATGACTATTGCCAACACCGGCCTTTGAATACTGATAGAAGTTAAACTCATTAGTTAATTGGTTAAAGTAACAGATACATCTGCACCGGGTCTTAATTGTAAAACGCCCGATGTAATCAGTGTATCAGACGGCGTAAGCCCGCTGATCACTTCCACCTCGCGCTCTGTGCGAAGACCGATTTCTATTTTTTGGGTTGCTGCTTTTCCCGCTTTTTTGACATACACCCTGTGACCTCCGAGTTCCGGAATAACTGCCTCTGAGGGGATCATAATCGCATGCTCAAAAGAGTCAAAAACCAATTCTATCCTTGCGAACTGTCCGGGAAGCAGTAAGTTGTTTTTGTTGGGACTTACCGCCCTCATTCTGAGTGTTCGTGTATTTGGGTCAACCTGCGGTTCAATAGCATATATCCTTCCTATCTGATATTCATCCAATGCCTCGGTAATAAACCTGATTTTATCATTGACCTTTACCCGGCTGCTGTACTTGCCAGGAATTGAAAAGTCGACTTTTGCAGGGTCGTTGCTGAACAGGGAGGCAATGGGTTGGGTAGGCGTAATATAACTTCCTTCACTGACAAACCTTAAGCCGATGATCCCGCTAAATGGTGCCCTGAGTTTGGTTTTGGCCAGTTGAGCCTCTACCAGTTTAAGGTCAGCACCTGCTGTCTTCAATTCGGTCAATGCCACATCGTATTCTTCCTGACTTATGGCTTCCCTGGCCAGAAGCTGGCTTTGGCGGTATTCGCTCTCTGACAACAATTTTTGTTGATACTGCAGTCTTTCCAATTGAGCAACTAATTCATCATCATTAATGCTAACCAGCAAATCCCCTTTTTTAACGCTGCCACCCTCCTTAAAATAAATAGCTTCTATTCTACCTGAAATTTCACTTTTTAATTCTACTGATTCATTGGGAGAAATGGAACCTGTAACATTTATTTTGTCGTCAACTTTCTTGGTTTCAACTATAACCGCTGAAACCGGTATTTTGCTAGCAAATGGTGACCCTGATGAGCGCTGCTCCGCCTCCGGCTTTTTAGATCCAAACAGTGTCGGGCTAATGAAGTAAACAAAGATCCCAATAATGGCAATGATGGAAAGCCATTTTATACTTTTTTTCATTTAACGACGTGATTTTTTATCCATTCAGTATGTAAATCTATACAATTATGATATTAATCAGGGCGATAAGGCAAAGAAATCAACGATAATATCACAACGCCAACCATTTCCAACAAACGATGTATTTTGATAAGGGTTTTAAACTTTTCACAGTTTTAGGTAAAAAAATTAGTATTATCGCAATTCTTCAAAATTCCTTCGGAATTATCTGTTAAGTCAGGAAAACAAGGACATAATTTTTTGATGGAATCAATAGTACCCCATAATACCTGTTAATATCGATGTTTACATATACTTGCTGTAAAAAACCCTTCTGTAGCTACTACGGGAACTGCTAATCAAGGTTTTCAGCCTGACCATTAAGCCACCCGGGAACTGTTTTTCCTGGTTAAGGACTTGTCTCTTTTTTACGGCTGTCAATAATGACCGCATCGATGGATTTTTCTTTTACCATTCGATTGAAGACCGGAATATCCTTTTCAAATACCGTTTTTAGTTTTTCCAATTCAATATTGATTTTTTGGGTGACTTCGTTCTTGAAGGCTACATCCTGATCAGTCGGTTTAAAGTCCCCTCTACCTGACAAAGAGTTGAGATGGCCAAGTTTATTATTTAAGCGGATAGGAAAGTTTAGTGGATCCTGCTGGCTTTGGTTTTTAGTCTGATACAGTGATTCCTCAATTTCCTTCATTTTCTCCAGAATCTCTTTCGACAGGTCGGTAAGGTCTTTCACAGACTCATCGTCTTTCATTCTGTCTACTACGAGGTTGATCTGCTTGCGGACCTCCCTGATATCTTTAATTGCCAGATTGGTTTCACTAAGTTTTTCCCTTATTGAAATCAAAAAGTCAAACTGAGCCTTCAGGTCTGCCGGCGTGGCGTTTGCCCTGGGATCTGCCAGAATTTCGAAATCAGCTTCATTGGATTGGTTATTGACGGTAAGCTTTACCTTGTAATTGCCCGGTAAGGCCCTGGGTCCTGCCAGGGAAGCCCACCATAAGATCATACCTTCGAACTTTTCAGCATCAGGATACCGCATGTTCCAGATAAAACGGTTCATGTTTTTCTTTACCTCGAGCTTCCCCACTTCCGAATCCTCTTTAGCGACTGATGAAAATTTCCTGATTAACTTTCCATCTGCCTGGAAGAACTCCAGGGTGATTGTGTCACTTTTTGTAGTATCTTTTAAATAGTAATGTACCATAACACCTCCCGGATGATTTTGGCCGGATCTTTTCAGGTTATCTGATTGCCACCCTTCAAGGCGATAGCTGGGCATAGGTTTGAAGAGATAGAAGTTGCTGGTGGCTATATTTTGATTGAGCTGATGAAGTGGGGTGAGGTCATCGATGATCCAAAAACTTCTGCCTTGTGTTGCGGCAATCAGGTTGTCGTTTTTAATGGCCAGATCGGTAATAGGAACTATAGGTAAATTCAATTGAAACGGACTCCAGGACAGTCCATCGTCAAACGAAATATACATTCCGCTTTCTGTACCTGCATACAAAAGCCCTTTTCTTTTTGGATCGGCCCTGAGTACCCTGGTAAAATGATCGTTTGCAATACCTCCGGTTATTTTAGTCCAGGTTTTTCCATAATCTTTGGATTTGTACAGGTAAGGTGAGTAATCTCCCAATTTGTAGCGTGTTCCCGCTATGTAAACAGCGCCTTTTTCAAAAGGATCAATTTCTATGCTGTTGATCATAGTCCACTTCGGCATATCGGGAGGCGTCACATGCTGCCAGTTTTTACCGCCATCCTTACTCACATGGATTAACCCGTCATCAGAGCCGGTCCAAAGCAAATCCTTTTCCAGCCGAGATTCGGCTGCCGCGAAAATTGTGCAATAGTATTCCACACCCGTGTTATCTTTGGTGATCGGGCCTCCTGAGGGGCCTAATTTAGTAGAGTCGTTAGTGGTCAGATCAGGACTGATAGTTTCCCATGACTGGCCTTCATTATAGCTTACGTGTAAGTGATTGCTTGCTGTGTACAGCTTATTTGGATCATGGGGTGAAAAGAATATGGGAAAATTCCATTGAAATCGGTATTTCATTGCCCCGGCGCCATGTCCCATAGGATTATCCGGCCAAACATTAATGGCCCTGATTTCCTTGGTACGGTGGTTGACTCTGGTCAGATAGCCCCCGTAGCTACCTCCGTACACTATATCATTATTCCTGGGATCGATGGCGAGATGGGCGCTTTCGCCACCGGCTGTAGGTTCCCAGTGCCTTTCCCCTATGTCTCCGCCATTGGTACGGTGTAGTATCCGTACAGTAGAGTTATCCTGCTGGGCGCCATAGATACGGTAGGGAAAATGGTTGTCGGTGGTGACCCTGTAGAACTGAGCGGTAGGTTGGTTATGATAGGTTGACCAGTTCTCGCCCCCATCGTAAGTTACCTGGGCGCCCCCATCGTCACCAATAATCATTCGATCACTGTTTTCCGGGGCAATCCACAAATCGTGGTGGTCACCGTGCGGAGCGACAAATGACTGAAAAGTTTTACCGCCATCTTTTGACCGGTGATATTGGACATTCACCACATATACCTTGTCTTCGTCTTCGGTGTCGGCATAGATGCGGGTGTAATACCACGCCCGTTGACGCAGGCTTCTTTCATTGTTTAGTTTTTGCCAGGTTTCACCGCCGTCTTCCGAGCGATAGACGCCCCCGTCCTTGTTTTCTATGATGGCCCATACCCGGTTGCTGTTTTGAGGAGAGACAGCAATCCCTGAAATGCCCCAGATTCCACCGGGTAAACCTTTGTTTTTTGTGATATCTTTCCATGTTTCACCGCCATCCGTACTTTTCCACAATGCGCTGCCTTCGCCCCCGCTTTCGAGGCTGTAGGGCGTGCGCCGGATGCGCCAGGTACTTGCGTACATAATTCTCGGATTGTTGGGATCCGGGATCAGGTCGACCGCGCCGGCATCTTTATTGGCGAACAGTACCCGTTTCCAGGTGTTGCCACCATCTTCACTTTTGTAAACTCCTCTTATTTCCGAAGACTTATATAGGTCCCCTAAAACCGCAGCGTATACGATATCCGGATTTTTGGGGTGTATCCTTACCCTGGAAATATGGCGGGATTCGACCAGGCCAATTTGTTTCCACGTATTGCCTGCATCTACGGACTTCCACATGCCATAACCATATGAGACATTCCCCCTGACTGTTTTTTCCCCTCCGCCTGCATAAATAACGTTGTTGTCGGATTCGCTTACTGCCACGGCACCTATAGATCCACCAAAATACTCATCCGAAATATTTTCCCAGGTGGATCCGCCATCTGCCGTTTTCCATACACCGCCCCCGGTAGCGCCCATGTAAAAAAGATTAGGTTTGCCGGGCACCCCCGTTACAGCCGCCGACCTGCCGCCCCGGTATGGACCGATTGAGCGCCATTCCAATCCCTTAAAAATCTCCAGGTTGTAGGAAATGGTTTTGGGTTGATTTTTCTTCTTTTTTTGTGCTAAGCCCGGTATGGAAAAAGCACATAAAACAAAAATTGTTAATGCAAAACTGATTAAACGCTTTAAAGTGGGTTTAAGTAGTGTCATTTGTGTACTGTATTTAGGGTTAATTTGTTATCGAATGTAACGAATTTGCCGCTTTATTAAAACTTTAGATTTTTAAACCTTATTATTTATCGGTAGTCCGGAGGGAGTTGTCTTCGATAAGACCCGAATTGTCAAAACTATTTCTTATCTTTCAGGCTTATGATGACCCAAATCAATTGCACAATGAAAACAATCAAGTTGATGCTTTTGTCCTTATTGGTATTACCTGCAGTAAATGGTCAGGTGCCCGGTAAGAAGCGTATTGATCAATCAATTACACTTTCCGAGTCAGAATTCCACTTGCGTTTTCTCGCCTCTGATGAATTAAAGGGGCGTGATACCGGCTCTTCCGGGATCGATGTTGCTGCCAGGTATATAGCTGAAAAATTCAGACTTTATGGTCTTACGCCCCTGCCCGGTGCTGATGACGGCTATTTTCAAACGGTGAAATTGCAGGAGACCTATCCACCGGAAAAAGGTCAGTTGGTACTGGGTGATGATCGGTTTGAACAGGGTAAGGAGTTATTGGTCTTAAGAGGTTCAGGCATAAAACTCGATACCGAAGTTGTATTTGCCAATTATGGGTTGGAGGCCGATTTGGAAGGCCTCGACCTGAAAGATAAAATCCTGGTAGTTAAGGCTGGCTCAGCAGAAGCCACTAATCCCAGGCAGTTTTTTGGTTTGATAGGCACTAAACAGCAATTAGCCAAATCCATGGGTGCGGCTGCGGTAGTGGAGTTATATAATTCACCTGCCATTCCCTGGCCCATGTTGTTAAACTACTTGAATCAACCGCAATTGGGGGTTGACAAAGACGAAAAGGAACAGAAGGAATTGCCTTACATTTGGTTACAGGATTCACAGAATGACCAATTGGTGGCCTTTAAGGAAAATAAAATTTCAAAAGCTTCTTTGGAAATCTCAGATTTGGTTAAAAAGCCTATACCCGCTAGAAATGTATTAGGTATGATAGAGGGGACAGATGAAAAGTTAAAAAATGAGTTTTTGTTGCTCTCGGCACACTATGATCACGTGGGTGTGGGCCAGAGTAGTGATCCGAATGATTCGATATTTAATGGTGCCCGGGATAATGCCATTGGTACAGTTGCGGTGCTGAGTGCCGCCAAGACTTTGGCAGCTAATCCCCCTAAAAGGTCAGTGATTTTTGCTGCCTGGACTGCAGAAGAAAAGGGGCTATTGGGTAGCGCTTATTACGCAGAAAACCCTCTTGTTCCATTGGATCAAACCATTTACAACCTGAATATTGACGGTGCGGGATATAATGATACCACTGTTATTACAGTGATTGGATTGGAACGCACAAGTGCAGAACAACACATCAAAGAAGCGGCACAAAACTATGGACTTACTGCCATAGCTGACCCCGCTCCCGAACAGGGTTTATTTGACCGTTCTGACAATGTCAGCTTTGCCAAAAAAGGTATTCCCGCACCTACCTATAGCACCGGCTTTACTTCTTTCGATGAAGAAATCATGAAATATTATCACCAGGTTACCGATGAACCGGAAGGGTTGCATTTTAACTATTTGCTAAGTTACTTTAGAGCTTATGTCCTCACGGCCTCCAAAATCGCCAATGACAAAAAACGTCCTTTTTGGATAGAAGGTGACAAGTACGAGGTAGCCGGCAAGGAATTGTACGGAAAGTAATTCTCTATTCCATCATTCCACCCTCACCGAGCTGCCCTGCAAAAAACCATCACCCAATGGCCTGCTCCAAATCTCCGATCAAATCGTCAGCATCTTCGACACCGACACTCAACCGGATCAAGGAGTCCTTCAATCCCACCTTTTCCCTCTCTTCTTTGGGAATGCTGGCGTGTGTCATAGTAGCCGGATGTCCGCAAAGCGATTCCACACCGCCCAATGATTCAGCCAGGATAAAATATTTGAATCTTTCCAGAATCCTGAACGCTGATTCAAGCTTGTCGTCTTTTAAACAAAATGATATCATGCCTCCAAAATCCCTCATTTGTTGCCTGGCAATTTGATGGTTCAGGTGTGATGGGAATCCCGGCCAATAAACTTCCCCTACCTTCGGATGGTTTTGTAAGAATTCAGCCACTTTTCGACCGTTTTCACAGTGTCTCTGCATTCTTAAATGAAGGGTTTTTATTCCCCTTAAGACCAAAAAACAGTCCTGGGGGCCAGGTACTCCTCCGGTTGAGTTTTGTATGAAAGCCAACCGCTCAAGCAACGCATCATCGTTTAACACAAGGGCACCCATGACAACATCAGAATGACCCCCTATGTATTTTGTCACTGAATGCATCACTATGTCAGCCCCGAAATCCAGCGGGTTTTGTAAATAGGGACTGGCAAAAGTGTTATCAACACCAAAGAGAATACCATGTTTCTTGGCAATTTCATTGGCCCCCTTCAGGTCAATGATGTGCATCATGGGGTTGGTGGGCGTTTCTGCCCATATCAACCGGGTATTTTCGTTGATGTAGTTTTCAATATTTTTAATTTCAGTCATGTCGATGAAATGAAATTTGATGCCATATCCTGCAAAAACCTTTGTGAAAATCCGGTAACTTCCTCCATACAGATCGTTGGCGCTGATCACTTCGTCGCCTGGTTTTAACAATTTGATAATACAATCGATAGCAGCCATACCTGAGGAAAAGCATAACCCGTGTTTTCCATTTTCCAGGGCGGCCAGGTTTTTTTGCAGGGCATCGCGGGTAGGATTATGGGTTCTTGAGTATTCATAACCTTTGTGGTCACCCGGTGAGGCTTGGGCATAGGTAGAAGTCTGAAAAATAGGCGTCATGACCGCCCCGGTTGTAGGGTCCGCTGATATCCCTGCATGAATCACCTTAGTTCCGAATTTCATAATTTAGCATTTATCATTGTTAATTTATCAGGCCAAAAATAGAACAAAGCCCGGTATAAAAATATGTATGGAGAAAAAAAATAAAGTGATAACAGCCTGCGCTACTCTGATAGCTGGAATAATGGCTTAGCACTGGCAGTATTTCCTGACTTCCGGATGATATCCTTATGACTATCGATAAATTTATTATACTCGGTAGCAATGATATCATAATCCACTCTTCTGTAAATTACCCGGTTATCTGTCTCTAAAATGTCATTGATTAACTCCTCCATGAGGGGATAGTCCTCAAAATTAGGATGACCTTGGGCAAAGACTATTACTTTGTTCACTATTTCTGCGGTAGCTTTATCGTAATCGTTAATTTTGTCTGATTCAGACATAGAGCTTTGGTTATATCTGGTAGCTTTCAGGCTTTCTATGCCGGCAGACAAAGAATCATAAACCGCCTTGTCATAAATCCTGGTAAAGGCAACCTCGTCGATTAATCTTTTCAGGTATGCAATTTTTTGATCATCTTCCTCAATCATTACCTGCCAGGTTTTGCTCGTACTATCTTCTAATTGAACCAATACCATTTTGACGGAATCGATATCGGCGACAGAAGTTTTGGTCTTAGTGGTTTTATTACCACAACTGCAGAAAAGCAATACAAGAATGAAAGCAAAAACGGTGGTGGTGTTTATTATCTTTTTCATGGTTTTTAATTCTTCAACCCAAATTTAATAAAATGTCAATCATAATTCTTTCAGGTACCCTTAAATACAGGGCTATTGTAGTCCCATACCGGGGAATTTTTTTCCCAAAATGAAACAATATTCTAATTGTTTTCTTTCACAAAACTGTGTTTAAAGGGCCTGGACAAGTCTTCTTAAAACTGGCACAACAGTTGGTATGCTGTAGGTAAAATTGATTGTCATGGAACATAACACAATAAAAAAGATCTTAATAGGCTTGTTTTTTTGTGTGATTTTGTTTGCTTTGAGCTTTTTGGTGGAAGAGAAGTCCAAAACGGCAAGTCCTACCAAAGAAAATCCTGAAACCCCAATGGCGCCAGAGAGTACTGAAACACATAAGTAGCTGTAAGGTCAATGTTGCCGGGTACCGGCCCGGTGTCAGGTCTTAATGCCATCGATCAGCATCCTTGAAAGCTGCCGGCCGATCTCTTCAGGTGACATTTTACCTCCAGGTTTATACCAATGCGGTATCCAGTTCAGGGAAGATAAAATAGTGAGTACCACAAATTTTTCATCAATGGGGAGAAATTCTTTCCTTTTAATACCTGCTTTTAAAATTTCGATGAAACGTTTTTCATATCGGTGTCGCTGATCTACAAAATTGCTGTAATGAGGCTCACTCAGGTGTTTCCATTCGTTGATAAATACCAAGGTAGCTGCAGTGTCATGGGCGATCACCTCGGTATGGGCCACGATATACTTTTCCAGCTTTTCAGCCATTGAATTCATAGGCTCATTGTCAATTGCATTGATGGCCATAAAAAATTCGTCGGCCATCCGGAAACAGATGTTTCTAAGAATTTCCTCTTTGGACTTGATATGTGAATAAAGACTGGCAGCTTCAATCCCAACTTCATTGGCTAAATCCCTCATAGAGCTGGCAGTGTATCCTTTTTCCTTGAAAAGTTGCGTCGCGGTCAATTCCAACTGACGCTTTCTGGAAATCTTTTCCTGTTTAGACATTCGGCAAAGATAAGATGCTAACAGGCGTTAGCAAATAAAATTTTGTATATTCATCAAATAATCTTAAACCCTTGCCTGTAATGCTTAAAATATGTACAGGGTTTTTGTAACAAATGGTGTATATTCGTTTCAGAAAAGCACTGTTAAATATGGAGGAAGGCAAAAAGTTTAGAAGTATTACTGACTATTTCAACATGCTTAACATGATCTATTATGTTCTGGTGGCGATTCCATTGATCTTGTTTTTAATTGTGTATCTCGACCAGAAGGAAATACTGTCAGATAATGGCTTTCTGCGATCAGAACAAATGTATTTTAAACTGGCTTTGGCGCTGATTGTTCCGCTCGAAGTGATAGCCGGGGAGTTGATTTTTAAAAACCGGATGGAGAGGGACTTCAGTGAGCTTTTTTTGCAAACAAAGCTGCATCACTATTTTCAAGCCTCATTAATCCGTTATGCGGCCTACTTTACTGCATCGCTGATAGCCGTAGTTGCCCTGTACTTTTTTGTGGAAGGTTTATTGGTAGGGTTGTATATGATTGTACTTTTCAGTTTTTCTCTGATCCGCCCTACTAAGAAACGTATAGTCGGCATCGGAATTTTCACGGATGAGGAAATCAGGACCATTAATAAGGAGGACATTATTCCTTGACACTGGCAATCGCGTTGTGACTTGAAAAAAATGGATAGCACCAGTTGGCTGTAGCTGTTGCCCGACGCAAGAATACATCCGAATTCTCATCTCCTTAAACCTCCGTGTCTCTTTGTGTCTTAGTGTCTCCTGGTTCACCATTTTTCACCACGGAGGCACAAAGAGACACGGAGAATTTTGTCGAAAATGTTGTGCAACAGCTACGAGACGCTCGCGCTATCGGGTGTAAGGTTATCTAAATTTGAGGTTCTATTCCACAATCACACCATGACCCTGTGAGGCTATAAGATAAAGCCGAAGCTGATAGCGTTCAATTCAGCCGGCCCTCTGTTATCGTTAAACAAATCATTCAGATCATAATTGATGAAAAAATCCATGCCTTTAAATCCGATCTGTCCTCTTACACCATAGCGAAAATTGTTGAGGTTGAAATTGCCACGGTCTTTATCCTTTTCCGTGTCGCCATCCTGTTTGAATTTGTATTTGGTATGACTTCCTAACCTGTAGCCGGCATATCCACCGATACCGATCCTAACCCCCTGTTTTTTGTATTTTGAAATGGATATGCTGCCACTTTCATATTTTTTTACCTTCCGGATACCATGACTGAAGTCCAGCAGGGGAACCACACTCACGGTCAGGTATGAGGCAGTCAGCTTGCTTTTAAGACCATTGATGCCGGCAGGTGGTTCCAGATATTCCGTACCATTTTCTGTTTTGAGTATTTGTATATCCTCATTATCCAGTTTGAAATTATACCAGTGCAGGGTACCACCCCACTCAAGAAACAGGGGCCCACGGCCAATAGCAGTTTTTTGAATGGAACTAAACCCAATATACCAGGAGCCCCAGGGCTTCACTGAGTAGTTGGCACTACCTTCAGGAAAATCACCGTTTTCCAAATAATTATTTACCCCTATTTCGATGTTGAATTCCTGCGTGGTTCTGCGGCGCCTCACATCTTCAGTGGTTGTGGATACCTTTAATCCTTCGTGTTCTATGTCTTCAAAAGTTTCTTCTATTTCCTCTATGTCGTCCACATCGAGTTCGACACGGTAGTTTCCCAATTTAATGGTGGCTTTGTTATCGCCATCCTTTCTTATGGTGGTTTCTTCATATCCTTCATCCCTGTTGTTGATCACAATGGTGGTATCTTTCAGGTATTTTTCACCATCCTCGTCTTCCAGTTGCAGGTATGTGATGTTTTTGGAGGAGTCAATGGACAGGCTGATATCTCTCAACATGGCATTCAGGTCATATTGCCTCAAATTATCCAGATCACTTTTATCCTTTATGTAAATAAGAATCTTTGTATTGTTATTGAAATTGATAATAATTGAGTCTTGCGGTCGTTTCTCCGTGGTCTGATTTACTGCCAACAGTTCACCGCAGGTCACTACGAGTAATAGCATGTTTATGCCCAGGGTGTTAATGATGGTTTTCATGACTGCTATTTTATTTTGAATTTTTGACATTTTTCTTTTTGTTGAAATGAAAGGCCAGTAGTTCATCTTTTTTCTCTCTAAGGGTTGATAGGCCCACTTCTCCTGCTTTGATGTCTTTGGCCAGACTAATGACCTTTTTTAAGGCGAATTTTTTTACCTTACTCAACTCCTCATTTGAGGCTACAGGTTCTTGCAAGATTTCACTTTCGTCTTTTTTGAAAGTGATGGTTACATTGGGTAAATCATTTTTTTCAATAGCGCCGTCATTTTCATGGCGTTTGTCCAGTGCGGCGATCGATGCCAAATCCCGGGTTTCGTGATCGGAAAATGATCTGGGGGTTATGGGTTTTACGGCCTCTATATCGGCTGTTCTTACCTCGCCAGTGAATTTGCCGGTGGCCAATATTTCAAGGGATTCGCCGGTCTGTACCTTCAATAGCTTTGTTTCCGGATCATCCGCTTTGATTTCCTTAACTTTTTTAGTGGCTCTGATTGGTTCTTTTAGTGCCAGTGATTGGCTTCCGGGTTTAACTGTTGTTGGTTTGTCGCCATTTTCATGGTAGGTTTTTTTATTTTGAGATGGTGTTGCAGGTATTTCGGCCTTGCCGGTAACCAATTCTTCCTGCCCTGGCAACACTGCATTGTTTCTGTTAACGACTCCTGGCGTCACTTTCTCCTGCTTATCCGCGATTGGGATCCCGGATCCGGCATTTTTCATTTGGTATATGAAAAATATGGAAACTAAAAATAATATGACAATGGCGGCAACACGCCAATAAATTAGTAAGACTTTTTTTCGATCGCTATCCAGATTTCCCTTTAGTTTAGTCCAGGCTTCGGGTCTGGTTGCCACCTTATGATCGTGCAACTTTGCCCTGAACATGTTATCCAATGTACTCTTATTCATGGTTAATAGCGTTATTATTTAATATTTTCTCACACGCTGTCAATTTACTTTGAAGCAAGGCCCTTGCCCTGCTTAATTGCGATTTAGAGGTATTTATACTTATATCCAGCATTTCTGCAATCTCTTTATGCGAATATCCCTCGATGGCGTATAAATTGAAAATGGTTTTATAGCCAGCGGGGAGCTCTTCCACCAGTTTCATCAGATCATCCGCCTCCAACCGGTCGCTTAACCAGCCATAATTGGGCTCATAGTTAACTGTCTGGATATCCACTTCCAGATACATGCTTTTATTTTTCCTGATAAAAGCCAATGATTCATTGACCATGATTTTTCTCATCCAACCTTCAAAGCTTCCTTTCCCCAAAAACTGTTTAATGTGGGAGAAAACTTTCATGAAGCCTGAAATCATGATATCTTCTGCCTGAGCGGGGTCCCCGACATATCTTAAACAAATTGAAAACATCAGGGATGAATAACGATTGTACAGATCCCGCTGGGCCTTCTGACTATTGTTAATACATCCGTGAATTAAATCTTCAATAGGTTTTGATTTGTTGATTGCCAATCTCATTGCGATTAATTTCGACTCCAAGATGCTCATCAACCCGTAAAGGTTGCATGAGAGGTAATTAAAATGAAAATTAAAAATGGGTTTTTAGGCGATTGATATTTTCATTGGACTTTCATTTTAATTTTTATTTTCACTAATACACGGCTTTGTAGTCGATTTTTAGTTTAATTTCAGTGATTTTGTTCCTGTTGACCACTACTGGATTGACGTTGTATTTACCGTCAAACAAGTTGGCGTAAAGGCCTTGTTCTTCTTTTACAAAAACGGAATATTCACCTATTGGTAATGGTATGCTGAAATTGCCTGAAGCGTCTGAATAGGACTTTTTAACAGGGGTTCCTTTAACTTTGATGAAAAATCCATCCTGGGATTCGGTTTCTTTTACGTTAACCAGTTTATAGACATGGATCTCTCTGACCACCGGTTTGCCTTGGCGGGTGTTGGCATCGGGCTGATCAATAGAGGGCATTAAATTACCTTCCAGCCAAATCACCTGTCCCGAGATACCTTGCTTTATCTGTTTTGGCAGCTTTTGAGTGGGTGGATTAGTGCAGGTGGCTGTCAAAAAACAGGCCAATAAGACAATGGTCATTTTCATATAGTACAACATGGGTGTACAAAGATATGAAAATAAAGGTAATCATTCCCGCACCGCTTTGCTGCTCCCTGTGTTTCTGGTGTTTACATTGGCGTTACCTTTGTATTGTACTGCGCTGGCACCCCCGGAATCGATATCCAGATTTTCCGAAGCATATACTTTGCTATTGGAAGCACCCGAAGTTTCCAGCTCGACATTGGCAGCCCGGTAATCATAAGCATTTAATCTCGCCGCACCCGAAATATCTGCTATTACCTCCGAACCTGATCCCACAAGGTTTAACCGGGATGATCCGCTCATGTCCAGGGAAAGCCTTTGAGCCGAAATATTAACGTCGGCTTCGGCACTGCCACCCAGTCTGAGGTCGAAGTCTTCCTCGGTGAATCCGCTGACTATCGTGCTGGTACTACCTCCCAAATAAATAGTTTGAAGTTCAGGAATTTGTATCTCAGCCTTAACCCTTCTACGATTCCCGTCAAAATAACGGTCCCTGTCCATGGATATCTCCAACGCTGATCCCATTTTATGTGCATCCACTCTTCTTAACTCCCGCTGTGGGCCTGTAAACTTAATGTCATAGTCATCCGACTTTACGATCTCGACTTCAAAGTTATCGCTCACCACTATTTCACTAAAGTCCCGATAGTCGAAAGTTAACTCGTCTTCTTCAAAATCCCTTTTCCTGGAGTTACGCTGGTATCCACCCTCTTCGCAAGTCAGGCAGATCAATCCTTCATCATCAGAAATCATCCAGGTATTGTCACCCAGATCACTGATATTGTATCCATTATAATACAAAGTACTTCTTAGAATATACCTGAGGTCATATTCCATTATAAACGGCGTGTTGTAAGGTATATACAGGGTCATGTTCAATTCCTGTGCCCGGAACTCGGCGTTGCGTTTGAATTGTATGTTCGAGTCAAAAATCAGGGTAGAATCCCGTTGTAGCACACGATATTCGACCATTTTTGCATTTTCAATGGCATCTTGCCTTGATCTGCCACGGGCCTCGAAGTTTTTCACCAGCCGGTACAGCGAGTCAGAATGCCCCCGGATCTTAAGATAAGTCACATCATATTCATCAAACCCTACATCCTGCAGAGCGAGTATGGCAGTTCGGCCCTGCAGGTTGAAGGTTTCCGTCTCTCGGTATTCACCGTCGGTGCGAAAGTTTTTTACAATCATCGGAATCGTAGTGCCAATGGCAAACAAGCTCAATACCCATATACCGAATAACGACCAGCCGGTGGAAACATTAAGCACCCTCTTTTTGGCTACAATCATGGCCCCCAAAAGTGCCAGGGCCAGTGATGGTATTAAAACAGCCACATAAGCCGAAATGACTGTGAAAGGTGGAAAGCTGGCTTTTATCAGGTCAACAGGTATATCATTGCTCAGATAAAAATAATCCCCGCCTGCCATAATACCCAGTATTACGCTCATGGCTATGGAGAAGCCTGCAATCAGACCAATGGCAGTCAGAAGGATAACTATACCTGCAAATACCCGGATGATTTCTACCAGAAATAACATGATGGGGCCAAATACTCTCCCCAGTCCGGTAAATATCGCGGCGATTAAGCGAAACGGGAAAAGTAAAATTTTCACAAAGATATTTTCCTCTTCCTCTTTTTCTACATTAAGGCTTTTTTTTACGCTTGATTCAATATTGGAGAGTGTTACAGGCTCGCCCTGCATTTGAATTTTATCCGTAATAGATACTGCCTCAGGCGTAATTATCCATAAGACAATGTACAAGATCAATCCGGTGCCACCTATGAGGGTAGTGATGACAAATAAAACCCGGATCAGGGTAATATCAGTACCAAAATAGGCTGCGAGGCCGCTGGCTACACCACCCAAAACCCTTTCTTCCGAACTTCTGAACATTTTTTTCAGGCTTTTGTCTTCCTCTAACTGTCCGGAGGCAGGGACAACGATCCACATAATAATATAAGCGATGAGAATGGTACCGCTTATGGGGGCCCATATGACCAGGTTAAAAAACAGGACGATAAAAATCAACCTTACCCAAAGTGGATCGATACCAAAGTAATGCGCTAATCCGGCAGCCACACCACCGATCAATCTTCTGTTGGTGTCCCTGTATAGCTTTTTAGACTTTCCGTCAGTGTCGCTTGTCTGTTCTCCGGCGGTGGAGGTGAAGGTGGTCCCTTGATTATCCCAGTCCCCTGTGGGTGTTGGTTCCAGGTCGGCCTGCTGGTCTTCTGCGGCCTCAAAATCTGAAATACTTCCCATGGTGGCTATCAGGCTCTCGACATCTTCCATGGTGACTACCTGGTTGCCATCTGTTAATCTGGACAGAAATATTTCAGCGATCCTGTTTTCAATATCTTCAATGATTTCCTTGCTGTCTTCGAAGGAGGCAAAATATTTGTTGATGGATTCGAGATAATTTTTTAGTTGGTCGTAACCGTCTTCTTCTATATGAAAAATGATGCCGCTTATGTTAATGCTTATATTTTTTTTCATGACAGCATTTATTTTGATTATTTTTTGTTTTTTGAAATAATTTGGTTTGTTGAGGACATTAGCTCTTCCCAGGTTTCTTCTAATTTCGCTAAAAAAAGCTTTCCATCGTCTGTTAATTTGTAATATTTTCTGGGAGGACCGGAGGTGGATTCAACCCACTTGTATTCTAGCAAACCCGCCTTTCTAAGCCTGGTCAGCAGTGGATAAAGCGTCCCTTCTACCACGATTATTTTTGCCGATGTCAACTCCTCCAACATATCAGACGCATAAACCTCACCCCGGGAGATTATATGGAGGATACAAAATTCCAGAATACCCTTCCGCATTTGTACCTGTGTATTTTCAACATTCATGTTTCATTTCTTTTATCACCTAACTTCGGTATAATATACGGGAAAGTACTATGTATAGCCAAGTACTAAGTAAAAAAAACTAGCTTGCCTAATACATTCTTTAAAAAATTATATAAAACAATTGAAAAATATAAATCAAGTGTATGAACTCTTTCCCCGGTGCCGGAGGTTCGCTAAAAAATCGACCCATAAGCCTGAGAGGCTCGCACAATGTGATGTGGGTTTTGATAGGTCGGGCAAAATAAAATCTGATTATCCATATGAACAGACTTTATTAAACAACCCCTGAATAGGTGTGTAAGCACGGAATTTGACAATTCGAGACAAAAAGCCCGCACATGTGGCCTCTAATCTATGTAAAGTGGCAATATAAGTTGCCTTGACTCATCCTGTCACGCGGACCTTTTCAGATGTTTTGGGGGTTAACCTTTCCACCTCACCTTTGAGCGCTTCGATTACTTTTTGAGATTCGGTTTCTTTCCTGCTCAGTTCTTCTTGGGTGGCAGCGAGTTCTTCCATATTTTGCCTCATTTCTTCTTCTTGTGCCCTTAATTCCTCAGATTGCTCTTGTGCTTCACGTAAAAGCCGGTTAGTTCTTTCATTAATGCGGTTGCTTTGAATGTAGGAGGCTACATTTTCTCCTAATTTTTGGATGAATTCTATCTGGTGATCTTCATATTTTTGAAAGGCAGCGATTTCTATTACCCCTTCAATAAGGTCATTTACCTTGAGCGGCATAATTAAAAGCGCGGAAGGTGTAGACTCGCCCAATCCCGAAGTGATATTGATATAATCTTGAGGAATTTTGGTCATGTGAATATACGCTCCTTCCAGATAGGCCTGACCAATCAGCCCCTGTCCTTCTTCATATTCCTCCTCCAGATACTTCTTCCTGGAATAGGCATAGCAGGACTGTAATCTTATTTTTGCACCGTCTGCCCCGGTTTCATTTTTGTCTACAATAAACAAACCACCCTGATTGGATTTGGTATAATTCACGATCATGGCAATGATATTGTCAAATATATCTTCGCTGTTTTTGTTGCTTCTTAATATTTCTGAAATGTTGGCGATTCCCTGCGTCGCCCAATTTCTTCTTTTTTCCTCTTCCTGCGCTGCTTCGACTTTTTTCAGGTTTTCTTCTAACTGTTTCTGAGAATTTTGCAGTACTGTATTCTGATCGTTCATGCTTTCAATCAGCGACTCGCTTTTCTTTACTGCTTGACGGTTTAAAAAAGCCAACCCTAATAATGTGCCAAATGCGATGATCACGCTCAGAGCATAAGTCATGTTACTTATCCAACCGGTTCTCAGCAATTCGATGTAGGTATGAGCCATATCCGCGTTGGCTGTCCCAATATTCAGCCACTGCTTTAACAATGCAAAGGCAACGATGGGAAGTGAGCAGATAAAAGAGGTAACGGTCAGGAAGTATTTTTCTTTAATGTCAATCATGAGAAAGGGCACTAGAATGAACCCCATACCAATCAGAAATAGTCCCCCTATGGCTTCATCATCAGGGCCACACAGGTAAGCATTGTAGGTGATTACTTCCCATACAGGTAAAACGGAAATAAAAAACCTGGAATACAATATACCTCCATATTTATTGGCTAGTAGGACACCCAAACCGGTTACAATGCCTGCCATAGGTATAAAGGTTAACGGCGGATAATAGATTTGAGAGAATATAACAAAAGGTAACGCTGCCGCAAAGGTTAAAAGCAAGGTTACAATATTAATCGTTTTTACTCTCCCTCTTAAAAACTCCGGAACTTCCTCACTCAAACCAGCCTCGATGAAGTTTTTCAATACAAATTCTTTCATAAACCCTTCTCTTTCATGCAACAAATCCTTCTACAACTGTTAAATTTAACATCAGACCTTCAATTACCTTACTTGACTCGCTGAAATTACTGTGGCAAAATACCGCGTAAATCGATAATAAAATAATCAGAAAATTCCAATAATTGTTTACGTAAGTTTTGTTCCCTAATCTTAGGGATTGCGGTGCATAGCTGTATCAAATTTTTGATTCGGTCACTTTTCAGCTTGCGATATCGAAATTGTCGAATTTTAAAGATGTGCCAATTCCTGATTCGAAGCATAATTTCGTTTTTTTCGGAAGCACCACAGAACAAATGTTACCTTTTATTTCAAAGGAAATTGCTTTATACTGGGCGAAATTTTTAAAGGTAAAAATTGTGTAAGCCCCGGATATATTTACGTTATCGATTTCATATATCTCAAAAGATGCCATCAGGCCCGTTTTTAGCACTTTTGAAATGGCTTCTTTGGCCGTCCACAGTTGCAGATAGGTAATATACTCATGGCTGGGTAATTCTTTTACCAGTGTTTTTTCCGAATGGCTTAGTGGGGAGGCCATATGCTCTTTTTTGTTATGTTGAATTTTTTCAATATCTATGGCCATCGGGTGAATTTCTGAGGTAATAATACATGCTGAGCAATTATCACTATGCGAAATGCTTATGGCAGGGTGTATTACGGAGGGATAAGTAATCACGGGTTGATTAAAAACACCTGATTCGATGTGGATTTTAGTTAGGTTTGTTTCTTTTAGATGGGTTGACAATAACTCTTTCGATAATTTTCTGCTTTGCAGGAATTGACGTCTTTTTTTTTCATCGTGGCACTGGTTCAGGAATTTTAATTCGTTTTTATGCAGAAAACTCTCTTTCTGATCGAACAGTAGATCGGCAGGCATTGAGGAAAGACCGAGAATTGCTTCGCTTTGCCAGTTTTTACGTTTTAACAAAATGTTAATAATACAGGTATTCTCCATCTAATCCTAATCCACGACCTGAGAACCAGGATAGGATCCCCCCTGAGGATCCTATCCTATGGTTCCTGAAAATAAATTCCCTTTTCTAATATAAAACGCTATTACTTTAAATTTTAACAGCCATTCGCTTTTTGTACCGATCAATTGCTTCTTCTAACCTTTTGAATACTAATTCTTTATTTCTGCTGAGGAACCAATGGTCACCCTCCACCATTTCAAGTTCAAAAGCATGGTTGGTTTGGGCTTTCCAGCTTGCTACCTCTTTGATTGTTACCACTTCATCCTTATCAGCCGCAAAGGCCGTGACCGGAAAATCCAGTAAACCTTTGTCCTGATAAGGATAGCTCATAATCAAGGGCATATCCCTTTTCATAACGGGCAATATACTTTTTAAAAAGTCAACATCTTCGATATAATTCAATAACCCGAGCAGTTTTTCTGTCGAATTAGCAGCAACAGCGGTTTCGGTAATGGTTTCAGTTTTTTTCCATGCCTGTGTTAAATGTGGTGCACAAGTGCCTGTGACAAACAAATGTTGAGGTTGGACACCATAGTGTTCTTTGATAAAATGGATTAACTCAAACCCGATAATTCCACCAAAGCTGTGACCGAGCACAATGAATGGCTTATCCAAAAATGGTTTCATGGCCGTTGCCATCTCAGGGACTAGTGTTTCGACCCTTTCAAATGGGGCTTCTTCTGACCGGTTTTCCCTGCCGGGCAATTGATAAGCGAGCACTTCGGTATTGGCTGGCGGATTATAAAGGAAATGCCCGAACATCGAGGCCCCGGCACCAACAGGATGTATGCAGAAAATGCGGAAGTTGATTTCATCGCCGTCCTTATGCCGGCTTTTCATAAACCACTTGCCCACATATTCAATTCCTTCGGGTGCTTCCATCTTTCCGTTGCCATTATTATCAGCATTTTTACCTTGGTTATTTTCACTGGTGAGGTCTGTTAATAACTGGCCTGCTAGTTGGTGTATGCTAGGGCCTTTGGCAATTCTCATCAGCGGATAATTCAGCCCCAGGGTTTGCTGTATCCAGTTACGAAGCTGGTTAAGCATCAATGAGTCGAGTCCCATACCGGTTATGGGTTTATCCACCGTAACTTTTTCCGTTGACACACCCAGAATTTTTGCCAGCGAAGCAACGATATTGTTGGTGAGCAATGACTCTTTTTCTTCATTGTCTGCTCCCCTGATTTTGTCTACCAGAGAGCCCTTATCTTGTTGTCCTTTATTTTTCAGCAAAATTTCGTTTATGATGTCGCTGAACCTCGAATCTTTTGATAAATGGGGAAAAGAATCCTTGAATCTTAACCAATCCAGGTTGGCCGCCATTCTCTGAACAGGATTTTGCATCATTATGGTCCCGATCTTTTCAGTTACCTCTTTCAGGGTAAGCGGTATCCAGCCCTGGTTAAATAACACTTTAATTAAATTGCCCCCTTCACCGGATTTCGTCATCCCGGCATAATCATCCAATACGCCCAGGTTAATGGATGAGCCGACCATTCCCTGGGATTGCCGATATAATGCAAGTCTGTCCAGAAAATTATTGGCCGATGAGTAGTTGGCCTGTCCGGGCCATCCGATGACAGATGAAACCGAGGATAACATAATAAAAAAGTCCAGTTCATCACCCTGCGTACCCATATGTAAATTCCAGGCCCCTTTAACCTTGGGATTAAATACGCGCATAAATTGCTTGATGTCGGTATTTGGGATCGTGGCGTCATCCAAAACGGCAGCGCTGTGGATGATTCCTTTTAATGGGGGCATGGATTCCCTGATAATATTTAGCGTGAGCTGAATTTCCTTTTGATTGGCAACATCTGTCTTCATCAGGTGAACGTTTACACCGTTGGCTTGCATAGCGTCTACGATTTCATAGTCCCGATCGTATTTGCAACCACTCCGGCTTAACAAGGCGAGGTGCCTGGCACCATTATCGGCCAGCCATTTTGCCAGGATCAACCCAAATCCACTGGCCCCTCCGGTAATCAGGTAAGTGGCATTGGCTTCGATGGTAAGCTCTGTAGGAGGGGATAAGGATATAATGGATCGGTCCATGGTTATTACCCGTTTCATCTGTCGGGAGCCAGGGGCACTCTCTCCCGGGAATTTTGTAAATTGATGCACAGGGTGGACAGGTACGGCCTTACTCAACTGATCTTCATGAAGGGACCATTGCCCCACGGTATTCAGCAAATCTTTACATATCTCAGGCTTATGCTGCAATATGGTATCCAGGCTGATATGATGAAAAGAAATGTTTAATTCACCGGGTACGGAAAGTTTGATATTTGAAATCTGGTCTGCTTCCGGGTTTAAATCTACAATTCTGGCAAACGGCCTCAGGTTTTTTCTGACCATTTCCGGTACATCGCCGTTGGCAATCACTAGTTTTATTCCCTTTCCATGGGTTAGTGCCAATAGTTTTTCTGCAGGGTTATCTTCATGAGGGTTGACAAACAAAACCGGCTCCATCAACTTTTGGAATGATTTATCCTGGTACTGTTGACCGATTGTGATGGCTTTAATACCCAAATTACGAGCCACCTCAATCGCAGCCAATGCTGTTATAGAGAGAGGTGACCGGATAAAAACAAAGTCATCTTTTTTTAATTCACCCAGGTATTTCAGCCCATAAAGGGCGGAGAACAATGGTTTATATAATTTGACTGCATCAGCGAATGACCAACCTGCCGGTTTAGGTATTACCAAATCTTCCCGCGCCCTGATAACTCCACCAATTACATTTTTTCCAAACACCATAACCTCATCTCCCTCCTTGAGCCGTTTTACATTTTTTCCGGTTTTTGTCACTACGCCGGCAAATTCGTTTCCGGTCAATAGAAAACCTGGTTGATCGGTTAGCTGTGTATCGTTGACCCCGGCTGCCAATACGGAGACCTCAAGTTCATGATCCCGGAGCACGGGGCGGCTGATCTTTCTGAAAAACACATCAGCCAGACTTTTATTACTGCTTGTTTCCAGGACAAATGCGGTATTGCGTGCATTGATTTCCTTTTGCGCCTGGTTTTCAGCATAACCCTGATCAACAGCGATGAGCTTTCTTGTGTATTGCCGGTCATTTCTCAGTGCGATTTCGGAAAAATTTATGTCACCACCACCTTTTGCGACGAGATGATTATACAGATTCCCGATTTCCTGATCATCAGGAAATTCGCTGAGGTCAATGATAGAAACTTTGGTGAATGGGTATTCATTGAGCATTACCCGGCCTAACCCATATACAGCGGACTGGTTGACGTTGACCTTGTCGTTGGGTAATACCTTTTCGGTAGCCTGAACTACGACTGTCAGTGCCGGCTCACTTTCCGACCTGATAACAGCCTGTAGAAAACACAACATGGCACCAGTGAGCGATTTTTGCTGGTTCTCCAACTGAGTATCTGATAGGTATGGATTGAATTGGGTATCCATCGGCCAGAGATAGGCTATTTTTTCAACCTTGTTATTTTGATTGACCTCCAGGAACAACCTGTCCAAATCTTCCGGACTATCAGGGTTAATTTCGTAATGGCAATCATCAACTTTTTTAAAGTCTTTTGCTTTGGTAACCCACAAGGCTGATTGATTGCTATCTCTGAAGCGGGCTACAATTTTTTTGCCTAACTCCCCCTGGCTAAGGAATATTAATGGCGGTGCGGTTATCGATTCGTCCGGAGGGTCTGGTTGCCCCACATTTTCATGCCAGATATAATCATAAAAGCCGTCATAAACACCAATATTTCTTTCCCCTCGCGAACCTTCTATATAAGTACATTCCAGTCCTTGCAGCTCCGCGATTACCATGCCTTTTGCATCTAGTATGGCGTAATCGGCTCTCAATGTATCGGGTGAGGCTTCCTTTACCTTTACATAACACCAGACTTTTTCCGGCACCTGCTGATAAATTTTATACTTCCGCAAAAATGCCGGTAAATATATACCTGCCTGATCCCCATCTGTTGCCCAGTGGGCTGCATACTCGAGTATATGCAGGCAAGAATCCAGTAACGCGGGATGAAAATGATACTTATCGATACCATATTGCAGATTTTCATGTAAAGCTACCTCACCCAGCAAAGACATATCAGAGGACCATAACTTTTGCACTCCGCGAAATGTTTCCCCGTAATGCAAACCATTTTGTTTTAGTTCCAGGTAAAAGCCGGAAACGGAAACAGGATTACTGACTTCACTTTTTATTTTGTCAATATCGAGTTGTTTTATGCCGGGGCTTTCATTTTCAAAAACCATTTTACCTTTAGCATTCATTATCCAGTTTGATCCCTCTGTATCCTGCTTGCTGAAAATTCTGAATCGATGGTCATGTGAAGAAATTTCAAGTTTGGTTTCAGAAGCAGCGTCTTCGTCAGGAATAAATAAGGCTTTGTCAAAAACAATGTTTTCTACATGTGAAAAGCTTTCAGGAAACGAAGACCGGCCTGCTGCTGTAGCCACTTCCAGGTGCCCTGTGCCAGGAAAAACCATTGCCCCGTCAACCTGGTGGTCTTTCAGATACGGGTGTGCCCCGGCACTCAACGGCAGGCTCCACAGTATTTGACCGGGATCAGAGATCATTTGCGTGTTTTCCGGCAAAAACGGATGGTTGTCTTCGCCTAGCCTTTTGCGTTGATGCGTTTTGGTTTCAAACCAATAGGACCGGTGCTGCCAGGGGTAGGCCGGTAACTTCACAAATTTCGCCTCTTTTGAAAACAAATGGTCAGTTTTGACCGTGAAGTTCCGGGTAAACAGTGCAGCCAGTGATCCCATAGAGACTATATCCTCGTCCTCGCCCCTTCGCATTGAAGGAACAATCACCGGGTTGTGGATTTTGTTTTCTTTTAACAGTTCCAAAGCGCCATTGGTTAAGACCGGGTGTGGTGCGATCTCAATAAATGTGTTGTATCCATCATTAATCATAGACTGCAAAGCATCGGTGAAAAATACAGGCTCTCTGACATTTTTGTACCAATAATCACTATTCAGGTGTTTGCCATCTTCCTGTTTTCCAGTTACCGTAGAATAAAGTGGCACCTTGGCTTCAGTTGGCTGAAGGTGCTGCAGGGAAGCAATTAACTCATCTTTTAACGATTCCATATGATGACTGTGAAAAGGCACATTCACCCTGAGGAAACGATGGAATATATCCCGATGGTCCAAATCTTCAGCAATTGAATCCAAAGGTTCGGCATCGCCCGAAAGTGTGACTATATTTGGACCGTTGATAGCGGCCACCGATACGATTTCAGTATGGCCATTGATTAAATCTTTTGCTTTGTTGTAAGGTAATCCTACAGCCAACATTTTTCCCTTATCGGAGGCCTTATTCTGGCCTCTGCTTCTGTGATAAATCACCTCGACCGCCTGTTCGAGCGAAAGCGCCCCGGCCGTGTACGCGGCTGCCACTTCACCAATGGAATGACCCACACAACCCGCTGGTATCACTCCCCTTGACTTCCACAATTCCGCCAAAGCAATCTGGATGGCCATAATGGCTGGTTGGGCAATGTTGGTTTCCCCGATCCTTGAATTGGTTTCATCTTTATGCATTTCCTCAAGCAGCGACCAATCGGCCATTTTTGAAAATAATGTATCTGTTTTCAGTATTATCTCCCTGAACAATGGGGAGGTATGCATTAACTGTTGCCCCATTGCGAACCATTGCGGTCCCTGACCGGAAAAAATAAATCCGATTTTATGGTTCTTGGAGAGGTTTATCTGGCCGGTATGCATACCAGGCCTTTCTTCACCCCTCAAAAACGCACCGAGCTTGCCAATCAGGTCTTCCTTTGTTTTTACAGCCATAGCCAGCCGGTAAGGATGCCACGACCGTCTGCACATCGATGAAAAGCAAATGTCTTCTAAAGAATCTCCTGATTTTTCTATGAAATCAATGTAGTTCTTCACATGCTCCTTAAGTGCCTTGCTACTGCGTGCGGTGACAGCAAACAGATGGATTACAGAATCCTGGGCCTGACCATTGTGCCTGGAAACTTCGGCAGCGGGCCTGTAACCTTGCATCACAACATGGGCATTGGTTCCACCCGCACCGAATGAGTTTACACCAACAATGGCCGGTTGACCATTTTCCGGCAGTTCTTGTAATTCCGTTGATACTTTAAGCTTATAATCTGCAAATGGAATATTTGGATTAGGTTTCAAAAAATGCAGATTTTTTGGTATTTGTTTGTGCTTTAGAATCAGGCTTAACTTAATCAATCCGGCTACTCCTGCCGCTGCCTCCAGATGGCCAACGTTAGTCTTTACAGAACCGATGATACACTCATTGCCTTCTTTCCGCCCTTTGCCAATGACATTGCCAAATGCGTTGGTTTCAATGGGATCTCCTACCGGGGTCCCGGTTCCGTGTGCTTCTACATAAGCAACCGAGGCCGGATTCACACCGGCATTGGCATAAGCGTTTTCCAGCATGTCCGTTTGGGAAGAAAGGCTGGGAACAGTAAACCCGCTTTCAGTGTATCCATCCTGATTCACGGCAGTACCTAAGATAGTTCCATAAATCTGATCGCCGTCGGCTATAGCCTGTGAGAGTGGCTTCAGGATAACAATTCCACAGCCCTCGCTTCTGACATAACCGTTGGCTCTGCTATCAAAAGATTTACAATAACCGTCAGGAGATAAAAAATTACCCTTTGACATCATAATGGATGTTTCAGGCCGTAGAATCATGTTTACACCACCTGCTATAGCCTGCTTGCTTTCGCCGGTCCATATACTTTGACATGCCATATGCACTGCTACCAGGGACGAAGAGCAGGCGGTGTCTATCGTTACACTCGGCCCCTTTAAATTAAATGTGTAGGATAGTCTGTTGGCAATGGCCGTCAAAATTACGCCCATGGAGACATGCGGACTGAGATGATCTTTTTGTTCGCTGGCTGCCTGTATGTCCCAGTAGTCATTGGTAAAGACACCTACATAAACAGCCGTTTTAGAGCCGGAAATATCCTCCGGTTTTATGCCAGCATCTTCGAAAGCTTCATAGGTAACTTCCAGTAAAAGCCTTTGCTGTGGATCGATCCTCTCTGCGGTTTTAGGGTATATACCGAAAAATTCTGCATCGAATTTATCTATTTCATCGAGAAATCCACCTTTTTTCGTTTTTATTTTTCCCGCCTTATCCGGGTCAGGATCATAAAATGCGTTTACACTCCAGCGGTTGGCAGGAACATCGGTAATAGCATCTATACCCTTCTTCAAACCCTGCCAGAATTGACTCGGCCCATATATGCTACCCGGGAATCTGCAGCCTATTCCAACCAAAGCAATAGGTTCCCTCGATTTCAGTTTTTCCGATTCTTTCTTTGCACTTTTCATAAAATAAAGTTTTAAGAATTACATAATATACTTTATTCCCCATCAGGTAATGAGGTAAATTCATGGTCATACCATTAACCTGCATCATTTACAGGCAATAAGCACGTTGAATGTAATTGGTCTTTTAATAGGAAGGATAATAACTATCAAAGGATCCTTTCTCTGTCGTTTTTAACTGGATAAGAAGAGTTCAGTCTTTCCGATTACTTAAACTAAATTGTTAACACTTTAATAAATTAATAATAATATCGATGTTTAAGTTAAAATAATCTCACACTATTCGCATGCTTAAGTTAGTGTTTAATAGTTAGGGAAATCGTACATCATACGTTAAGATACTTACATGAGTAAGATTTTTGACAAAAAATAACTGTTTATATTGAGAATAGCCAAATTAACTATCGCCACGAATTTTCAGACATGTATTTTTAGGGTTTAAATGAAGTTTAGTTTAAATATGTTTTTACGATATCACTTAAATAATGTCGTAAGAGTAAACAAAGCTCAATTTTTTTCATGTACTTATTTTTTGAATACTATTGATTTTTGCTTTATTATCCGGAAAAAATAAAAAAATAAGTAAGCTTGTACTAAACCAAGATTAAGGGATACTAGAAGAGATTCTTATATTATTGATAGTATTTTCAATGAAAAAAGGCACATCTGGATTCAGTCAGGCGTTTATGCTTGGAATAGTTCAAATTTAAATAATTGTTAATTTTTTCACAGTAATCCAAGTTTTCTTCATGAAAATGGCTATTTTGATTTAATTTACTCAATATTGTGCTGGTATGATTGACATGTTCGATTTTTTTTACTACAAAAAATTTAAATTGTTAATTTTTCATTTTAAAGAATGAATATTTCGATAGTTGTAAGGATTGGCGTCCACGCTTTGGACCGTATCTGTTGATTATCAGGGAGAAATAGCATTTTTCTAATAGTTGATCTATTCACAGATCGTATTTGTTGGCTATGGAATAACGATCATACTAAACGTTAAAAAATTGATAATCAATTGGCTACGTTGATTTAGTCATACTATGACTGCAAATTTATAGTATGGCTAAATAATAATCAGGGGGTAGTCAGGCGGTAATTGCATTATGAAATATCAAGGATCGCGAAATTTTCCCATACTCTAAAAAATAGCTTTGAATTTATCTTTTTCATTACCTTGTATTTTATTAACCGAATTATTACTGGAATTGAAATTAAAATATTAATAATTTAGGTTTTTATTGAGCAGTTGAATGAAGAAGGTATTAATTCATCTGACCGTTTTTATTGTAACAATCCAAATTGTTTATTCTCAGGCGGTTAGTCCAAAATTTAGTAATGAATTTCTCTCTATAGGCGTCGGTGCCAGGGGTTTGGGAATGTCAGGGACACAGGTGGCCAATGTTAAGGATGTGACATCGGGTTACTGGAATCCTGCCGGCTTATCAGGTATTGAAAGCAAATACGAATTTGCGTTGATGCATGCCGAATACTTTGCGGGAATTGCCAAGTATGACTACGCAGCATTTGCTACTGCCATCGACACTTCAAGTCATCTGGCTATTTCGGTGATTCGCTTTGCAGTGGACGATATACCGGATACCAGGTTTTTATATAATGCCAATGGGGCTATTGATTATAATAATATCCGGTTTTTCTCCTCCGCGGACTATGCTTTCATATTTTCCTATGCCAGGGAAATGGGTTTTCTGCCCGGCCTTAATATGGGAGCCAATTTCAAAGTAGTTCATAGAAACGCCGGTGACTTTGCCAATGCCTGGGGCTTTGGCCTGGATGTGGGAGCCCAATTGGAGAGAAACGGGTGGCAGTTCGGGGTCATGTTAAGGGATATAACCGGAACCTTCAATGCCTGGAGCCATAATTCAGAGCTGGTTTTTGATATTTTTACCCAAACCGGCAATGAGATTCCCGAGAACTCAATTGAGATTACGCTGCCAAAGGCCATTTTAGGTGTATCGAGGTATTTTCAGATCAAAGAAAAATTTGGCCTGCTGGCATCCACCGACCTGGTATTTTCATTTGACGGACGAAGAAATGTTATCTTAAAATCGGATTTTGCTTCTATGGACCTCAATGCAGGAATGGAACTGAACTACCGTGAAATCGTCTATTTCCGATTAGGGGTAGGCAATATTCAGGAAGTAAAAGATTTTGATGAATCCACCTATACCAGCTTTCAACCTAATTCCGGGCTTGGTGTTAAAATTAACAATGTGATGATAGATTATGCTTTAACCGATATCGGGGATCAGTCTGAGTCGTTATACTCGCACGTATTTTCTTTAAAAGTGGGTTTGAATTAACATGGGGTTAAGATACTTCTTGATGGGGATGGTTGTCGATAGTTTGAAATTTTGGCGTATGTATAACTTTACCTTAGGTTTTCAGACAAGGTTTTCGCTGTGTATGATTTCAATTTCGGCTTTGTTCTTTTGGGCAAACAACCTGCAAGCACAAATCTATGGTAATGAGTGGATCGACTTTAATCAAACGTATTATAAATTGACGGTTGCCGAAAATGGGATTTACCGGTTAACTTTCAACAATCTGGTAGATGCCGGATTTCCTGTTAACGCAGTTGATCCGAGACGAATTCAGATTTTTCACAGGGGTGTGGAACAGGCCATCAGGATCGAGGGGCAGGAGGATGCTAATTTTGACGCCGGTGATTTTATAGAATTTTATGGTCAGGCAAATGATGGTACACTTGACACAGAACTTTATTTAGCACCCGGAGATCAACCACATACTTTTTACAACCTGTTTTCAGACGCTTCGGCCTATTTTTTAACCTGGAAGCTTAGCCCGGCCAAGGGCAAAAGGATGCCCTTTTTTTCAGAGAATAACGTAAGTGGTATTCCAGCCGAAACAGATCATAGCAATGAAATTCTGGACGTATACACGGATCAATATTCAAGAGGGAGGACATATCCCGAAGGTGGAAACAACAGCAAAACCTGGTTGGCACAATTTGATATGGGAGAGGGATGGATCGGACCGAACATACAACTCGGTCAATTCCGGGATTTTTCCTTTAATCTTACCAACAGTAATCAGGCCGGGTCCAAACCGAAGTTAAATTTACTACTGGTGGGTAATAACAACCGGGAGCATCATGTGAGTATATTGGTCGGGCCTAACGCCGGGTCCATGAGAACCTTAACAACTGCCGAATTTAATTTTTATCGCAAATATTTATTACTGGAGGAGCTGGCATGGTCTGATGTAGGCGCTGATGGCGCGTTGATTGTGAGGGTTTCAGTTTCTCCGGAGGGCGGCCCGGATGTTGTCGCTCCCGGCTTTATTAAGATAACCTATCCTCAGAATTTTGACATGGCGGGAGAAAATACCAAAATTTTGAACCTGGCAAACAATCCTTCCGGAAAGTCTTATGTGGAAGTGACCGGCGCACCGGCACAGGTCGATCTTTATGACATTACCGGTTTAAGCGATATCAGGAGAATTGGATTCAATAATCAGTCAGGTCTTTTGGATTTTGTGGTGGATAACAGCGTCTCAGGCAGAAAAATTCTCGTCAATGCCAACGGATTTTTATCCCCCAACATCCAAAAAATAAATTTTCGCGCCATTGATCCCTCCGATCATGATTACATCATCATTTCTCATCAGGACTTGCGCCAACCAACATCAGCGGTAGACGATCCGGTTGAGAACTATGCAGCATACAGGGCCTCGCTGGCAGGAGGGGAATTCGATACATTACTGGTTAACATTGATCAGCTTTACAACCAGTTCAGCTATGGCGAGCAAACACCATTGGCCATCCGGCGATTTGCAAATTTTATGTTGCAGTCGGGAAATCTCCGGTACATATTTTTAATTGGTAAGGCTTTATCGCTGGAAACCAGGATCAGGCGTACCAATGTTTACTACCGAAAGTCTCCTCAATCATTTTCGTTGAGTAACCTGGTGCCCACCAGCGGTGTGCCTGGTTCAGATGCAGCGCTTATTGCCGGGCTTGGTGGTAACGTCGACCTGGCGCCTGTGCCTATCGGCCGTTTAAATGCGCGTGAACCTGAGGAAGTATTGGTATATCTTAACAAAGTCATTGAGATGGAAGCAGTTCCTTTTGATGATCTCTGGAGGAAAAACATCATTCACTTAAGCGGTGGACAAACCGCATCGGAGCTGGTATTGTTTGCCGGTTTTGTAGATAGGTTTAAAAATATAGCCGAGGATGTTTATTTGGGAGGGAAAGTATCGACAATCAACAAAAGCGATAATAGTGTAGTGCAGCTTTTTAATATTTCCGAGCAAGTCAATAAAGGAGTTTCTTTGATCACATTTTATGGGCACTCGTCCGCATCGGTCACTGATATTGAAATCGGAAATGTGTCTAACGAATTGATGGGCTATAATAACAAAGCAAGATACCCTGCCATCCTGGTGAATGGTTGTGATGCGGGGGACATCTTTAACACTTTTTTTACCTTTGGCGAGGATTGGATATTCACCCCTGGAAAAGGTGCATTGAATTTTATGGCCCATAGCACCACTGGTTTTGTTAGCCAGCTTAAAAATCACACTAATATATTTTACAGCACTGCCTATGGCGATTCGACCTTTTTCGGTCAGTCCATCGGAAATATTATCGTTGAAACCAATAAAAGGTTTTTGGAGAACTTTGGTAACTCCAAGGCAAATATTACACAATCGCAGGAGGTTATTCTACAGGGTGACCCGGCCATAAAGCTTTTTGGGGCAAGTCAGCCGGATTTTTCTGTAAAAAAGGAGGATGTCTTTTTCCAATCTGTGGATGGGGGAGAAGTTACGGCGGCAGATGAAACGCTTCGCATAGGTATTATTGTGGAAAACTATGGACGGGTCAGCACTGATTCCATCGCCATTAATGTAAACAGAACCTTGAGTAACGGTGTCAATTTTAACTATGATACTTTAAAATTTGCACCGGTTTTTTATCAGGATACAATTTTTTATGATGTTCCAATGGGTGGTAACGCATTTGGCGATAACTCCTTTGAGATACAGATAGACGCAAGGAATCTTGTGCCGGAAATGAATGAGGGTAATAATACTGCTTTTACTACGTTTTTTATTCCTTTATCCGGTACGGCCAATATATTGCCGCACAATTATGGCGTCATTAATTCACAGCCTGTTATGCTTATTGCGCAGTCGACAGATCCCTTTTCTGAAACCAGGTTGTTTTTGTTTGAAATTGACACAGTAAGTACCTTCGATAGTCCCTTTAAAAAGACCCACTCGGTAGAAGCCAGGGTAGTTGCCCGTTGGCAGACTGATTTGCTGGGAGATGTTCCGGCCCATGATAGCACAGTATATTATTGGCGCACCAAATTTGCCAACCCTCAGCCGGGTGAAGAGGATAGCTGGTCGGAGAGCTCCTTTATTTATATAAAAGATAGCCCCGAAGGGTGGTCTCAGACAAGGTTTGATCAGTTTTCAGAGGCTGTGGTTACCGGTCTGGACAGCAATGAAACCACCCAATCCTGGCAATTTAAGGAAAGCCAAACCAGTCTTGAGGCGGTTACCTATGGTGAACTTCACCCTGATAGTAATCCTGTCAATATAAAATTAACCGTACAGAATATTCCCTTTATTATCAGCAGTCCTGGCAATAGAATTTGCAGGAATAACAGTATGAATGCCCTGGCTTTTGACCATCAGACCGGATTGCCCTATGTGGTGTTATCGTTTACCAACAGGGATGTATCGGATTTAAGGCGTTGTGGCCGGTTACCACAATTGATTAATAATTTCACCAACTCCGATATAGTCAATAACCTTTTCATGGATCAATATATAGACGGCGTATCGACTGATGACTATGTGTTGATGATGTCTCTGGGTTCCGTATCTTACAACACCTGGCCAGCTACTACCATAGCAAAAATGGAAGAAATAGGTGTTGCCAGCGCTACCATTTCGGCCATGCAGGCCGGAGAGCCCCTAATCATTTTAGGCAAAAAAGGAGCCGCACCGGGTACAGCCACTGTAATTACTGCCGACGGCGCGTCTGCTATACCTGCCAACGAACAGCAGATTTCCCTGAATGAGATGCTTCTTTCAAAATTCAAGCAGGGGTCTATCGGCTCTACCCTAATCGGCCCTGCATTAAGCTGGAATAACTTTGTGAACAAAGTCAAGATTTCAGAGCAGCCACAAACGGACCTTTTTGATTTTGACATATATGGGATTGACTTATCGGGTAATGAGACCAAACTGTTTGACAATATACAGGCTGATGAAATAGACATGACCGGAATAGATGCGACAGCCTACCCCTTCCTGAAAATAAGATATGATATCAAAGATGAAGTAAACCTTACCCCCTCTCAGTTAAAATCCTGGCAGGTATTTTATGAGCCGACTCCCGAAGGAATCCTGTACCTAACGGAGGAAGCTATGGAAAACTTTGACAGCGACAGGCAGGAAGGGGAGTCGGTTGAGACGGATTTCATCTTTGAGAACATCTCCACCAGGCAGTTTACCGACTCATTGACAGTGAGCTATTCTTTGTTTAATCAAAGTAATAGATCCGCCACCGAGTCAAGCTTTAAAATAAATGAACCGGCGCCGGGACAGGCGACCCCATTTCGACTATCTCTCGACACGAATGATAAGGCAGGAAAAAATAATCTGAATGTATTTGTCAACCCCAGGTTGGAAGTAGAGCAAAGCTATAACAACAACATTATTGACATCACCAATGCGTTGATTGTTAATAAAGATACGATTAATCCTATCATTGATGTGGTTTTCGACGGAATTTACATTTTAGACGGTGAGATAGTTTCTCCCAGTCCGCTTATATCCATTTCTTTGAAAGATGAGAACAAAACCTTGCTGAAAAAAGATACGGTGGGTATAGCCGTTTTTCTGGGTGTTCCATGCCAGGATTGTACGCCGGATGATGGTTGTCAGAATTGTGAATTCACTAAAATAAATTTTTCTGATCCGACTGTGCGCTACTTTGAAGCTACTGAAAATTCGGACTTTAAAGTTGAATATCAGCCGGAACAACTGGAGGATGGCCTGTATACCCTCCTGGTTCAGGCAGCCGATGCCAGCGGAAATCAGTCTGGAATAGAACCCTACAAAATCAGGTTTGAGGTGATCAATGAGTCAAGTATTACCAATTTTTACCCCTATCCAAACCCATTTTCTACCAGTACCAGGTTTGTATTTACGCTAACCGGAAGCGAGATTCCGGATCAGATTAAAATTCAGATCATGACGGTTACCGGCAAAATTGTCAGGGAAATTACGCAAAATGAGTTGGGGGCCATAAGGGTGGGAAACAATATTTCAGACTTTGCGTGGGATGGAAGGGATGAGTTTGGTGATCAACTGGCCAACGGTGTGTACTTGTACCGGGTAATCATGGGTGGGAATGCCGCTGACATAAAAAAACGTGAAACTGCTGCCGACAAGGCCTTTAAAAAAGGTTTCGGTAAGTTATACCTGCTTAGGTAAAATCCGTTACTTTCCCATCTGGCGCATGCGTCCCGTGGCTGTTGCACAACTTAAGACGGTGCTTGTATTTTTATTTTACAGGCGAAAATCTCCGTGTCTCTTTGTGTCTTGGTGCCTCCGTGGTGAAAAGTGGTTAACCACCAAGACACACAAAGGGGACTCGGTGGTGGTGGTCAGTTGTCTTCAAATATCCTTCCTGACCCGGAGATGGCGGAGCTGACTGAAGGGTTGCCCCTGTAGAAAACAGATCCGCTTCCGGAGATTTTTACATCCAGTTTTTGTTCCACAGTCACCTCACACCGGCCCGAGCCGGAAATGCTGACGTAGGCTTCATCACTCCTCAGGCCAAAACTATTCACCCGGCCCGACCCTGAAATCCGGATATCCTGAAAGGTGCGCTTACCCGTTAACCTGACGTTCCCCGATCCTGTGATTTTGTATTCAAGATTACCCACCTCCATATCGGCTTTGATATCCCCGGAACCTGTAATGGACATATTCAGGTCATCACTTTCCCAGATGTTGTCACTAAAAATACCACCTGATCCCAAATTGGCAATACTTCTGATAGCCGGCATGGTGATAAATATATCTACATCCCCACCTTTCAAACAATACCGGCTTTCTATACTCAATGCATCGCCGTCAACTGTTGTACGGATTTCATCTACCACATCTTCTCTACCTTCTATGGTCACTTGGTAAGGTTCGCCTTGAGCAATGTGCACATTGGCACTGATGCCATTGTATACACTGTTAAAACCGGTGACGTTTCTTTCTACCCGGACGTTAGGACCGTTTCCACGGATACAATCATGGAAATGGTTGTCGCAAGCGGTAATCAGAAAAAATAATCCTGTCAGGGTTAGGTAATAGTTTCTGTTTTGCGTTTTCATGCAACTTACATTGGTTAGTAAATAACTGTATTTTACTACCAAAGACAACCTGATACCCGGAAGGTTACCATTGGTTGGCTTTTTAAAATTGGGGCGCTTCTGAGGGCTAAATACGTTTTAAATGGAAGGTATAAACGGAGCTGGACGAAAAACTTAATGTCCATGCCATAAAATATATATGGATTCATGGCTGGCAGTTACTGAGAACTGTCAACACACGCTTAGCATTTCCGTTCATCTCAACTACCGGTAAGTTCCTGTCTTCCGGCTACGCACAACGGGCATGATTGGATGTAGGATCCGGGGAAAGCCCCATCCTTTTTACAAAGCACGAGGATAGATCTTAAATCCTGATTTATTCTTCTCCTGATTTATTCTTCGATCTGGCTCAGGTCGAAAGTATTCATAAAGGCGGTGGTAAACTTGCCTGATTGAAATTGTGGGTCTTCCATCAGTTTAATGTGAAATGGGATGGTGGTTTTAATACCCTCGATAACAAACTCTTCCAGGGCCCTCTTCATCCTTACAATAACTTCTTCTCTTGTTTGTGCGGAGACAATCAATTTCGCAATCATAGAGTCATAATTCGGTGGAATGGTGTAGCCAGCATATACGTGGCTGTCTACTCTCACTCCCTGACCTCCCGGAAGATGCAGGTTGGTGATTTTCCCCGGGCTTGGCCTGAAATCCCTGGCAGGGTCTTCTGCGTTGATGCGGCACTCCATGGAGTAGAGATGTGGATAATAATTTTTACCAGAGATTTCAATACCGGCGGCCACTTTAATCTGCTCTTTGATAAGATCAAAGTCGGTTACCTGCTCGGTAATAGGGTGCTCCACCTGAATCCTGGTGTTCATTTCCATAAAGTAAAAATCCTTGTTTTTGTCGACCAAAAACTCAACAGTTCCGGCACCCTCATAGTTGATAGCTTCGGCCGCTTTAACAGCGGCCTTGCCCATTTGATCGCGCAGCTTTTTGGTCATAGCAGGCGAGGGAGTCTCTTCCACCAGCTTTTGGTGCCTCCTTTGTATGGAGCAGTCTCTTTCCGAAAGATGGCAGGCCTTACCGGTTTTATCACCTACTACCTGGATTTCGATATGCCTCGGTTCAACAATAAACTTTTCAAGATATAAGCCATCGTTGCCAAAGGCCGCCCCTGCTTCCATCCGGGCATCGTCCCATGCTTTTTTAAATGCTGTTTCATCCTTAACGATGCGCATTCCTTTTCCGCCGCCACCTGCGGTGGCTTTAAGCATTACCGGATATTTGATTTTTTTGGCGATCGCCATGCCTTCTTCCACTGTTTCCAACAATCCGTCCGAACCCGGTATGGTAGGAACACCTGCTTTTTTCATGGTTTCTATGGCGGTAGCCTTATCGCCCATTTGGTTGATCATTTCTGGCGATGCGCCGATAAACTTGATATTGTGTTCCTGACAAACCCTTGAAAACTCGGCATTTTCAGCCAAAAAACCATATCCCGGATGAATGGCATCGGCATTGGTAATTTCTGCCGCTGCGATGATCTGAGGGATGTTCAAATAGGAAAGGTTGCTCGGAGGAGGGCCTATACACACGGCCTCGTTGGCAAATCTCACATGCAAACTATCTTTGTCCGCCGTTGAGTAGATGGCCACCGTATCGATTCCCATTTCTTTACAGGTTCTGATGATTCGAAGGGCTATTTCTCCTCTGTTGGCAATTAGTATTTTTTTAAACACCTTATAATTCTTTTTACAATTACACTACGGCCAATGCATTGAACCGGCCTATAAACTGATAAAGGCTTCTTGATTTAAGAAGGGTCGATAAGGAAAAGCGGTTGATCATATTCTACCGGAGAGGCATTTTCAATCAAAATTTTAACTACGGTTCCCGATACTTCCGATTCAATTTCATTAAAAAGCTTCATGGCCTCCACGATGCACACCGTCTGTCCGGTAGCTACTTTATCACCTACGTTGACAAAAGCGTCGGAGTCAGGATTTGCGGACCGGTAAAATGTACCGATCATGGGTGATTTTATAGTGATATAATTACTTTGGCCCCCTTGTTCAACAGCCTCCGGCGTTGGTGCGGCTGGTTGAGTCTCACTTTCCGGAGCAGGGGCCACATGGTTTTGTGCAGGCGGTACCGAAGTGATTGCTGCTGCGCTGGTTTCTATAATTCTTGTTTTGGGTTCTGCGGTTTTTCTGACTTTGATCTTGTATTCTTCAGTTTCTATATTTACCTCATCAAGCCCGGACTTTGCAATGAAATCTAATAGGTCTTGTAATTCTTTCGCTTTCATAATACTTATTTTACGCGTTCCGAGTAGGAACCTGTTCTTGTATCTACTTTAATAACCTCGTCCTGATCTATAAAAAGTGGTACCTGGATTTCTGCACCGGTTTCGAGTGTCGCGGGCTTGGTGGCATTGGTGGCGGTGTCTCCTTTCAGCCCTGGTTCCGTATAGGTGATTTTCAACGTTACAAATGGTGGTAAATCACAGTTAAGCGGACTCTCCGTTTCCGCGTGGAATAGTATTTCCACTTCCTGTCCATCTTTCATCAATTCATGGGCACTAATCAACTCTTTTTGAAGTGTGACCTGTTCAAAGGTGCTACTATCCATGAAGTGAAATCCGAGATCGTCTTTGTACAGAAATTGATGTGGCCTGCGTTCAATCCTGGCGGTGGTAACTTTTACCCCGGCGTTAAAGGTATTTTCTATAACTTTTCCGGTATTCAGACTTTTCAGCTTTGTTCTGACAAAAGCCGGTCCCTTTCCTGGTTTTACGTGTTGAAATTCGACAATCGTATATAAATCCTGATTGAATTCAATACACAAACCATTCCTAAAATCTGCAGTTGTTGCCATTTAAAATAAATTTAAGCTAAGTTACAAATCAAATAGACAAATGAAACATCCCTATCCATTTTTTCAGAAATTCTATCAAAAGAAATAAAGTAATATTTAAGAAATGTTAAAAATATTTTACAAGGTAATTTTCTTTGATTTGTTAGGTGATCAATTAAGTGTCATAGCCCCATTTTAAGTATACTGAGCCCCATGTGAAGCCGCCACCAAAGGCTGAAAGTATTAGATTATCCCCTTTTTTAAGATTGGATTCATAGTCAAAGAGGCAAAGTGGTATGGTACCACTGGTGGTGTTTCCATATCTGTGGATGTTTAACATTACTTTTCCATTGGTAATGCCCATTCTATTGGCAGTTGCATCGATGATTCGCTTGTTGGCCTGATGTGGTACCAACCAGGAAACATCTTCGGGTTTCAGGTTATTTTTTTCCATGATTTCGGCCGAAACGTCTGCCATGTTGATCACAGCAAATTTAAAAACTGCCGCGCCTTCCTGATATACGAAATGCTGCTTTTCTTCAATCGTCCGATGGGTTGCCGGTCTTCTGCTGCCTCCGGCTTTCATGTGCAGATGTGGCTCCCCTGACCCGTCGGATCGCAGGATAGAATCCAGCACACCATAACCTTCTTTGCTTGGTTCCAACAGTACAGCCCCTCCACCATCTCCGAAGATGATACAGGTAGTTCTGTCTTCGTAATCTATGATCGAGGACATTTTATCAGCGCCTACTACTATTATTTTCTGGTATTTTCCTGTTTCAATAAACTGCGCACCGGTACTTAATGCATACAGAAATCCTGAGCACGCTGCCTGCAAATCGTAGCTGAAGGCATTCACCGCCCCCACCTGATTAGCTATGATATTGGCAGTGGCTGGAAAAAGCATGTCAGGTGTAGTCGTGGCGCAAATGATGAGATCAATATCTTCAGCCCTGGTACCGGTTTTTTCCAATAAACCCTTTACAGCATGTACCCCTATCACCGATGTCCCCTGGTCCTGTCCCTTCAGGATTCTTCTTTCCTTGATTCCGGTTCTTGTGGTAATCCATTCGTCACTGGTATCGACCATGGTCGTTAATTCCTCATTGGTCAAAACGTAGTCAGGGACCCAGCCGTGAATACCTTTGATAGCGGCAGTAATTTTACTCATTCCTAAATTTTTAAAATTAAACCTCTCAGAATTTTTGCATTTAAAAGGTAAACTAAAAATATTTTTACAATAATAAAATTAATGAGGGTGCCAGCATAAGGCCTTCAGGCTTTAAGTTCTACAGGTTTTAGGCTCCCAAACTCTCTTTAATTTTAAGGTGTATATTGGATTTTGCCATTTTATGAGCCTGTAACAGCATGTTTTTAATGGCCGTGGGACTAGACACTCCATGACCTATGATTACGTTACCATTGACACCCAATATAGGACTGCCACCAATCGCTTCGTAGTTAAATTTGTCGAAAAAAGGATCCAGTAAATTTCTTTTTTTCAGTAAGTCATAAATTGACTCTGCAAATTTCAGAATAACATTTCCGGTGAAACCATCACAAACGATGACATCCGTTTTATCATTAAAAACGTCTCTTCCCTCGATGTTGCCGATGAAGTTCACCTTTTTGTCAAGTTTAAAAAGCTGAAATGCAGCCTGGGTAAGCAAGGTGCCTTTTTGTTCTTCTTCGCCCAGATTCATCAACCCCACTTTGGGGTTGTCAATGTGAAAAACGTGCTTTGCGTATATGGAACCCATTTCACCAAACTGCACCAGCACGTCAGGCTTGCAGTCGGCGTTGGCACCTACATCCATGAGGACACCATAGTCACCGTTTTCCTTAGGTACAAAACCCGCTATTCCGGGACGAATAATGCCCTCGATTGTTTTGATAGTAAACATAGCGCCAACATGCATGGCTCCGGTATTTCCGGCACTGCAAAAGGCATTTACTGCTTTTTCTTTCAGCAACCCAAAACCTACGGCAATACTTGACTCCGGTTTTTGTGTCAGTGCCCTGGTCGGATGTTCGCCCATGTGAATTACATCGTTGGCGTTGAACACCTCGAGTAAGGAGTCATCTATGCCCTTCTCTCTAATTAAAGGATTGATGATGTCCTTTTTACCAATCACGACAATACGGGAATCGGGCGGCATTTCATCAATGGCTAACCTTACCCCCTCCAGGGTTGCTTCAGGGGCAAAATCTCCACCCATTGCATCTAAGGCAATCCTCATATATCTATACCAATACCTCTTTTTCCATTACCACTTTTCCTTTGTAATAGAGCTTACCTTCGTACCAATGAGCTCTGTGAGGCAAATGCATTTCTCCGGTGGCAGGACAAATCACAAGGTTTTTTTCTGTAGCCTTGTAGTGTGTTCTACGCTTGTCCCTTCTGGCTTTTGACGTTTTTCTTTTAGGATGCGCCATTGTTTCTTAATTTTATCGTTTAATATTTTTTAATTCAATTAGTTTTTTCCATCGTGGATCGATATCGTCCTCATTCATTTGCTCCGGATCGACGATACCTTCGCCTGCAGATTCACTGGCTTCGGACGAATAAACCAGGCTATCCCCATCTTCCTCCGCATCCATAAATCGGGGATGCAGTTTTTTCATGGGTAGGGCCAGGCTAATGAATTCGTAAATATATTGCCCCAAATCAATCCTTTCGGTTTGCCTGGTAATTTGTATCATAAAATCATCCAGTTCCTTTTCCTCATGGCCAAATTTGAAAATCAGCTTAGGATCGAGTGCCACCGGATAATCAAATTTTTCCAGGCTCCGGTCGCAGGTCAGCTCTACGATGCCATCAATATGTATACTGACCTCAATAAAAGTCTCTGATTTGCTGAGAGAAACCTTGATTGTAGCCCTACCTTTGTTGATAAAACTATCTTCAAAGCTTTGAAAGAATCGATCGTCTATTGCAAAATCATAATCATAGGATTTGTTTTGCAAATTAAATATGTCAATGTACAATTTCTTTACTTCATACGCTCCCATACCCTTAGAAATTAAGACCGCAAATTTAAAAAGATAATTATAATTTTAAAAAAATAATGTGAGCTACCTGGCAACTCAATTAACCGTTGCAGCACCTTCCATTCTTTTTTTGGTAATGTCAAGTGCCAAAAACAAGGCGTGTAACATAGAGTCTTCACTGGCTTTATTTTTTCCGGCAATACTATAGGCGGTTCCGTGGTCAGGCGAGGTTCTTACCACCGGGAGTCCGGCTGTATAATTTACACCCTCATCAAAGGCCAGTGTCTTAAATGGGATCAGACCCTGGTCATGGTACATGGCCATGACCGCATCGTACTTTTTATGCTCCATTTTTCCGAAAAACCCGTCGGCCGGAAATGGTCCGAAGACAAGGCTCCCCTTCTTTTTGCACGCATTGATAGCCGGGATGATGATCTCTCCCTCTTCACCCCCCAGCAGTCCGTCTTCTCCCGCATGGGGATTGAGACCCAGCACGGCAATCTTGGGTTTCGAGATGCCAAAATCCTTTTTCAGGCTTTTATGCAGGAGGTTGATTTTACTGTCAACCACCTCTTTGGTAAGGTTTTTTTTGACATCACCCAGGGGAATATGACTGGTCACCACGCCGATTCTTAATTGATCACTCACCAGTAACATCAGACTGTCTTCGTTGTCAGTATTGAATTTACTGGTAAGGTATTCGGTATGTCCGACAAAATTAAAACTTTCACTCTGAATGTTCTTTTTATTGATGGGCGCCGTCACTAGAGCTTGTATTTTTCCTTCTTTCAGGTCATTAGTGGCGGCTTCAAGGGCCAGATAGGCGTATTTTCCACCTTCGGAAGTAACCTGGCCGGGTTTTAGCTCAACGGTTTCCTGCCAGCAATTTTTCACATTGATTTTTTTTGTGTGTATGTCAAAATTATTGTTGACAGGATGGTGATTAAATGGCTCGAGGCCCATTATTTTCCTGTAATAAGATAAAACTTTTGTCGAGCCATAAACAACAGGTGTTACCATTTTCAGCAACCTGTTATCAGCCAGGGATTTAATGATTATCTCCGCGCCGATGCCATTGAGGTCACCTATGGTAATGCCAATTACAGGCTTGTTTTTATTGACTGTTTGTGCAGTTTTATCCATTTTATCAAAATTGAAAGTTAAACCGTCTATTGAAATATTATTACCTTAGAATTTGGTTTGCAATTTATAGAGATTTGAATAATATGACTAAAGTGAGGCCGAAAAAGTATTTAGGGCAACATTTTTTAAAGGACTTGCAGGTAGCGGAAAACATCGTCAATGCCCTTACTTTTTCGCCACCTTATCAGGATATCCTGGAAATTGGGCCTGGTATGGGTGTTTTAACTGGTTTTCTTCTAAAAAGGGCGGAGGTGAATACCTATGTAATCGATATAGACAGGGATTCTGTCAAATACCTCGAACAAAACTTTCCAGGGTTGAAGGAACGGGTCATTCAGGGGGATTTTTTGAAATGGAATCCAGCGACCGTTTTTCAAAATAAATTTGGGATCATTGGAAACTTCCCCTATAATATTTCGTCCCAGATTTTTTTCAGGATTCTGGCGTTCAAAAACCAAATTCCGGAAGTGGTTTGTATGGTGCAACATGAAGTGGCCAAAAGAATTGCTTCTCCACCTGGCAGTAAGGCGTATGGCATTCTCAGTGTGTTGCTTCAGGCTTTTTATCATGTAGACTATTTATTTGTTGTGGAGCCCGATGTATTCCAACCCCCACCGAAAGTCCGGTCGTCCGTATTGCGTTTTCAAAGAAACGAGGTGGTGCAATTACCATGTGATGAGGATCTCTTTAAAAAGCTGGTAAAAGCAGGATTTCAAAATCGGCGAAAAACATTGCGGAACGCTTTAAAAAGGATAAATTTGCCGGAGAAAATTCGTGACCTTTCTATTTTGGATAAAAGGGCCGAGCAACTTTCTGTTGATCAATTTATTTCCCTAACTCAAAAAATCGAGGAATCTTGAGCCTATCTGTGCAATTTGAACTTTCTAAGGAATATCTCGAGAAATTAAAGCTGGCTATTGAACAAGATGATGGAGCCTTTGTCCGGGAAACTATGGAAGGTGTAAATCCCGCCGATATATCGGCAGTTTTGGAAGAATTTAATGCTGAAGAGTCCAAATATGTACTGGATCAGCTAGATACCGGGGTAGGCGCCCAGATTATCAGCGATCTTGACAATGACACAAGAAAGGAGTTTTTAAAAGTTTTCGGGCCGGAAGAAATCGCAAAATACATTGCCATCATAGATTCTGACGATGGGGCAGACATTCTCAATGAGCTTCCTGTCAAAGACCGGGAAAAGATCATTGCCGGCCTTGATCATGAAGAAAAAGTGTCCTACCTGTTGGATTTACTAAGGTATGAAGAAGATACGGCGGGAGGATTGATGGCCAAGGAACTGATCAAAGCCAATATTAACTGGACAGTGATCCAATGTATCGATGAAATAAGGCGCCAGGCGGGAAATGTGGAAAAGATTTATTCAATGTACGTGGTGGACGACCGGGATAAGCTGTTGGGCAGGGTTTCTTTGAAAAAGATTATACTCTCCGACGATGCAACCAGAATAGCTGATATATATTCCGATGACATTATTTCGGTACAGACCTTTATGGAAGATACCGAGGTAGCGTCCTTGATGCAAAAATATGATCTGGTTGCTGTTCCTGTGGTCAACCTGCAGGGCAAGCTGGTAGGGAGGATTACCATCGACGATATTGTAGACGTTATTACGGAAAGCGCTGAACAGGAGCGGCAAATCATGTCGGGTATATCTGAAGACGTGGAAGAGGATGATAATCTTTGGGTGTTAACCCGCGCACGGCTACCCTGGCTGATTTTTGGGTTGTTCGGGGGATTACTGGGGGCTAAAGTGATCGGTTTTTTTGAAGCAGATATCAGAAGGATTACTGAAATTGCTCTTTTTATACCGCTCATCATGGCCACAGGGGGTAATGTTGGTATTCAGTCTTCATCCATTATTGTACAAAGCCTTGCCAGCCGCTCAGTGTTTGAGGAAACTACACTGAGGAGGCTTTTTAAAGTGCTGATAGTTGCTTTGGTCAATGGCCTCGTGCTTGGCATTGTGGTATTGGGCATCAGTTACTGGATCCTGGAATGGGAGAATCTGAAATTTGCGGTAGTCGTTTCCATAGCCCTTTTTTGTGTGGTATTGCTGGCCTCTTTTATGGGCACTGCCACTCCGTTGCTGTTAAATAGGTTTAATATCAATCCAGCCCTTGCTTCCGGCCCTTTCATCACTACCGCCAATGACATTCTGGGGTTAGGGGTATATTTAGTTGTTGTACGTTTGTTTTATACCATTTAACGCTGCCAATCAGGATTTATGAAATCAGTAAGTATGAAAAGGGCATGCCTTATAATAGATGACATCCATACCGCTATCATTCCGGAGCTGCAGGATCTGGGATATTCGGTAGATTACAGGCCCGACATCAGAAGGGAGGAGATCCTGGCGACAATAGGCAAATACGATGGTATTATTGTCCGTAGTAAAACCCATCTGGATGAAGCTTTTTTTGATGCTGCCACAAGGTTAAAATTTATTGCGAGGGCAGGTGCTGGCCTGGATCAAATCAATGTGGAACAGGCCACTGAACGAAACATTGTCATCATCAATGCACCGGAGGGTAACAGAGATGCCCTGGCTGAACATTGCCTTGGGCTGTTGCTGTGCCTGTTAAACAAAATCCATATAGCCCATCGGCAAATACGCGGCGGGGTCTGGAACAGGGAAATCAACAGGGGGGTGGAGATAGCCGGTAAAACATTAGGCCTCATAGGCTTTGGTTATATGGGACAGGCTTTTGCGAAAAGGTTAAGGGGTTTTGGCTGTAAGGTTCTGGCCTATGATAAATATAAAACCGGCTTTTCTAATGAACTTGTCAGGGAGGCTTCTTTACAAAATATTTTTGATGAATGTGACATTCTGAGCCTTCATGTGCCTTTAACGGAGGAGACAAATGCTATGGTGAATGCGGAGTTTATCTCGGGTTTCAAGAAGAATATTTATATTATAAATACTGCCAGAGGCGAAATTTTGCCCCTTGATAACCTGAAAATACAATTGTTAGGGGGCAAAATCCTGGGAGCTGCCCTTGATGTGCATGAATTTGAAAAGAGAAAATCGCTCAGCGCCAGAGAAGAAGATTTACTGGATTTTTTTAAAAATGCTGAAAATGTGTTGCTTACCCCTCATGTCGGAGGTTGGACCTATGAATCATATATGAAGATAAGCCAGGTGTTATTTGAAAAAATCAGGAAGCTTTCTTTCTAAAAGCAAACACCTTCACAATTGCTGACCTGCACAAATCACCCATCGATATCCGGTGTTATCTGAAAATATCCCGGATACGTTGTTAATGTAATTTTATACCGGTTATTGAATATTAATTGCCTTTTCATTCTTCTAATTTTAGGTGCTTGATTGGGATTATATATCTGAAAGAATGTCTTAGCTTATATATGGGTAAAATAAGGAGAGTTTTCGAGAGCATAATTGAGAAGCCAATACTCACCTCCTTCCTGGTTTTTCTGCTGTTGACCTTATTGGTCATAGGGCTGAGTCTGCGTTTTTATATTCACGATTTTGAGGAATTTTATCTGAACGTATTGGCTGAGGCCCATGGTATGCTGTTCGATATCCTGGTGATCGGTATATTGATTTTCTGGTTAAACAAAAGTGGTGAAAAGCGGTTGAGAATCAGAACGTATAAAGATGAGATCGATGACTTCAGACTGTGGGAATCCGATGAAGCAGCTTTCAGAAATGTGGGTAATATCAAGCGGTTGAACAGACATCATATATATAATATCAACCTGGTTAACTGCTATCTTGCAAGAACCAATCTGAATTATGTAATTTTAAAAGGATCCAACTTAAACTCCGCCAATCTCAACGGCGCTAACCTCATTGAAGCTAATCTCGAGGAAGCCAGGCTTAACCAGACCAATCTCGAAGCAGCAACGCTCAATCAAAGCAAGCTGAACAGCGCTTATGCCAGCGGTGCCAAGTTTACCGATGCATTTTTGATCAAGGCCAGTCTTACCAACGCATTTTTGATAAAAGCAGATTTCAGGAGTGCTTTTATGATGGAAGCGGATTTAAAGGGTGCTTATCTTACCGGTGCTGATTTTACTGATGCCAATTTGTACCGCGCCGATTTAAGAAATACCACAGGGATTACCCTTGAGCAACTCCGCAAAGTGAAAACGCTGTATTTGGCTAAGTTTGATGAAGACATGCAGGAACTGGTCAACCGGGAATGTCCCGATCTTGTCAGGCAGTAGGTCTTTTAATAAACAAATTTCCAGGGACCTCTTCAACATGCTGGCTTTTTGCTTTCTGCTAAAATTTATATCTTGCTCATTGTTGCAATACGACTGATGCAATTGGTAATGGACAGTTGACAATGAACAATTGACAATTATTTTATGGTATGCACCCTTGGGACGACGATTATGAAATCATCGCATCCTCTTATCATTAAGGCCATCGGATAGGGCAAGCGTCTTTTGCTCTCCTGTCGTTAAAAGGCACAAGCGCCCCGTGGGTGTTGCACAACATTTTGGACAAAATTCTTTGTGCCTCTTTGTGCCTCTTTGTGTCTTGGTGCCTCCGTGGTGAAAAATGGTTAACCACCAAGGCACCAAGACACAAAGAGACACGGAGGTTTTTGCCTGTAAAATAAAAATACAAGCACCGTCTTAAGTTGTGCAACACCCCTGCCGGATGAAACACCGGAGATCACCAGTCAGTCATAGTATGACTTTGAGTCATACTATGACTAAAACGAAAATAAATGCGGCACCTGTAATGAGTTGTACAACACCCACAGGACGCTTGTACCAGTTGTTTTTTTATGATTAATCGATGATTAAAATCTTATTAAATGAAAATAAAATTTTGTGGGGCCGCCCGAACCGTAACCGGAAGCAGCCATCTTTTAACCCTTGATAACGGTTATAAAATATTGTTGGATTGCGGGCTGTATCAGGGGCGTGAAGAAGGTTACGAAGATTTTAACAGAAAGTGGCTGTTCGATCCCCGGGAAATAGACTGTGTGATTGTATCACACGCCCATATTGATCACATTGGGCGGGTGCCAGCACTGGTAAGGGACGGTTTTGAAGGAAATATTTTCTGTACAAGTGCTACTCGCGATTTGGCAGCCATTATGCTTCTCGACAGTGCGTATATTCAGGAAAAGGATGCAGAATACACTAACAAAAGAAGGGCCAGGGAAGGCAAAGCCCCGGTGGAACCTTTGTATACAGCCTTGGATGCCAGTAAATGCCTCGACAGTTTTGTGGGTATTGGCTACAACCGGTGGCTCCGGATCAATGGTAATGTTTCGGTAATTTTCAGGGATGCAGGCCATATTCTGGGCAGCTCCAATATAGTGTTGAAAATCAAAGTGGATGATTATCACGAAAAATTTATTGGATTTACCGGCGACATAGGCCGGCCAAACCGTCCGATTTTAAGAGATCCTGTCCCCATGCCGGACTGTGATTACATTATCTGCGAGTCGACCTACGGTGGTCAGTCCCACAAGTCCGAACCCGAGGACGAACATGAACTGCTTAAAATTATTGATCAGACCTGTATTAAAAACAAGGGGAAGTTATTGATTCCGGCTTTCAGCGTGGGAAGAACCCAGGAGTTGGTGTATATAATGGACAAACTGGAGTCCAGTGGCAAATTGCCGATGATACCCGTGTTTGTCGATAGTCCGTTGGCGGTAAATGCCACCGATATTTTCGTGATGCACCCGGAGTGTTATGATGAGGCTTTGCTTGAATACATGGATACAGACCCCGACCCCTTTGGGTTTGGCCATCTGAGCTATGTGCGTAAGGTTGAAGACTCTAAAAAAATCAACGACCTGCAAGGGCCGGCAATCATCATCAGTGCTTCAGGTATGATGACGGCCGGCAGGATAAGACATCACCTGTTTAACCACATGGAAAACCGCCGGAATACTATTTTAATTGTCGGTTTTTGCGCACCTGGAACGCTTGAGGAAAGGATCCGGAACCGTCCTGAAACGGTCAGGCTGTTTGGTGTGGAAAAAAAACTAAAAGCCCGGGTAGAAATCATGGACTCTTTAAGTGCGCATGGCGATCACCGGGAAATGCTGGATTTTCTGAAAAATCAGGACCAGAAAAAATTAAAAAAGATATTTTTAGTTCACGGAGCAATTAGCCGGCAGGAGTTGTTCAGGGCGTCGTTGTTGGAAGAAGGTTTCAGGGAGGTGGTGATTCCAGGGCTGGGGGAGGAGGTGGGAGTGTGATGCCTGCGGGTTCAAACCACCTGCGGCTCATTTCTTTTCAAAGCCTTTTCCCGGATAACTTTCCCTACAGGGCGGTTTTCGATTTTACTTTCCAGCCAGGAAACAATGTCAAAATACAAAAATGCCCGTTTTTCATAGGGACTGCTTTTCAGAGACAACATCTGCTTGCGCAACTTTTTAAAGGCATCCATGAGCTGATTTGGTTTAATGCTGTTCAGATCCTTCAAAAATTTCATGATATATTTTTGAAACATATATAAGTCATCCTTTTTGATTAAAAATCGGTAGGTTGAAAGGATGTAATAATCTACCAGGTCGGTGTTTTCAAGCTCATAATGACTGATCAGGTTTAATATCCTGGCAAAACACTGAATATCGGAGCGCAGGTCGACATTGGTAGCGTTGATAATTTTATTAAGCCAAAACACGGCATCCTGCCATTGGTTGTTACCAAAATACATGCAGGCAAACTTATAATAAAATATCAGGATGTGGTGCATATCCAGCTTATCCATAAATTTGTTCAAACCACTGGCAATCTCAGGTACAATTTTGACCCCTTCATCAAAGGCACCCAGTAAAAAAAAGTGGTTAACCCGGTGGGTGGACAGGTATTTAAACAATTGCAGTTTTATGTTATCGGTTAAGTGAAGGTTTTTGATTTTGTGGATGTTATCCAATTTTTTAAAAGTGGTGACAAACTCCTCAAACTTTCCGAGCTTATTTTGTGCAATCAGCAGATTGTTGAAGGCCTTTATGTATAACTCGATTTTAGGGGCGATTAAAGAAGGATTGTCGTTAAACAATTGCACCCATTTTTTGGCGTACTCATAAGCGCGGTTATCGTCCTGGATAAAAAAGTAATAACCTACCATGGAATTAAACAGGTAGTTTTTTTCATTAAAAGATAAACGCTCTTCCTTAAATGCGGGTATGCTGGAGAAATAAAAGCTGTTAACAATTTCGAAGTCTTTATGATCCCTGATAAAACCTATATTCATGTAAAATGAATACAACTTTAGCGAGAGGTTGGAGAAGGTATGGAGGCTTTTCAACTGCTCTCCGATTGCTTCCGACTCCTTCATCAGTTCATTCACCCTGCCTTCTACTCGTGGGTCAGCCAGTTTGGTAACCAGTCTTTTCCCGAATTCAACGATTTCCAGCAACAACAAAGGAAAATCATTCTTTTCAGCCAATGTTTTGGCTTTTTCAAGAATTTTGAAGCTCTGCTTATACAAGCATTTGTCATACAAAATAGTAGCCTGATCTATACAGTCACGGATTTGCATGGGCACATCATTGCCCGATTTGCTGCTCCTGAGACTTTGCAGAATTTGTTTGTAGAGATTGGCTTTCAGGTTGCTAATCTGAGAGGCTTTAATGGCGGGCGCTTTTTGAATAATTTTACCTTCATCATAGTGTTCCTGCTTGTCCATCCAGTCAAACAATTTCAGAAACTTGGCATTTTCCCCACTTTTATGCCTGGACACGAAAAGTTTAAAAGAGCGTTTTTCGGCCTTGGTCAATGACTTTATTAGTTGGAACAACGGCTCGTTATTTTTGTTGGACATTGTAGGAAAAATTAATTTAAAAATCTAATAACCAGTATTTTATAATATGAAAAATCATTTTAGATATTGTAAATTTAATTTATAATTATTTTAAATCATACCTCTGAGGGATTACTTTTAGCGTTAGTAGTGATATGATTTTTTCAAAAAGGCTTAATAGACTACTATGAAGGATAAAGTTTATATTTTCGATACTACGCTGAGAGATGGTGAGCAGGTTCCCGGGGCAAAGTTGGTGACTGATGAGAAAATAGCGTTGGCGAAACAACTCGAACTGCTGGGTGTCGATATTATGGAAGCGGGTTTTCCCATTTCTTCGCCGGAGGATTTCAATGCTGTCAGGAAGATTGCAAACACTGTCAAAAAGTCAACTGTATGTGCTCTGGCCCGAGGACTGGATGAGGACATAGATGTTGCGGCCCGCTCAATAGAAAATGCGGCTTCTCCGCGTATCCACACTTTTATTTCGGCTTCAGACATACACATCGAAAACCAAATGCGCAAAACACGTGATGAAGTCCTCAAAATGGTAGACAGAGCAGTGTCGAGGGCCAAGTCATACCTGGATAATGTAGAGTTTTCTCCCATGGATGCATCACGGGCGGATTTTGAGTACCTGGTAAAATTTACCCAGGTAGCCATAGATGCAGGTGCCACCACCATTAACCTGCCCGACACAGTTGGCTACGCATTGCCGGAAGAATGGGGATTCATGATCAAAAGCCTAGTGGAGAGAATTCCTGCATTCAAAAACGACGTGGTACTGAGCATGCATACCCACAATGACCTGGGGCTGGCCACTGCCAATGCCCTGGCGGGAGTGGTAAATGGTGCCAGACAGGTTGAATGCACCTTAAACGGGGTAGGCGAGCGTGCTGGTAACTGTTCCCTGGAAGAGGTAGTCATGACTATAAAAATGCGTTATCAGGACCGTTTTTATACCCAAATAAATACCAAAGAGATTTGTAAAACCAGCCGGTTGGTATCGGAAGTAATGGGCTTACTTGTACAGCCTAACAAAGCGGTTGTGGGGGCCAATGCCTTTGCCCACTCTTCGGGTATTCATCAGGATGGTATTATTAAACACCGGGATAATTTTGAAATCATGGATCCTGATGATGTAGGTGCCTCGGGATCTGCTATTGTACTGACGGCACGAAGCGGCCGGGCGGCTTTAAAGCATCAACTCGAAAAACTGGGTTATGTGTATGAAAAAGCAAATCTTGAACCCATCTATTTAAGGTTTCTGGAATGGGCAGATGAGAAAAAACAGATAAGCGACGATGATCTGCATGCGCTGGTGGAAAATGTGGAGGCCATTTCAAAGTGAGAAAGGTAAAAATGAAATTATAGATTAATTTTCTTCAAACGAGGCCTTCATCTTATTTGAAAAAGTTGAAGCTTAGTTTTGGTTGTTGATAATCCCCTCTTTAGAAAGAGGGGAATTTTAGTATATGGTAGAAATAATATATAATATTGTGAATAAAATAACAGTGACAAATGTCTAAAACCTTGTTTGACAAAATCTGGGACGCCCATGTGGTCAGTGAAATCGAGGATGGCCCCAGTGTACTTTATATAGATAAGCATCTTGTGCATGAGGTGACAAGTCCCCAGGCCTTTGCAGGTATAGAAAAAAGAGGGATTCCGGTTTTCAGGCCGCAAAATACCGTCGCCACCCCCGATCATAACGTGCCTACGATAGATCAGCACCTTACTATTAAAGATGAATTATCCCGGTTTCAGGTCAACACACTTACAAGAAACTGTGAAAAACATGGGGTCACACTATATGGCTTAAACCACCCATTCCAGGGCATTGTGCACGTAATAGGCCCGAAGTTGGGTCTGACACAGCCAGGAATGACCATAGTTTGTGGTGATAGCCATACCTCTACACATGGGGCGTTTGGTGCGGTAGCCTTTGGCATTGGTACCAGTGAGGTGGAAATGGTGCTGGCCACACAATGCGTGCTACAGCCCAAGCCCAGGAAAATGAGAATAAATGTAAATGGCAAACTGGGAGATGGCGTCACTGCCAAAGATGTGGTGCTTTACATTATTTCAAAAGTCACAGCCAGTGGGGGCACCGGCTATTTCGTGGAGTTTGCCGGAGATGCGATAAAGGGCCTGAGCATGGAAGGAAGAATGACAGTGTGTAACATGAGTATCGAAATGGGTGCTCGCGGAGGGCTGATTGCGCCGGACCAGGTTACTTTTGACTATATAAAAGACAAGGAATTTGCTCCCAAAGGTGCTGAATTTGATAAGGCTTTGAAGAAGTGGAAGACACTATATACAGATGAAACGGCGGTGTTTGATAAGGAGCTGACCTTTGACGCTGCGGATATTGAACCCATGATCACTTACGGAACCAATCCGGGAATGGGGACAAAAATTGTGTCAAACATTCCTTCTTTGGAGGAAATTCATGAAAAGGAAAGGTTAAGTTTTGAAAAATCAATGAATTATATGGGCTTTAAAGCAGGGGAGGTGCTGGAAGGTAAACCTGTGGATTTTGTTTTTGTCGGTAGCTGTACCAATGGCAGGATAGAAGACCTCAGGGAAGTGGCCCGGTTTGTAAAAGGCAAAAGGAAAGCCGATAACATTACTGCCTGGATTGTACCGGGTTCCAAACAAGTGGAAAAACAGGCCTATGAAGAGGGGCTTGTGACCGTTTTGGAAGAGGCAGGGTTTAAATTGAGGCAGCCGGGCTGTTCTGCCTGCCTGGCGATGAATGATGATAAAATCCCGGAGGGGAAGTATGCAGTTTCCACATCCAACCGGAATTTTGAGGGAAGACAGGGCCCTGGTGCCCGTACACTGCTTGCCAGCCCCCGTACTGCGGCGGCAGTGGCGGTGACCGGTAAGATTATCGATCCCAGAAAAGTTTTGTAAATATTAAAGAATTAATAAATGGCCGTAGAAAAATTTAAAACGATCATTTCACGGGCGGTGCCGCTGCCCATCGAAAATGTCGATACCGATCAGATTATTCCGGCGAGGTTTCTGAAAGCCACGACCAGAGAGGGATTTGGCGATAACCTGTTTCGTGACTGGCGTTACAAAAATGACGGGACAATCAATGAAGATTTTGTACTTAACAACCCGGCTTACTCTGGCAAAATCCTGATTGCAGGAAAAAACTTCGGCAGTGGCTCCAGCAGGGAGCACGCAGCCTGGGCCATTCACGATTACGGATTTAAGGTGGTCGTGAGCAGTTTTTTTGCAGATATTTTCAGGAACAACGCACTGAACAACGGCGTACTGCCCGTAGTGGTTTCGGAGGAATTTTTGGCCCGGCTATTCTCTGTGATCGCCGATGACGCCAACGCGCAATTCAGGGTTGATCTCGATGCCCAAAGCTTTGAAATAGTCGCGACCGGTGAAAAAGTGAATTTTGATATTAATACTTACAAAAAGCAGTGTCTGCTTAATGGCTATGATGATATAGACTATCTGCTAAGTATCAAAGATAAAATCGAAAGATTTGAAAACGAACGGGTTTAGGGCTTATATAAATAATGAAAATTTCAATTTTAGATACTACGCTCAGGGACGGTGAGCAAACTTCAGGGGTGTCATTTTCCGATAGCGAAAAATTGACCATGGCCAAATTGCTGCTGGAGGAGTTAAAGGTTGACCGCATAGAAGTGGCCTCAGCAAGGGTATCCAAAGGGGAATTTCAAGGTGCAAAGAAAATATTGCAATGGGCCAAAGGAAACCGGTGCCTGGACCGTATAGAGATATTAGGTTTTGTAGATGGGAAAGCTTCGGTTGACTGGATCAGTGAGGCAGGTGGCAGTGTCATCAATTTGTTATGTAAGGGCTCGTTGAAACATTGCCGGCAACAATTGAAAAAATCGCCGGAAGCGCATTTAGCTGACATCGAAAAGGTAATCACATATGCCAAAAAAAAGGGAATTACGGTCAACATTTACCTTGAAGACTGGTCTAATGGTATGAGAAACTCACCCGGCTATGTGAATCAGATGATAGCCGAGCTTCATAAAAATGCTGTCAACCGGATCATGTTACCCGACACTTTGGGTATATTAAACTATGAAGAGTCCTTTTCATATTGCCGGCAAATGCTTGAGACATTCCCGGATTGTGCGTTTGATTTTCATGCACACAATGACTATGACCTTGCTACTGCCAATGTTTATGCAGCCATCAAAGCGGGAATGAAAGGAATTCATACGACTTTAAACGGGTTGGGAGAACGGGCAGGGAACGTACCGTTGTCGAGTGTGATCGGGGTGGTAAAAGATCACTTTCATTTTCAGATGAATGTCGATGAAAAAAAGCTCTATACAGTCAGTAAAATGATTGAATCTTTTTCAGGTGTTCGCATCCCCCCCAATAAACCGCTGATCGGTGAGTTTGTTTTTACCCAGACCAGTGGTATTCACGCTGACGGTGATAACAAAAACGACCTTTATCACAACGACCTGAAACCGGAGCGATTCGGTAGAAAAAGAACCTATGCGCTGGGGAAAATGTCGGGAAAGGCTAACATTAAAAAGAACCTGGAGGCCCTGGGGATGGAGCTCGATCCTGAATCTATGAAAAAGGTCACCGAAAAAATCATTGAACTGGGCGATAAAAAAGAGACAGTTACCAAAGAGGATCTGCCCTACATTGTGGCCGATATTTTGAAAAGTGAGGAAATAAAACAAAACATAAAAATAAAGAATTACTCACTTTCCGTAGCAGAAGGCCTAAGGTCGGTGGCCACATTGAGTATTGAAATCGACAACCAAACCTATGAGGAGACTTCCTCCGGTGATGGGCAATACGATGCCTTTATGAAAGCTTTATGGAAGATATATAAAAGGCTGAACAAATCGTACCCCACCCTGATTGATTATGCTGTTTCAATACCTCCCGGCGGAAAGACCGATGCTTTTGTGGAAACGATTATTACATGGGACTACGGTTATCAGTTCAAGACCAGAGGGCTTGATTCCGACCAGACGGTGGCTGCTATAAAGGCAACCATCAAAATGTTGAATATCATTGAAAATAATAATAACAAATAACGAAGAATATGGAATATCGGATAGCGACGTTACCTGGTGATGGCATTGGTCCGGAAATAGTAAAACAGGCCGTTAAAGTACTGGAAGCTGTGGGTGGTGAATATCGCCATGATTTTAAATTTGAATATGGGCCGGTGGGTGCCTGTGCCATTGATGAGGTGGGCAACCCTTTTCCGGATGAAACCCTGGAGCTTTGCATGAAATCCGGGGCGGTGCTTTTTGGCGCCATTGGCGACCCGAAATATGATAACGACCCGAAAGCCAAGGTGAGACCCGAGCAAGGCTTGTTAGCCATGCGGAAAAAGCTCGGGCTTTTTGCCAACATCAGACCGGTCACTACTTTTGCCTCACTGATTCATAAAAGCCCGCTCAGGGCCGATATCATTGATGGGGCCGACTTTGTCGTGGTCAGAGAACTTACCGGAGGCATTTATTTCGGTGAGCCAAGGGGCAGATCCGAAGATGGTAACAAGGCATTTGATACCTGTGTTTACACCAAAGAGGAAATCGAGCGCATTATTAACCTGGCGCTCGACTATGCCGGTAAAAGAAATAAAAAGCTGACCGTGGTGGACAAAGCCAACGTTTTGGCTTCCTCGAGGTTATGGCGCGAAACAGCACAGGCGATGGCTGAAGTGCATCCTGATATTGCTATAGACTATATGTTTGTGGACAACGCAGCTATGCAACTGATCCAATGGCCAAAACAATTTGACGTCATTGTTACCGAAAACATGTTCGGTGACATTTTGTCTGATGAAGCCAGTGTGATTACAGGGTCTCTGGGATTGTTGCCATCCGCATCAGTAGGTGTCCACACCTCGGTGTTCGAACCTATTCACGGTTCCTATCCCCAGGCGGCGGGCAAGGATATTGCTAATCCCATTGCTACGGTTCTCTCGGCAGCGATGATGCTCGAATTGTCATTTAACTTAACTGATGAAGCCAGGGCTATCAGGCAGGCCGTAAGCGCTTCGCTGGAAGCAGGCGTTGTTACCGAAGATATTGCGAAAGGAAAAGCTTATAAAACTTCTGAGGTAGGGGATTGGCTGGCATCCCATATTAAATCTTCTCAGGAGATGAAAGTTTAATCCCTGCTATCATTTCCTTACATGAATCCTGGCAGTTAAGCTTTTAGTATTTCTAAACCAAAATATAATTGCCGTACGCACAGGCATAGTGTGGAGAGAAGGATCGTGTTGAATTCAACATGTTTACCTTGTAAATAAGATTCCAAAGCCGTCTGAGGCTTACTGTCTTAGAACGAAAACATAAATAATTTATGAGACCGGGCCGGGATATAAGTTCCGGCTCTTTTATTGCAAAACTTCTTTCACACTGAATCCTTCTTCCCGGCACATATGTCAAAAAACAGGTACTTAACTGGCGCAGTGATGGTCTTCACAGGGGCTGTTATGTTCTCTGCCAAAGCGGTTTTGATTAAGTTGGCTTACCGCCATCCGGTAGACGCCATTTCCCTTTTGACATTGAGAATGTTAATGGCTTTACCTTTTTATATCGCCGTTACTTTATTCCTCTCTGCCAGAAAGAAACAATCGAGGCTTGACAGGAAAGATTACTTATCGGTAGTTATTTTGGGTGTACTAGGTTATTACCTGGCTAGTTTTTTTGATTTTTATGGGCTTAAGTTCGTCACTGCCAGCCTCGAGAGGCTTATCCTTTTTGTTTATCCCACATTTGTGGTGCTGATTTTAGCTATGGTATTCAAAAACAAAATTTCCGGACTGCAAATACTGGCTATTTTGATGACCTATGCCGGAATTATTGTCATTGTCGCTAATGATTTGAATATGGACGATCAAAAAGATGTCTGGCTGGGGGGTGGTTTAATTCTGTTGAGTGCGCTTACCTTTGCCATTTACCTGGTAGGCAGTGGCGAAATCATTCCGCGTATAGGTTCGATCAGGTTTACGGCTATGGCAATGTCGGTATCTGCGGTATGTGTGATCATTCATTACCTGATAGGGCATCCTGCGGCAGGAATCTTCGTTTTCAACCGGGAGGTATACCTGCTGGCCCTCACCATTGCATTGTTAAGCACAGTTCTGCCTTCTTTTTTACTTTCTGAAGGTATCTTGCGTATTGGTTCCTCAAATGCCTCTATCATTGGTGGTATCGGACCGGTTTCTACTATTGTACTTGCTTATTTTTTTCTGGATGAAAGAATCACATGGTTGCAGATCATCGGTACCTTATTTGTCATTTCAGGGGTTTTACTGATTTCTTTGAAAAACAAAAAATAATTCATATAAATTTTGAAGATAGAACGTTTACATTATACGTATCATCTGTTATTTAATTTGATATTTTATTATTTAAAGACTATCTTCTGATCCTAGATGACCGGGGTTTAAAATGACGGCCGGATGAGAAAAGTTGAAAATACGATAAACATCAACGTAAAACCTGAAAAAATCTTCACGGCTTTTTTGGACCCTAAAATGTTGAGGGATTGGTGGGGTGTGGAAAAGACCCTGATAGAAGCCAGGGCCGGAGGGAATTATGCCTTAGCCTGGGGGGTATCTGAAAATGGTTTCGGATATGTTACCACGGGAAGGTTTGAAACATTTGAGCAGAACAAAGCGTTGAAAATAAGTAACTTTCTTTATTTCAATCCAAAAATGGAAATAATAGGGCCGACTTGTCTTAGTATAAAGGTGACTGATCAAGGCGAAACACCTGCTTTGACGGTTTGTCAGTCGGGCTATCTTTACGGTAAACAGTGGGATTGGTATTATGATGCGGTGTATGAAGCCTGGCCCGCTGTTTTAAGGCACCTGAAAACATACCTGGAAAAGATAACCAGGAAATAGCAGGTTGAATATGTTAAAAAACTCAAAATAGGATTACTTTTTAAATTAAACGAGAAAAAAATGACTGGGCGAGTAATAGGAACAATGGTAATTTTACTGACCTCCACCTGCCAGATAGCTGCTCAAACGGCGATGATCAAGTGGCATAATCCCAAAAATGAGGAAGTACTTACCTACCATATAGATTGCATGGGACAACTGTATAAAGGATCAAAATACACAAAATGGAAAGCCGAACTGGTCAATACGCAAGCCCGGACGATCAAATGTGAGGCAGTAATGGTTAATAAGGAAAAATTTGAGGTAAGTGAAGCCCTCGTGGTGACCATTGATCCCGGTGAGCATGAGGAGGTCATATTTATGAGAGCTAATGCCGGATGTGATGAATCGCCTCAATTAAATTTCAACCATTTTTTGTACAGAAAAACAAAAAGGGGCCTCTAACCCCTTTCAATATTTATTTCCCTTTTTGTTGATTACTTATTTTTCACCTTGCTCTTTTTTCACCTTCTTGGCTTTGATCTTGAACTTTAGTTCATCACTCTTCCCGTCATGGTCAGCCACGATTACATCTCCATCGGCCAAGTCTCCTTTCAGTATCTCTTCCGCAACCGGATCTTCCAGGTATTTCTGAATGGCCCTGTTCAGAGGACGTGCCCCGTATTGGGGATCGTATCCTTTTTCAGATAGAAAATCTTTCGCTTTATTGGTTAATTCCACCGCGTATCCCATGGCATTGATTCGCTCAAACAATTTACCCAATGAAAGGTCGATGATCTGATGGATATGCTCTCTGTGCAGTGAATTAAACACGATGACATCGTCCAGTCTGTTTAAAAACTCAGGTCTGAAAGTTTTTTTCAAAGCATTCTGAATGGTGCTTTTCATGATTTCGTCGGTGTTATCTTGCTTGGATTTAGTGGCAAATCCGATGCCTGAGCCAAAATCTTTCAGGTCTCTTACACCGATATTGGAAGTCATAATAATAATGGTGTTTCTGAAATCGACCCTTCTTCCCAGACCATCGGTAAGAATACCATCGTCCAAAACCTGTAAAAGCAGGTTGAACACATCGGGGTGAGCTTTCTCGATTTCGTCCAGTAACACCACACTATATGGTTTTCTCCTTACCTTTTCAGTCAACTGACCACCTTCTTCATAGCCAACATAGCCGGGAGGCGCTCCTACTAACCTGGATACCGAGAATTTCTCCATGTATTCACTCATATCGATTCTTACCAGGGAGTCTTCCTTGTCGAAAAGATAGCGGGCCAGTTCCTTGGCTAATTCTGTTTTTCCAACTCCGGTAGGTCCCAGAAACACAAATGAACCGATAGGCTTTTGGGGGTCTTTCAATCCCACTCTTGTACGCTGTATAGCCTTTACCAGTTTTATAATCGCTTCATCCTGTCCGATTATTCTGTGCTGTAATTCATCCGACATACCCAGAAGTTTGACCCCTTCTTTTTGGGCAATCCGCTTGGTGGGAATCCCGGTCATCATACCGATCACCTCAGCTACATTTTCTTCGTTGACCGTGTATCTTTTTGTTTTTGTCTCATCCTCCCACTTATTCTTAGCCCTTTCAAGCTGTTCGATTAGCTTCTTTTCTTTGTCCCTCAACTGGGCAGCTTCTTCGTATTTCTGACTTTTGACGACCTTATTTTTTTCCTTTTTAATATTGTCAATGGACTCTTCGAATTTGGTGATTTCAGCAGGTACATGAATGTTTTTTATGTGTACCCTGGCGCCAGCCTCATCCAGCACATCGATAGCCTTGTCTGGCAAATAACGGTCGCTGATATACCGGTCTGACAATTTCACACAGGCATCGATGGCCTCTGGTGTATAATTGACATGATGGTGTTCTTCGTATTTTTCTTTGATATTTTCGAGTATTTGAACAGTTTCTTCCGGCGTGGTGGCATCCACCATCACTACCTGAAATCTTCTGGCCAACGCACCGTCCTTTTCTATATACTGACGGTATTCATCTAAAGTCGTAGCGCCAATACATTGAATCTCACCCCGGGCCAGTGCCGGCTTGAACATGTTTGAGGCATCCAGCGAACCAGAGGCACCTCCCGCACCAACAATGGTATGTAATTCGTCTATGAAGAGGATTACTTCAGGGGATTTTTCCAACTCGTTCATTACCGCCTTCATTCTTTCCTCAAACTGTCCACGATACTTAGTACCAGCTACCAGCGAGGCCAGATCGAGGGTAACTACCCTTTTTCCGAACAAAACCCTGGATACTTTTTTCTGAACTATTCGCAAGGCTAATCCTTCAGCGATGGCTGTTTTACCCACACCGGGTTCCCCTATCAGAATAGGGTTGTTCTTCTTTCTTCTGCTCAGGATTTGAGCGACCCGCTCAATTTCCTTGTCGCGCCCCACAATCGGATCCATTTTATTCTCCTCCGCCAACTTGGTCAAATCCCTGCCAAAATTATCCAGTACCGGTGTTCTTGACTTTTCCGAAGATTTGGTAGATGATTCTTTTCCGGACGATGAGCTTCCGCCAAACATTCTGGCTGAATCCTCGTCGCTGTCGTCAGTGTCGGATGATGAACTCATGGGGTTTTCTGTTTGGTATTCCAAAAGTTCTTTCACAGTTTCGTAATTGACATCAAATTTCTCTAACAACTGCGAGCTGATGTTATCCTCATCCCTTAAGATCGATAACAAAAGATGCTCAGTACCTATCAACTGGCTTTTAAATATTTTTGCTTCCAGATAAGTTATTTTTAAAACTTTTTCAGATTGACGAGTGAGTGGGATATTAGCAAGGTTTTTAACATTGTTGGTTGCTGAACCCTTAGTGGCATGTTCGATGGCAGCCCTTAACTCATCCAGGGATACGCCAAGCTTCTTCAATAAGCTTATTGCTACCCCTTCACCTTCCCTAATCATGCCCAACAATAAATGCTCTGTGCCAATATAATCATGACCAAGGCGGAGTGCTTCCTCTCTGCTAAGTGAAATTACTTCCTTTACCCTATTTGAAAATTTTGCCTCCATACGCTATGGTGTAGTTTGTTGTATATAAATCTAAATTATTTTTACTAATTATTTAATCTTCTTTTTAAGAATTTCTTATTTAGATAGTGTCCATGTAATAAAAACGAAATTAATTCTTTATTTGTTCAACCACCACCCTTGCCGACTTATTCAAAATTGAAAGGGCCTGCGGTCCTTCACAAAAAAGCAGATCGACAATACTGAGATTCCCGGCAAAGTCTTTGCCAAAAATTTGATTGTAAACCTGTGCTTCATAAATTCCCCGGTCTCCGTAACTTATTTTTGGTAAAATTAGTGATCTTAAATCTAAAACGGGACTTTTTGGTTTAAATTCATAATTATCGGTAAATTTTACATCTTTTTCAAGGCCCAAATATTCAAGACACTTTGTCAGTAACTTTAGGTTCAGGTCAAACAAGTGTGTCTCTTTTGCCAATAAGATCTTTTCAAAACCATCACGGTAATACTCAAAAAACGGTGATTTTCCATAAGCGGAGGTAATGGTCCTCCAATGATCTTTCAGCCAGCTTTGCCGGTAATCGATCTTAACATTTTTGATTTGTCTGTGATCCTTTTTTACCGGAATACTCATAGTTTCGATTTTATTGGGCAACCTGATGTAGCATCTGTTGCGATAGGTCTGTTTAACAAAGTTTTCATTCGCCTCAATAATCACCTGACTGCACTTCATGAGAATGATAAAGTATTCCAGATTTGGCAGATAATGTAATTCAATTAAGACAGGATTTTTTTCTATTAAACGGATGTCAAGCAAACCCTTACGTATTTATCTCTGTTTTATGTGTAATGTAACCTGAAAGATACTACTATTTATTCATTAAGTAGATGGAATAATGATTGAATTTGTTTCAACTTTGCAACAAACTGACATCGAATAATCCGGTATCACAGATATATCTCCAGGTCGCCAAGTCCCTGTCTTATTATTTTCAGCTCATCTCCGGTACAATCGATCACGGTAGATGCCCTATTTTTACCCATACCGCCGTTAACTACGACGTCTACCTGGTGTTTGAAATCTTCATAGATCAACTCAGGGTCTGTGGTATATTCAATGATCTCGTCCTCGTCTTTTATAGAAGTGGTCATGACAGGATATTCCAATTTCCGAACGATCATTCTGGGAATGTTATTGTCCGGAATTCTGATGCCGATTGTTTTTTTCTTGACTTTCAGGATTTTGGGTACTGCGCTGCTTGCCTCCAAAATAAAGGTGAAAGGCCCGGGCAAAGACTTTTTCATTAATTTGAAAACCGGGGTCGACAGGTTTTTGACATATTTTGAAGCTTCGCTGATGTCAGAAAAAATAAAGGAAAACCGGTACTTGCCGGATTTTATCCCTTTGATCTGGCATAGTTTTTCTACTGCCCTGGCATTGGAGATATCACAGCCAATACCATATACGGTGTCGGTGGGATAAATAATGATCCCTCCGTTTTGCAGGGTTTTAACTATTGAATTGATTTTTCTCTGATCGGGATTGTCCGGGTAAAGTTTTAAAAGCTGTGCTGACATGAGTCGCTAATTTCGTTTTTTTGTACTGAAAGTTTAGCAAAATATAAATCTTTGTGGCTAACTTCAAACTGGTTTGAGATATATTAGTAACTTAATTATATTAGCTAATGGGTTATTTTTATAAAGATACTTTTTGTCAAACTATTTAAATAGGTTTTAGTGAAGCGAAGGAATGTTTTTCTGGTATTATTTCTAACCTTTTGGGTAGTAGTAACTTCCCTGGGGTTTTATGTATACCAGGTATTTAAATCAGCGAACGTTTTAGTGGGAAGGGAGGCCCGGGTATTGCTCATTTCCAAAGGGTCTGATTTCAAGGCCGTTCAGGACTCATTAAGGACAGGTGAATTTCTAAGGGATCCGGTTTCTTTTGGTTTACTGGCAAAATTGTTGAGATACAACCAGCATATTAAGCCCGGGAGGTATCTGCTGAAGCCAGATATGTCCAACCTTTCGGCCATTCGGTATTTGAGGTCAGGAGATCAGTTGCCGGTAGATATCACTTTTAACAATATCAGGCTAAAAAAAGATTTGGCCGAAAAAATCACGGCCAACCTGGAAATAACCCAGGCGGAGTTTTTGAAAGCACTAAATGATCCTGCTACTGCCGGAAAATATGGTTTTGACCTTGAAAATTTCATGGCTATGTTTATACCCAATACCTATGAGGTGTATTGGAACATCGGAGTGGAGGGACTTTTTGATCGAATGCACAGGGAATACAGCAAATTTTGGCATGAAGAAAAAAAGCAAAAAGCAGCAGCAGTAGGGTTATCCCCGGTCGAAGTATCCGTGCTGGCTTCCATTGTCTATGCTGAAAGCTCCAAAAATGAGGAGATTCCCAAGATAGCCGGGTTATACATGAACCGGCTCAAAAGAAACATAGCCCTGCAGGCCGATCCGACACTGATATTTGCCGCACAGGATTTTACCATTCAAAGAGTCCTTAATAAACATAAGGAAATTGAGTCACCTTACAACACTTATAAATATACCGGACTTCCACCCGGCCCTATTAATTTGCCTCCTATCATAGCCCTGGAAGGCGTGCTTAACTATGAGCAACATCATTATATCTATATGTGTGCCAGGGAAGACTTTTCGGGTTATCATAATTTTGCCACCAACCTGAATGATCATCTGAACAATGCCCGCAGGTACCAGAGGGCTTTGAACAAAGCGAAACTATTCAGATAAGGTATGTACGAAAGTTCAGTGAAAATACGGGTAAGGTACAGCGAAACGGATCAAATGGGCTATGTTTATTACGGCAACTATGCCGCATATTATGAAGTGGCCAGGGTGGAAAGCCTGAGAAATCTCGGTTTTGCCTACAAGGAACTGGAAATGCAGGGGGTGATGATGCCTGTACTCGAAAACAGTACCAAGTTTCATCGACCAGCCAGGTACGACGAGTTATTAACCATAAAGGTGAAAATTGTAAGCCGCCCGGCGGTAAGAATCATTTTTCACTATGAGATTTATAATGAGGAAAATAAACTCATCAATACCGGTGAAACTATTTTAGCGTTTGTAAACATGCATTCAGGCCGGCCGTGCCGTCCTCCCCGGGTGATGCAGGATTTGTTTGATCCGTACTTTAATGGATGAATTAATAATCAGGGAATGAAAAAAAAGATAATCTCTTATATTATTAATTCTCCCTTATTTCATTGGATCATTGATCTCCTGAAAAAAATCCGCTTTAAAAAGGCCGATGTTTCTTTGTATGAGGTGATTAAGATCTTTCTTGAAAAGCTGACTCAGGATGATATCATCGAAAGGGCAGAGGCTGTGGCATTTAACTTCACGCTTTCGATTTTTCCTGCCGTGATTTTTCTTTTTACGTTAATACCCTTTGTGCATACCTGGATACCTGATGTCAGTACCGAAAGCATCATGGAATTTATCGGTGATATGATGCCGGTTAGTATGTATGATGTGATTTCCCATACTGTGGAAGATATTATCAGTAAACAAAGAGGTGGGCTGTTGACTTTCGGGGCCTTGTTTTCTTTGGTATTGTCTACCAGTGGCATGCTGGCTCTGATGAAGGCCTTCAATGCCTGCTACAAAACCGTGGAAAAGCGCGGCTTTTTTAAGACCAGGTTCATAGCAACCGGCCTTACCCTGATGCTCGCATTTGTGCTGATCCTGGCCATTATACTGCTGATCGTGGGAAACTTTGTGATTAATTTAATCAACACGGAACTAGCCTGGCTGCACCTCGATGACTATGTGGTTACTTTGTTGCTGATGTTGAGGTTTGTAGTGATTTTTATCGTTTTCTTTCTGGCGATTTCCTTCATATATTACTTTGGCCCGGCAGTGCACTACAATTGGCGTTTTTTTTCCATCGGTTCTTTTGCATCCACCTTGTTATGCCTGGCCGTTTCGTATTTATTTTCATTTTACATCACTAACTTTGGAACCTACAACAAGTTGTATGGCTCCATTGGTGTGTTAATAGCGTTAATGTTGTGGCAATTTATTCTGGCTATCGTTTTGTTGGTTGGTTATGAATTGAATGCCAGTATTCACAAGGCACATACTATAGGCGAGGCTGTGGAGGACGAATGGTCTAAGGCTTCATAGCGCCGTAAGCTGTCAGGTCTCTTCAGCCACTGCATAAAATTTTATGCCTCCATCTTTGTGAAAATAAAATAAAAATCTACATTTGCAATCCGAAAATACTAATCGACCCAAAGAGGAGTGGCGGAGTGGTCGAACGCGGCGGTCTTGAAAACCGTTGTACCGCGAGGTACCGGGGGTTCGAATCCCTCCTCCTCTGCATTGAGGGACATTTCACCAAAATCGTAGAAATGTCCCTTTTTCATTGCTCCATAAATATCTGATATTCTTTTAGTTACCTCGAATAGCGTGTTAACTCTTGCGGTTCGAACTTCGTCAGATTTGCGATCATAGAAAATTCCCTCCGGAAACACCAAATGTTGCAGTTTTTCCCTAGCCTTTAGAGTGCCGGAGTCCCACAAATTTGCCAAATCAGGCAACATTTCAAGGAATTTGTCAATGAATTTATCAAGGTTCGAACTTTTTTTGCTGAGCTTCTGAATTTCAATTAGAATCTGGCTCTTTTCCTGCCGGTATTTCGGCATATATTTTTCATAAACCTCCTGATCTATCTCCCCAAAAAAATGCTTTTCCTGGGCTACTTCTATCTTCTTTTCAATCTCATTTAACCGCTCTTTCAAACGCTCCTTTTGCTCCATACTATCCTTTATCAACTCATTGATTTTAAAATAAAGCTGTTCCCGGATAGGATTAATAAGTTCTCTATTTATGGTATATTCATTAAGAAGCTCTTTGAATTTTAAATGGAAGACTTTGGCGCTACGATTGGTATTGCATCCTTTTACACCGCACTTGTAGTAGTACAGTCCTTTTTTCTTAACAAGGTAGCCGGTCAAAATCCTGTTAGTGTGAGTGGCACATTTTACAAAATGTTTCAATGGCACTTCAGGCATTTCCTTTGAATGTTTTCCCTTAAATCTTTCCTGATGTAGTATATTATTTACTTTGAGAAAAATCTCTTTGGAGATTAGGGCGGGATGTTTTCCTTCAATTACTTTTCCCTTCAACGCACCATGTGCGATCAGTCCGCAGTAAAAAGGGTTGTGAAAAATCTTGGATAACTTTTGAGGATACATATTTAATCCGAGCTTTCTGAGTTTGACAACAATCTCAGTACTTGGCATTCTATAGTAGGCCCTCCAATGAAAAGCTTTCTTAATGAGCTTTCCCGTTTCATTGATCACGATTTTTTCCTCTTTATTAATCTTGATCTTATCATATCCAGGAGGAACTGCTCCGATCCAATATCCCCTTAAAAGCTTTTCCCTAGTGCCGGCCATCGTACGTTCCCTTCTTACCTCATTGTCATACTGGCTGAATATAAAATGAATGTTTTGCTGCAACCTTCCGCTTGGTGTATCGGTATCTGCCGGTTGGGTGACAGATAATACCGAAATGCCCTGCTTCTTTAACTCATTGGCAATGTATATCCCATTTGCCCCGGTACGGGAAAACCGGTCTACATTGTACACAATGATCCATCCGATTCTTTCTTTACTTCTTTTGACAAAAGACAACATACGGTTAAACTCTTTCCTTTCATCTGTTTGTGCACTTTCGTAAGTACCACCGAAGTAATTGACAATGTTGAAGCTGTATTTTTGGGCATACTCCTCGCAAGCCTTCATTTGCGTGCCAAGACTTAGGTTATTGTCAGCCTGTTCCTTGGTAGATACCCTGGTGTAGATCACACAATTATTTTCGTTGGGCTTGGTCTGTTCATTTTTTGAGTTTACCCCAAACTGTTGGAAAATGGCTAAAGATGGGTTTTCCATGTTATTCATTCTTTGTGTCAAAAGCGTCCTTAAAATATTCGTAAAATACCACTGCCAATTGATCAATGTTTCGGATCAACTCTTTGGCTTCTTCATCACCGAGGTTTTTGAACCCTTGGTATGTTTTTAATTTTTCAATAGTTAGCCCTTTGTTTTCTTCTTCCTGGTTTTGCTTATGTAAATTGTTCAATATTCAACTTAACATAGACAAGCCTCTTGCTCTGTTCAGTAGCCTGCCCGATTAGAAAGAATCCCTGAATAAGGGTAGTTATTAATCTAACATCATTTTTATTGTGTTTTTTATGGTGGTAACCACCCCCTGGTGGCTTTTGATTATGATATCTTGATAGTCATTTTCTGAAAGAATATCCACTATCTTTCTTTTCACCTCTTGAGCCTTCACCATTTCCAGGGCTTTCATTTTCTTGTTTCTGAAGTGAATGGTGATACTTTCATACTCCCCTGAGTGAATGATCTCCAGCAGTTTGACTTCCTTTGGCGGCAAAACATTGAGTTGTGGTAGTAGATATATCGATCTTTCATCGCCGAGGAATGATTTGACAATTCCTGTTAGTGATACCTGAACGTGGGTATCAAAGGTTTTTCTTTCCAGATCGTCATTTGAATATGCCACCTCTATTCTTTCGTCCCAGGGAAACCAATAACCATCACTGAATATTACCAGGGACAAAGATGTCTTGTTGATGATAGTGTGACAAATGAATAACTGCAACAAGCTGATAGGTTTTCCCCATTCCTTTAGTCCATTTTCAAGGACTTTCTTAAGTCGATCTCTTTCGCCTCTTTCAGACAATCTATCCTTTAATTGCTGACTTTTCATGAAAAGGTCATAAAACTGCTTTGCAGTTATCTCTATAAAAATTTCTCGTTTAACCTGGGTAATAAGTGGAATGGATATACCAATACCCCGGAGTTGTTCAATGACTTTAAGCCATACAAAATCCACAAAACTGAACCTGCGCCATTTCCCTTCTTGAGACCGTTGAGAAACTAATAAATCCTGTTTGTCCCAATGATTAACATTCCGGTATGATACACCCGTATCTTTGATATCAAACAAGCCTTTTTGGGCAATCGTTTCTGTAAGTTCAAAAGTTTTTGCCAGACTATTAGTACCCAAAAAGTAATCAAGAGAAAAACCCATTTAAAATATATTTGTACACTAATGTATAAAAAATATTGGTTGAATTGAAATATTGATTAATTATATCCAATCATTTTCAGCTCATACACAATTATTTTTAATTAATTCACAAATCATTCCCTATCATCAGTAGGTTGTTTGTATGGCAGACTGGTTACATCTGTAATTTGTTTAGAAACGAGAGTAAACTCCAGAAGCCTATGCGGACCTTTTCAGTTTAGACAAACCCTCTATCGGAAGTTGTATTTGCTGCTGCCAATACAAATTTTGGGATTACCATCAACTATCTAATCCAAAACCATATGAGTTAAATTCCTGATAACCAGTTTTTTATTTTAAATGACCGAAATCGATAAAATTCTAAAATTATATCGACTACAACGGCTATGCCATTATAAATAATTGATATTCAATATATTATATAGAATAATAATATAATTAAATGTAGTTATTGTAGTTGATGTAGCAGTGTAGGCGTAGTCGTTCGGGGGAAAAATGTATTTCTTTCAGTTTGCATAAAACTGCTCATCAAAATCCAACAAATTCGTTTATAAGTTTTCAATTCCGGTTGAAAGTTTTCAAAACCGGTTCAAAGCAGCTATTTTCTGATGGATTCTAACTAGATTGATCATAAACATCCTTATTTAGCGATAATATTTAATTTCTCTCGCCTTCGTTTTCTAACCGGAAAGTACTGAAGAACCAATACCTATTTTCAATGTATGAAACCAGAAAAGATCGACACAACAAGAACGGTTAATACCCAAGAAGGAAAGGAGCTTGAGGACTGGCAGTTTTTGTTGACGGCAGGAATTAAAGTGGGGTGTGGCTATGAATTGTTGAAGATGCTTCGTGAAGAAAAGTCCAACAATCCAAGCAAAAAATAATACTTTTACTAACCACCCCTGTGATCATGCTAGTTAAAGAGTTTTGTACAGCTAGAATGCAAATGCATGGTGGCACAGCTTGACTCTACCTATTTTACTTTTTACTGTTCTTAATTTCCTAAATAATATCGATTTGCATAGGCCCTTGCAAGTATTCTTTTACTGCTTGGAATGGGTATTTGTCATAAGTATAGGCTTATAACAAATGATTAATAAAACCGAAGCTAAAACCGGAATCACTATTTGGAAAATCATAAAGCTCTAAAAATGCAGGGGGCATATCATTTCCAACTATTAGATCATCAGGATTGGCTCTGATATATTCTTTAAATGGCCGGAGTTGTTGAGGATTACCCCAAATAACTGGTATCAGCCAATATGTTAAAAGCGTATCGTCTCCACCTGTCTTGGAATAGTTTTTGTCATCAAGTCTTTTCTTTAAAAAATCGTGAACGTCCAAGTTTCCCAAATCTCTTGACTGAAGTTGTATATTTAAAACCTACATCTGCTCAATCTTACTGTCTTCGTTCTGTCTTACCAAGTAGTCAATTTTTTTACCACTAGGCAATTCATACTCTACGTCTAACAAAGTGTAAATACTATTTGAACAAAATAAACAAAGGACAGAAAATTCACCCAAAAAGTTTAAGTACTTATGATCAAAATTTATCAGTATATCATAAACCTTACATCTGAGTAGTAATTTTTCGTTTGCAATAAGGTATTTATTTAAATTTTCAAACAGCTTCCTAATATAATTGAGCAATAAAATAGCTGACCTTTCTTTAAGGACGATTGCTATTAAAATAACATCAAGCAAACTGCATTCATTAACCATTGTGTTATCGTAAACATAATTTTCAATCTTTTTTATATGGTATTTGTTAATTTTTTTGTTCAACGAAGCCCAGGAGAATGAAGTATCTTCACCTACAAACTTTAAAAGCTCTGGGATTCTGTTTCTTAGTACATCTTTTAGATTTATGTTTAAGTCATTCATCTCCTTGCTTCAAACTTCAGGCTATGAATAGTGCCGGATATTGAAAGAAAATTGTATAAGTTTACTAATGAGGAGAAACATTATTTCAGGTTTTAAATTAATTTATAGCCACAGGTTTAATTTTATTCACAAATGAAATTGCACTTTCAAAATTGAAATAGCGTTCCTTTACAATTTCAACTTGATATTTAATGGGCAGGAATGATCCCCATTTTGAAAACCCAAGTATTGTTTCATTTTTCATTATCTCCTTCTCAATGTGAAAATTAATCCTTCCGTATTCTTTGTTAATTTTAGATTTTAATGTTTCAAATTCACGTAGTTCTATGGCAATCTCTAATGAACTGCTACGATCATCAAAAATCACGTCAATGTCGGTCAGACCAACGAGAAAACTAAGGCTTCTATTTACTTTAGTTCCGGAAAAAGTGTAAAGAAGTGATTTACCCTCTGTTAAAATCACGGGCCTTTCATATTCAAAATCGTTAATCGAAAAATTTTCAAACTCTTGCCGTAATTCTAGCAAAACTGATAAGCATTCTTCATTTATCTCATTATATTCATTTTTTCTTTTTATAATTCTTAACATCTCCTCCCTTATCCTTGGATGTACGTTTCCTCCAACTCCAAAAAAAATAGGCTTTTTACCGTCTTTTGCTGGAACTACTTCGATTTTAGCACTTTTAAAATCAATAACTTTAATTTTCCATATTTTAGCTGCAAGTAAAATATTTTCATCTATTTTAACCTGAGGCGAAAATGGAATATCACCAATTTTTCTGCCTGAACATATTACCTTAAAATTTGGCTCTGACTTAAAAACACTATAAAACTCTTTTGAATTGACTATGTTTTCTCCTTCCAAACCTAGAATAATCTCGTTTTGAACAACTTCGAGATAATCAGAAGTAATTGATTCATCAATAATTGTTCTTAAATCATTTGTTTCGACTCTATTAAATGCACGATTTTCAATTAGGCGCCTAATTAACTCTTCCTTTGTACAACCAGACATCTGCTTAACTATTGAAAGCATCTGATGTAGTAATATATCATAAGGTTTATGTGCTGTGTTAATAGGTTCCAAGAAGTCAGTTTTGTATAGTTGCCAGCATGCAAGAGCTTGCAAGAAACTCCACTTATCCGTAGCATACAATGTGACATTGCTATTATCATTATCTTTTCGACCACTACGACCAATTCTTTGGACTAATGAAGCAATTGAATGAGTTGAATCAATTTGCACTATTTTATCAACAGTTCCTATGTCAATGCCGAGTTCTAAAGTTGAGGTGCAGGAAATGCAAAAGTTAAATCGTTCATTGTTTTTTGCAAAATATTCAATGCTCTCCCTTATCTCCTTATCCACAGATGAATGATGGGAAAAATAATTTTTATGTCCATTTAGGTGATCAGATATTTTTCTTAATTTGACAGCAATTTCTTCTGTTCTTCCGCGGCTATTAGGGAAAATTAAGACTTTGTTATTGTTAGTCTCAACATATAAATCTTTAATCAAATCAAGAGACAACTCTGCTGTGCTATTTTTAAAATATTTAAATTTAGCAATGACATCTTTTTTTGTCCTGTCCAATAAAATCTTGGTGTTATCAATATCACCAATAATTTTTTTTGCTTCAATATAGTTTTCGTCTCCAATCGTTGCTGATAAACCGATGGTAATAATTTTACTATCATTTACTTGTTGGATACGAGATAGAATTGACATCAATTGTATGCCCCGATCAGTTCCTATAAAAGAGTGAATTTCGTCTATTACGATGTATTTTAAATTTCCAAAAAGCTTGGAGATGTTGTAAGGAGCATTAACAAACATCGCCTCCAATGACTCAGGTGTAATTAGTGTGATCCCATTAGGGTTCTTAATAAGTCTGTTTTTTAGTGATTTTTTAGCCTCACCGTGCCATTTTGTGACTTGTATTTCTAAATTTTTGCAAAGTTCTTCAATTCGATAGAATTGGTCATTAATTAAGGCAATTAGCGGAGAAATATATAATACCTGAACTCCACTTTGAGAAAAATTTGTTTTTGATAGTATCGGTAGAAAGGCAGCTTCTGTTTTACCGGATGCAGTTCTTGAGGCTAGTATGTAATTATATTCAGTAGAGATGATTCTTGATATCGCAGCCGCTTGAATTGGGCGTAATGACTCCCATCGCATATAACGGACACATTTTCTTATCGGTTCAGATAATAATTTATAGGACACTATAACTCTTCTATAGAATCGATAGCTAATTCGTTAGGTCTTTCATCGGTGATTTCAATATTTGAAATCAACTTACCTTTATCTGCATTGGGGTTTTGCCTAAGAATACTTAGAATATTTAAAAAATCTCTAATTACTTCACGAGGGGTCAAAAATTCATCAGCACCTGGCTTATTAAACATTTCTTCCATATACAGATGGATATCTTGCTTTGAAATGTTTAATTCAGTGTTAAAATTAAAATCAAAGACCTCTTTAAGTTTCTTAAGTAAGACAAAAATTTCATTGTGACCTAAAGGTAATAATTTTATAACAGGCTGCGCGAAATCACGAAGTTCTAAGGTTTCAAATTTATTTGTTTCTAACCTTGTCTTTAGAGCTTCATAACTAAATAAACCTCTTCTTTCATTTTCCAGAAACTCTTTAGTTCCAGCAAAATTGATAAAAAGGTTTGATATCCTTCCTTGAAAACAATCATTAAATATTGTTAGTACTTTTTCATAATTCTTAGCCCTCATAGTTGAAGTTGATATTTTGTAAAGATTTATTGCCTCGTCAATATTAATCATAAAACCATTATACCCCATACTGACGAATAATGCACAGAAATTCTTAAGCATATCGTAGTAGTTCACATCACTTATTATTTCTCTTACACCTAAATCTTGGCGAGCTTCAGTTTTTGTTCTATATCCACCCTTTAACCATTTCAATGCACTGCGCCTTAAATGATCATCATTCTTTATGTACCCTTCGTAATATTTCATAACAACAATCCCGAAGTCAAAACTACCGGTATCAGTAACCTCATTTACAGTATGGATAATGTCTTCCTGAATCAGGCTAAAATACTGTTCATTCCTGATCTCCGAGATTGGAATATTATTCATTTGAGCTGTTTTCCCTACAACTTGTTCTATCCATTTGTCGAGTAAGGTTGGTAGGGCACCGCCTTCAGGTTTTGTCTGTATTGCGATATTATCCATTATTGCGCTATATAACGCTACGGCCTTCCCATCATTTGAATAAAGTCGATTTTCAGGAGTAAAATCGGCATTGGCAACTACAAATTTTTGTTTTGTGGCGACCGTGCTTAATAAATGAAGAATAAATGATTTTCCCGAACCAAAATCACCTATCCAAAATTTCACCATACTGTGTCCATTTTTCACGTCATCAAGTGCCTTAGTAAAAGCCTCGATCTCCAGTTTTCTACCAACTGTAATATGTTGAACGCCAATTCTCGGTACAACTCCACCTGAAAGGGAGTTAATTATTGCGGTTGCTTCCTTGGTTTTAATTTTTAATGCCATCTTAAATGTTGATTACTTTGCAATTTCACGGTAGTAAAATTCTTCCATAATATAAGTTTCTTCATCTTCTTCAATTAAAGCTTCACCATCGAGTATTTCGAAGCATTTTTCATTAATACTATCAATAAGCTGGTTTTTAAACATACCATTTTGTACAGCCATTTTTTCAACTTTATCCTTGTGTATGGCAAATGAGTTTTCAGCTATCAATCGTATTAATTGTTCCTGGACCTCATTTATTTTCAAATCCGAATTGAAAAGTGAATCAGTATTAGTATCTACGCCAAAAGTTATCTCAACTTCATCAGTTTCTGAACTTTCAAGATGCGTTTTGGTTTCCAATTCTGTCTCTTCATCACTTTCCAAATATTCATTCAAGAGTTCTACTGTAACGCTGTGCTTTTGTTCCACATCTTCAATTTCTGATTTATTAAGCACTATTTTCTTTCTTTTAGGAACATATATCTTGGAGATGTTATGTAAAGCCTTGTTGATATCTGAATCAATAGTTAATTGATCTATGATTTTTCTGTAGTCATTTAGTTGCTCCTCAGTTTGAAATAATGATTTTTGTATTGTCTTTGTCAATTGTTTACCATCAATCCTTTTTGATTGTAAGTCGTAGAAAATATATTTCGCATAATGCTTAAGAGCTATAACTCTATCATATTTTGCCATAAATTTTGAAGCATCGAAAAAGATATTTTCAATATTTGGATTCTTTTGGTTTACTTCTTCTAACAAAGTGATACCTTCGGTAAACTTCCATAATTCATCACTTTGAAATGAATTTTTAAGCGTAGAGAACTCATCTTTCCATCTGTTAACATTTTGGGCATTTAATTCTATCTGAGTTGAAATATCTGGTTTTGCAATCTTACTTTTTAATTGAGAAGTTAATTGATTTACTTTTACGCCAATACGTTCTTCAAATTTATTATTCAATTCATTGTTGGTATATGGAAGATCTTCGGATACTTTTCGTTTATGTCTATAAGCTTCCCTAACGGAGTTTTCAACTCGTTTAAAAATGATTAAATACACTTCTGATTCGGCTTGCTCATTTAAATAATTCACGTCATAATATCCCCAGTCATTATTATATCTATCTTTGTATAATTTTTTAATCTCTTCTTTAAAGAAGACCACTTCCTTTGCAACGGAAGTGTTATTTCTCTTTAAAATTCTATTAAGTTCTTTTAGCACGTGTAAATACTGCACTATTGTAGCAATACAGCAACCTTCAATAGAAAGAAAAACGTTAGATGGATCCCAGAACTTATTTAACCACGCAATTTCTTGTTTATTCAATCCTAATTTATTTTTGTATCTTCCACCAAGTTTGTAAGCATCTGGGTTATAATCTGATAAACCTTGCTCGTATCGGTAACTTGGCTCCTGTAAATCTTTAAGGCGTGATAAAGAGTAGGAATCGGTTCTCTTACTTAATAATTGCATTAATAAGGAAAGAGAATAGCTTTTCGTTTTTGGACAACAAGCACCCAAAAGTTTAAATTGCCTTTCAAGTAATTTTATATCCTTGTGTTTTTCATAATCGTTTAGCAACTCAAAATAAAGGATGAAGGCATAATTTGTGTTTCCTTGAATATCAATCAATTTTTCTTTAATAAAACAATTCCTGAAGTAATCATAGAATTCTTTTTGCTGTTTTGAGGCGTGTTTTATGTCATCGTAGGAATATATATACATATGGTGCCAATAAGGCACATCCTTTTGAATATCAGGGGTAATAATATCGTTCTCAATTCGTAAGTCGGATGATTCGGCATTAACATCAATTATTGAGTTGTCAATAGTTTTATTAAGTGTCTCTGACCTATTGAGTAAAGGCTCACTCCCTACTGCGGATTGAGTTTTTTCGTTTTCAATGTTTTTCGCGGTAATTTTTCTTTTAATGCTGCCGTTGTATTCATAATTAAATTTTTCTTCAGGCATTGATAAGAGATTAAAAAAATCTACAAGGCTTAATACCAATGGAATAAAAGTCCAGCAAAACAACAAAAATAAAATACCCTTGGTGATCTGGCCAAGATAGAATCTATGTAGGCCAATTGTACCGAATAATAATGCAAGAAGAGTGGCAAAACTTTTATTTCTATGCTTCTTGCCTAATTCATTTAAGAAAAGAATAATGCTTAGAGTAAACGCAAGAATAAGCAACCCCACAATACTGTAATTGTGTTTCTGTTGATTAACAATATTTTTTGATGTTTCAATTTTAGTCAGGTACATTCTCGAGGAGTATCCAATTTTTCCATCATATTCTATTTTTACCCAATTAGAGTTGGTGTTTTCTAAAACAATTACAGAATCCCCTTCTTTGATAATGTCAATAGAATCGTATGATGTACCCGGCCCGCTTCTAATATTTAAATTTGATGTGGTTTTATATAAGTCTGATGCCTTTACTGATATTGAAATAGCTAATAATGCAAATAAGGAAAGTAACTTAAAATTCAATCTGCTTTCACTTAAATAGGGGACGGGCTCCAAGGATTGAACTCTTTTGTAACTTTTGATTGGTAGCTCCGCCAGAGCGATTTGAAAACGAATTCGCGATTCTTTTATTATTCCCAAGGGATAAGGTTGGTAGGCTAAGATCCATTTTTTGTTGCTTAATACCCCAATTTTAGATATTTCAATTTTCAATTTCATACCTGGTTATCTTCTCTTGCTTTTCGTTCAAAAACTGCGAATAGATTCACCAATTACGACTACACATCCGATTTTGCCAGTTGATCTCTAAAAATCTTACCAACTAATATACAAATTATTTGCTATTAGCCAGGATTTTACAATTATCAAATTTGAGTCCGGAATTCAATTGTGAACGATATTAGTTCTTAATCTTTGGGATATTGTTTCTGATCCTAATCAGCAATTGATTAGAAATTTGTGAGACTTAACAGTTCGGCCATTTACAAGGTCAGGTGAAATCATTTTTCATAAGTACATGAACCCCAGAATTTTTAATGATATCCCAAAACTCTTCAGTAATTTCAGATAATTGAAAATTGCTTTGTTGGTCGTAAAGCCCATGAATGGTTTTTTGTAACTTAGCGGATTCTACAATTTGTAGATTCTTCAATTTTGCAATGGTGTATTCGCTTATCGTGCCAATAGAATGGACATTTAATTCTTCAAGATTTTGAATACGTGTCCAGTCTTTAATTTTCTCTAGAATTAGAGCTGAAGAGTATAGTTCAAAATCATTTAAATTCTTGAAAGCATTGATAAGAATTAAAATCTTGTTGCTGGATTCATGAAGGTTAGCTACAATGGAACCACATAAATAACCAATACAAGATGCACTATAGATTGAATTTGATTGTACAGCGGAATCTATACTTTCATAGATTAGATTTAGATTACGTTTCTTTTCAAGATGCTTTTTTAGTTTTTCAGCAAACTTATCATCTATAACTCCTTTATTATTCTTTATCTTCCGTCCATATGAATTAAGAAAGGATTTGAATTTTCGAGTTTTTATAAATCTGACAACTGAAACAAAGGACTTAATAGGCCCAACAATATCAGATGCAGTATCGGAGTAATCCTTGATTTCTTTTAAATGACCATCGACCCAATTATCCAAATCTTCGATGTGATCAATTACTTTCCTTGTGAAATCAATTATGTCCTTGTTGTTTTTCATTTTATGATTGCAACCAAAATCTCTACAGAAATAAATATTAGCCAAGTTACCTAAACATGCTTAAAGTAAGAAACTCCTGATAAAAAGGTTCATTATGCAAAATTTATATTCATTTGTTAGTCTTAACGTTTGATATAATAGTGTTGCTACGCAGCCACAAAAGGTTAATTACACACTTTTTCAAATTCTAGTTTAAGGTCTGTGGGATGAGGATATACTACATAAACCGGAACTTTGGGAAATCTGATCTCCTGTATTTCTAATAATAGACGATATGCACTTTTGTTGCCATCAGGAACATTGTATCCGATATAAATACCTTTAACATTTTCGGGTGCATATTCCAAATTTCTACTATTGGATTTTAGTTCCGTGATTATTCGCCATTCCTTTTCATAGGCCCAATGCTTTAATTTGGTCGTGAAAATATAATGTTCAGCAAATGGATAATTCTTTAAAATCTTTGGCGGATTTTCAAGGTAAATTACTCTAGTCAAAGTATGTCTTTTTACTTTCTCTATATTCAAGTTTACTTTGATACCATCACCCATAAACTCAAGTGCAAATCCGTTATAATTGTTAGTATAATGTGCCCACATCAAGTGGTTGTTGATTGTTTCAGAAAATGAAGCTATACCAATATTCTTATATTTGTTTCTTTTAACTGTCTCAAATTTTTTAATCCTTTCAACATCTTCAATTAAATTTATGTTACAATCAAAAGGGTCGTTAAAATTTCCTGGATCAGATAAATAAAAGTAATGATTCAACAGGGCTTCGACATTAAATAAATTCAAGGAATAATATTTGAATAACTTTTCTACTTTTTTAGAAATTAATTCACCACTCTGAAAAGTGTCCCATTGGCCAGTATTTTTGTTCAGTTTTATTTCGTACTCATTGTTAATTTTGAAGTTTTCCATAGTTACTCTTAATTGCTAAGCATGTATGTGTATAAACCATATCTCATGCAATGTTTGTATGTTTTTGGTTTAGGAGTACAAAGCATTAATTTGTAATTGAAATTTTAAAATAGTAATAGCTGCCGATTCCCCAATCTTAAATGCAATTAGTTATAAAATTTGGGAGCTTAGGTCCAAAGTTCCTAGGACAGACAGATTTCAGTTTAGGCTTCAAAATCTAAACTACCAGATTCATATCAACAAAATAACCGCTGTTTTTAAGCTCCTTGGCCAATTCAAGCTTCCAGTCTTCTTCCATGGAGATATAAACTACACCTGAAATATCATTGGGAGTTTCTACATTGCCCTTAACCAATGCCGTAACATTTTCGCGTCCTATTTTACCGATTAGAAACCCATGCTCAAACACAACATTCTGTCTCGCCCTATTCATTAAGCTAGATTCCTGCCCTTTCTTGGCTCCCAAATCACAGGGAGTGTAAAGTACGATTCCAAAACCCACATTCGAATATTTTTCAATTTTTTCTATTATTGTCTTCCCAGAACTGACTTGCTCATGCAGAATAATTGGTTCGAAACCTAATTTCTCAATAAATCTTGCCGTTTCAATCTTAACTGAATTATCATGTCCATGAACAATGAATATTTTGGATTTATCCAATTGGTTTGGAAGGTTTTTCATTTGCATTTCATCAGACTGGCTGGATCTAAGCAGTTCAATTTTTTGAACTAACTTTTCCAAGTTATCCAATTTGGAATTGAACTTGTAACGGAAGTCTTTAATTTCTTGTTCCGAATTTGTCAATACTTTTCTAAGAGTTGAACTTCTTAATTTCCCGGCATTGCTATAATTCTTTCTGTACTCATTGTCCGGCTTATTGAAAGACACTTTTAGCAATTCCAAATTGTAATCATTCCACATTGAGAATTGTTTCCTGACTTTTGCTAAAAGGGACGCATTTTTGACCGAGGGTTTAAGTATTGATTTTCCATCGTCAATCCTTTTCATAAGCTCCTGCCTAAAATCACTCTTTGACTTCATCAAAAATGTCGATTCCGATGGTTCTTGCGCTGTGTGGCTTGTTTTTACCATTGCTGTTAAATTTTATACTCAAAATTATAATAACAATAAGATACTTGAAAATACCTTTTTAGGAGATTGTAAAAAAGATATCTTGTAAGCTTTAATTTTTCATATTTTAAATACTTCTAACCATTTTTTACTATCATACCTACGAACAACAGATTTAATGCCATTGCTAATAATATCCATAAGGGCTTGACCTATCAAATTTCTTGCCTATCTGGCATTTAAAGCTCCCTTATTTTGACAATAGAAATAGCAAAGCGACAGACACGAGCCTAGAACTTTGTGTAATAGCCTAACCAACTGAAGGGCTTAATCGCTGGGATCAGGTAATTGTTGTATCGCGATGTGGTAAGAATGGTGTATTATGCTTTTGGGTCGTAAAAAAGATTGCTCTATGTTAACCTATGGAAAACAGGGTAACCTCTGTTAGAAATAACCGATATACAATCCTCCTGGTCATTACCTATAAAGGTAAAAGGGATCAAGGTTAGAATGATTACAAGTGAGTTAACTCACTTCTTTTCATCCAACATCTTTTGCAGTATCGCTACCTTTTCCCTCTCGCTTTTTAGCAATTCTTCATGCAATTTTTCAATTTTATCAATTGCCTCTACCCACTTATCAATTGGGTTAAAATCGCAATGAAAATTCCGGCCATTAATCGATCCATTATTTGTTGTCACAATATTGTAAACAACGGATTCTTCATCGAAGCTTTGAATGGCCTCTTTGGTGACACCTAATGCTTCGGCCATTTTTTCCAAGGTTTCGTCATCAACGGTTTCGCTTTGCTCAATTTTGGAGATTTTTTGCTGGCTAAGGCCAAGTTTATCGGCAACCACATCTTGTTTAATACCCAACATTTCACGCATCCGGCCGATATTTCTTCCCATGTGTTTTGGCGGTTGTTTTGTTTTATGTTCCATAAACCAAATATATTAATTTCCAGTGTGCTTACAAAGCCTTTAAAGTTTGCATGCACAAGCCGCAAATAGTGTTAAATACCACACTCCGTAGTAAGATACATCAATTCGTGGTAGGAAACCACCTATTATCTCACCTCCTTTGATTTTTTGATCATTATAGTGGTATCGCACAATCCGTGTGATTGTAAAATACAACTAACGCTGTTTTACCAATTTTATAAGTCATGATAGAATATAATCAAAACGAAAATCAATTAAAGATTAAAATTCCGATATCCGGAATTCAAGAATTACGTGACTACAAAAATGCAATCCTTCGGGTGCTTAACAAGATTGAAATTGATGATTGCAGTCCGCAAATGGTGTATAATCTAAAGTCCGTTTACAAGTTACTGGAACACTTGGAATCAGATGAGAGGTTTCTTTCCCAGAATAGAGACTTACATACTTGATTGCT